>JBFWSB010000019.1:0-24688 GCA_050248595.1 Kapaibacterium sp. (SeqCode)
GAGCAAGGTTGTGTACTCTTGGTAGAGGTTCTTCCAGGAGATTCTGAGCTGTTGGTCGAGTGCCAGACTCTTCTCCGTTGGGTGAACTTCGGTCTGCCGCCCCTGCGTTTTTCGCTGAACGAAGCCTTTTGCCTCAAGTTTTTCCACAAGACGGGTGATTGTCGAGGGGGTGAGCATTAGCTCTCCACTCAATTCCGTTGGCGTAATACCGGGGTGGCGGTTCGCAGCCATCAGGAGGAATGCGTAGGAGGGGGCTAACCCTGTCCCAGCGAATGCCTCTTCTGCCAGACCGTTCATTTTCCGGGCAAATGCTGTGGCTGTATAGTGGAGGCAGTTGCAAAATTGTGAGTTGTTTGTTGGCATGGGGCAAAGATAAAAACATTGCTTGTATGTACAAGCAATGTTTTGTTGGAGCAGATGAAGTAAGTTCTTCGCAAGACAATCATCGCCAACAAGAGTATATGGATTTTCCAATTCAGCCAACGGTGGGGGGAGTGCCAGTTAACCTTCACCTGATCTTCGAAACGCTTGCTTTCTTCGTTGGATTCCGCTATTATCTCTACCTGAGAAAGGATGCTGAAGACCCTATCAACTCGCAAAACCGTGTCTGGATCCTCATTGGAGCAGCGTTCGGAGCGTTCTTATTCTCACGTATCGTTGGGAACTTGGAAGATCCAGTTTTCCTCTTCAGTGAGCCTCATCCAATCTGGTTCTACTTCGCAAATAAGACAATCGTGGGTGGGTTGCTCGGCGGTTTGCTTTTTGTGGAGATCACCAAGAAGATTCTCGGCATAGAGCGTTCTTCTGGTGATCTCTTCACCTTCCCCCTCATTCTCGCAATCGCAATCGGTCGGGTTGGTTGTTTCACTGCCGGAGTTGCTGAGCCAACCTATGGACTGGGGACGAGCCTTCCGTGGGGGATGAACCTTGGTGATGGCATCTCTCGCCACCCTCTCCCTCTCTACGAAATTTGCTTTCTGCTCTTGCTCTGGTTCGGACTCGTTCAATTGGAGAAGAGGTACAAATTGCGGGAGGGACTCCGATTCGAGTTCTTTATGATTGCCTACCTCGCCTACCGGTTCTTCGTCGGCTTCTTGAAACCCGGCTTCCGATTTGATTTTGGTTTGACGACAATCCAGATTGTTTGCTTTCTTGGTCTGCTGTATTATAGTCGCACACTGATTGCTCTCTTTCAATCCCGATCAACACTTATGCAACGTCACCATGCCTGAAACCCGAAACTACACCTACTACGACTTCACCGTCAGCCTCTGCCCAGAATGTCTTCGGAAAGTCGACGCTAAAATTGTCTTTCAAGATGGGAATGTCTTCATGCGGAAGAGTTGTCCGGAGCATGGCTTTACGAACGTCTTGATTGCCTCCGACATCGAGTACTATAAGCGGCTCCGGAACTACAACAAGGCATCCGAATATCCGGCGATGCCGATTACCAGAACGGAGTTTGGATGTCCTTACGACTGTGGACTCTGTCCCGATCACGAACAACACTCCTGCCTCACCTTGATTGAGGTAACCGACCGGTGCAACCTAACTTGCCCAACTTGCTATGCCGGGTCATCGCCGACCTATGGACGCCACCGGACGTTGGAGGAGATTGACCGGATGCTCGATATTGTTGTAGCAAGTGAAGGGGAGCCGGACGTTGTGCAGATTAGTGGGGGAGAGCCAACAATTCACCCACAGTTCTTCGAGATTCTCGATCTGGCAAAGTCGAAGCCAATCAAGCACCTGATGGTAAACACGAACGGTGTGAGAATTGCCAAGGATAGAGAGTTCACGGCAAAGCTTGCCACCTACATGACGGACTTTGAGATTTACCTTCAGTTCGATTCATTTAAGAGCGAGGGATTGGAACAGCTACGTGGGAAAGATTTGACAGAGGTGCGGAGGCAAGCGTTAGCACACTTGAACGAGTTCAATCTTTCCACGACCCTTGTGGTTACGCTTCAGCGAGGAGTAAACGATGATGAGGTTGGGAAGATTATCGAGTTTGCGTTAGAGCAGCCAGCTGTGCGTGGCGTTACCTTTCAGCCAACTCAAGTTGCAGGACGCCTTGAAGGTTTTAACCCGGCAACCGACCGACTGACTTTGACTGATGTTCGGACCTCGATTTTAGAGCAGACAGATGTCTTTGCTCCGAACGATCTGATTCCAGTCCCCTGTAATCCTGACGCCCTGGTAATGGGCTACGCACTGAAGCTGAAAGATGAGGTTGTTCCTCTGACTCGCCTGATTGATCCTGACGTTCTGCTGAACAATTCGCGTAATACCATTGTCTACGAACAAGACCCAGAGCTTCACTCGCACGTGTTGAAGATGTTCAGCACAGGGGTTTCAGTAGATGCTGTGCAGGGTGATTTCCACCACCTTCTCTGCTGTCTGCCGGAGATCATTGCCACCGGCTTCAGCTACAGCAACCTCTTCCGAATCATCATCATGAACTTCATGGACGCCTACGACTTCGATGTCCGGGCAATCAAGAAGTCGTGCGTTCACATTGTTCACAAGGATGGGCGGATTATCCCCTTTGAGACGATGAATCTTTTCTACAGAGATGAGAAGGAGGAATATCTGGAACAGCTTAAAGGGGAGCAGGGGGTGATCTATGAAGGGTAGAGTTGCTATAGTGAACGTAACCTTGCTCGCGGTCTATTCGGCAATCATTTACTTGACAGCCGGAGAAGTACCGGGGGTTGGGTTCTCAAGTTGTTTGGGGAGTGATATTTTCTATTTGTAGTTCACTATGAAAATTATCGGCATCAACATTGTAATTCTGGTAATCTACACCCTTGCTATCAACATTGTATTGGGAATCAGCACTCCGCCAGGACCAGACAATTATGGATACCTCGGCCAGGCAATCCTTTTAATGGGGGCGATTGGGCTACAGACGTTCTTGAATCTCTTTATCTCACTGGCCTTCTTCACGAAGAAAAAGCGAGAGGAAGCGAAGTGGTATCTCCTCAGTGCCGGTGCAGTTCTCGTGGTTGGATTCTCTGCCTGTTGGGGTGGTGCAATGTTGATGACGTGAGAGAATTGCGGAAATCTTCCTGAAGCAAAACGTCAAATGATTCATAGCAGACTATGAAAATCCTCGGCCTCAACATAGTAGTTTTAGTGGTCTATACCTTCATTATCAGTATTGAGTTCTGGAGCAATCATTTTCCACCTCAGGAGATCGCTTACTATGTGGATGCCGAATATAGGCTTCAGATGATGTTTGCAATCGGGCTTCATCTCCTTGCGAATCTCATTTTGGCGTCGATATTCCACGTCAAGAAAAAGGAGGAGAAGGCAAAACTGTATATCCTCAGTGCAGGTGTCGTGCTTCTGGTTGGATTTTCTGCCTGTTTGGGAGAGGCAACATTATTGAAAGACCACTATATAAAGATTCGAAGTCCTATTCAAGATGTTGGTGATCTGAGAGGATTAGAAATGCCTCTACACAAAGCAATGCCTGTAAGGATGAGCAGAGTATCGTGCGCTTCAGGATTAGTAATAGACATTGTGCTCTCGACTCATAGTAACCCCCGACTTTTAGTCGGCGGGATTGAAAAGAAGACAGGGCAAGAAACGGCTTGAAGCCGTTTGCTCCTCCGCTGAGACTCAAGAGCACCCCGATGAATCGGGGTGTTAATGCGAGGTAGTGATATTCAAAGAGCGCTAAGGGTGGGAGGCTGCTAATTAGGGAGTCTATTCTGACACCAGTGGATAGTGGAAGAGGGCTACACAGCCGGGGGGAATCTGCGTTGCTACGTCAACCCGAACCTCTGAGCCAACTGCCCGGTTCGATCCCCCCTCTCTTCTGCCGAGTGATAGCTCTTCCCCTTCGAGATTCCACTCTAAACCTTCTGTCTGTAGTTGCGCAGCGGGAAGTGGAATCAGGGAGATTCGCTCTCCCGGGTTGGTTCCTATTGAGAGTGAGGAGGTGACAAGGTAGCCGATGGAATCTTCTTGACGTGTGGAAATGGAGAGCTTGTCGGCAAACTTTGCCAGAAGGGAGAAGTTGTTCAGGACGTGGTCGATCATTCCTCCCCCAACTCCCACTACCATTACCCGGTTGTGTCCGGCATTCAGAATCCAAGCAAGACATTTCTCTCCGTCGTAAGTCTGTTGGCTTTTATCCTCGATTAACTCTGTGCCTGCAAAGAAGGGATCGAAGCGTTCATCTCCTAACGAATCGAAGTCGCCAATGATTATGTCGGGACGAATCTTGTAGTTCCGAAGCTGCGCCGCTGCACCGTCGGCAGCGATGAGTGGTGAGTGTTCCAAGATCAACTCCCGCATGATTTTCTCGGAGGGGAGATCCCCGTCGAGAATCAGAAGTGGCCTACCACTGTATACCGAGGGAGTGATCACAGTCCGAGAGGATTCAAGATAATTTCCCGCATCTCCGGTTCCTGCAAATCTTCCTGGAGCGCGGCTTCACTCGTATATCCCTTCTTGTTCAGCACGTAGACAGGTATCTGATACCGAATACCATGTTCGATGAAAGGGTAGGGACGGAAGAGGAAGGAGTCATCTTCCCGCACAAGTTTATATCCGGCATATTGTGCTGGACGTGTTGCCCCAAGCTTTGGCTCGGTAAAATACTTCAGCGAAAACCAGTCGGCCATTCGGAGATATGAGTAGCCATGCTCAATATCGTTGTGGGTTAGTCCGAGCGAGTCGCGGAGGAATGCCCGTTGGCGAGCTAAGGTAACGAAGAAGTCGTTCCAGACTCCAGATCGGTTGTGAGCATGTTCGTGTAGCGCATATGCGTGGTGGGTGATAAGGAGTGCCAGATAGGGTTCCTCGACAGCAAAGCGTTGCGATCCCCGCATCCAAATCTCACTTGTTTCCTCCGGCGTAATCTTCCGAAAGTCAACTGGAAGTCCTGTTTTGCTATCCAGGCGAGGAGCGGCGTCGAACTCTCTCCACCCATTGTCGTGCAGCTGGGTTGCCCGGATGATTACCTCACGGCGTGAATCATGCTTGAATCCGTGGTCGCTCCAACGCTCCAGCAGGAATCCGGCGAAGGCAGCGTGATCTTCCTGCTTCACGGCAATCACTTCCTTTCGAGTCTTTGTGATAATCATGCTCCTCTCCCCATGTTATTCTTCAGTAAAGGTGGTCTCTTTTCCAGCCTGCTTTGCGAGAAGTCCGATAATCTCCCGAGCCTTCGTTGTTGCCAATTCCAGTGAGGCGGCATCTGTGCGGGCGAACTCTTCAGCGAAACTTTCTCCGCGTTGTGAGGCGGCCAGCAACAACTCGTTGTTCTCACTCCGGAACAGACCTTTCAGTTGGGCGATGATTCGGGTATCAGCATTTACAATCTTTACGTCCAACAACTCAGATGGGGGGAGGCTCACGTGAAGAGAATCTCCGTGGTTGGTTATCCTCTTCTCGATATCGTCAAGCTTCACCCCATATGTTGCCACAGCGTGAAGTTCAGCAAGGAGGGTTGGATCGTGGAAGAGCATCGAGCCGATATCCTGCATGTTGATCTCTCCAGCTTGGTCGGCTAAACGCTGTACTACCAAATTCCCCGACTCCTCACGGACTACTACCGTAAAGCGGAGATGACTTCGAACCGTAGTCAGTTCTTCAATCTCTTCTACCGCCTGAGCCAAACTGAACTCTTCGGTGAAGAGAGTTGGACGGGTAAAGAAAAACTGCCAGATCAGAAAGAGTACAACGGCGATGATGCCAATCAGTATGGCCATGTTCACCGTGGGGGGGCGTCGAGGTGAACGGAATTTCTCCGCGTAAAAACGCCTTACTCCCGACGCATCCAGACGACGTTTCTGATCTATATGCGGGTCAGTGTCCATTACTCAGCCTCGAGGACGTGGATGTCGAAGATGAGGGTGGCACTCGGTGGGATAACGGGAGGGCGTCCGCGTGTGCCGTATGCCAGATCGGGAGGAATAATTAGGCGACGACGCCCACCAACATTCATATCTGTTGTCAACCCCTCATCCCAACCACGGATTACCTGTCCATTCCCGACAATAAACTCAATCGGCTCGAACGGATACCCACTACGATCGAAGTTGTGTGCTTTGCCGACATCTTCCATCGACGTGTCGAAAATTGTGCCGTCAGCTAAAAAACCTGCGTAGTCGACCTTTACTCTCATTCCAGCCTCTACTTTTTTTCCTGTCCCCTTCTGCTGCTCGATGTACTGTAGGCCACTCATCGTCTTGATGGTATCGCTTGTTGTTTTCACTACTGCCCCCGGTATGGTAAGAGGTGGTTGTTCCCCCATCGGATTTTCCGCAAGTTGGGGAGGTTGACTGTTGTCAAATTTGTCGGCTCGGCTTACTTCTTTTTTCTCGGTTGTGGTGTTGCTTGAGCTGCTACTGCTACATCCTGCTCCACCTGTCAGACTTGCTATCAGTAAGAAAGCAAAGCCAAATGCACCATAGGTCTTCATTTCAAAAGTTCTCTCCATGCCCGTTTTATCTTTTATCTATAGTTATGGTTGTGATGTACTCGTATCAGATGTCAGGTTTGTCAGGTATTTCCGTACCTCGGCGAACTCCGGCATCCGTTTGACTCTGTCGATGACGGTTAGAATGTGGCCGTAGGTGTATTTGCTCGGATCTTTTCCTTCCTGACTCACCGCAAGCATGATGTTGCCGAAGAGTACGCCGTCGAATACTTCTTTCTGTTCAGTCGATATCTTTTTGATTGTCGACTGCCAATTTACCGAGTCGATTTCCCGGTTGTAGGGAGCCTCCCGATACTTTTCGGCAACCTCATCCGACGCAAGTGCCTCGCGAATCATTTCCTGCAATCCCTTGCGTCCCTTCCCAACAAAAAGGCGGGCATCTGTTCCAGGAAGGTAGATCAAGATAGAATCCTTGCACCCATCACAGTTGGTTGGGTCGTAACCATACTCTGTTGATAGGTCAACAACTAAGGCTGCGTTCAGCAGTTGGCGATATGTCATGCCGAGTAGTACAGAGTCTGGTCTCTCCACTCCTCCGTGCTCTCGCACAAACTCTGCTACTGGACCTATCATATCCCCCTCCAGCAAAAAGCCTTCATCTTTCAAGGTGATGAGGCTGATCAGGAAGAGTGAGTCATCTTCGTGAACTTGGGCGTCGAGAATTGGGTGGAAGGCTGAGAGTTTTACCTCTTCTCCACCCCTCTCTTTTGTGAGCTGCTTTCCCTCTTTGCCGGAGTTGCATCCAGCGACGAGCGATGATAGAATCAAGAATCCCGTTAGCGTTAGGAACGGGAGCCGAAGTGCTGTGTAAATGTTCATAGTTCCTCAAGATACCTCGCATCCGAAAGACTAACAATCATTTGTGGCAGGGAGAGATTGAGGAAGCCCTCGCTGTTTCGAATGAAAAGGCTAATTTCGGGGTGATGTCACTACCGGATTCTATCTCGAAAGAAGAGCGGAGCAAACAGAACCGCGCTGAAGATCATGCTCTGGTTCGTCGAGCACTCGACGGAGACCAGGCTGCCTTTGCGCGACTTCGCGATAAATATCAGGGGTCGCTCAACGCGATGCTCTTCAAGATGGTGCGGAATCAACTTGATGCCGAGGACCTGACGCAAGAAGCCTTTATCAAGGCCTTCTCGTCGCTGAAGAGCTTCAACTTCCAGTACGCCTTTTCTACGTGGCTCTACAAGATTGCCTCGAACAACTGCATTGACTACTTGCGGAAGCGGCGGCTGAAAACGGTTTCGTATGATGAGCCGATCCGGACGAGCAAGGGGGAGATGGAGATGCAGTTGCCCGACGCCGACGCTCCGTTGCCCGATGCACCGATGACAGCGAAAGAACGGACGGAAATCCTGAAGCAGGCAATTGCCGATCTTCCAGAGAAGTACCGGATTGTGATCGAGCTGCGCCATAATCAAGAGATGGAGTATCAAGACATCGCAGAAGAGCTTGATCTACCCCTCGGCACTGTGAAAGCACACCTCTTCCGCGCGCGCGCCAGACTCCTGAAAGCCTTGCAAGGAAAGATGGAACACTTCGAAGAATAATTCTTCTTGGTGCTTCTTTGTGCCCTTGGTGGTAATTCTCTCTGGGAAGAATATCACCACCAAGAACACCAAGGTTCACCAAGTGAGAGAACACTTCTCGGCTACCCGATACCTTGCCCCCTCTCGCGACAGGAAACTTTCTATTAAGACCAAGTCACTTATTTCAACCTCTGGAATTACAGGGTGAAGGTTTTCTACTGCCGAGTGTAGACTTTCCGAAATCTGTTGGTCGCGGCGGACTCTTCCGAGTGTCACGTGGGGACGGAAGGCTCGTTCTTCCGGTGGTAGTCCAATTGTTCGCGCGAACGATTCCGTTGTTCGTTGAAGGTCCGTTAAATGCTTTTGATCTTCTTCGGTTACTCCCTCAAGATCGAGCACAATCACGTTCGGGCGACTGAGCGAAGGAAGTCCATTGATTTCCCCAAAGCGGAGATGGCAAGTGTGGGGGAGTTCCGTCTGTTTCATTACCTGCCGCGCTTTCCTGAAGGTGTCGGTGGAGAGTTCTCCGAGAAAGCGAAGCGTTACGTGAAGATTCTCTTCTGGAGTCCACCGGACTATCCCACCATCGTGAGCGCGTAGCTCTGCTATTAGGTTGGCGATAGCAGCTTCAGTAGATCGAGGAAATGTAAGTGCGTAAAATGCACGGTGAGTTGATCGGTTCGATTGACGCATTGGTAGATTGAAGTATATTCCGGCATGAGCACAATTGACGCAATAGAGATTGAGGGGAGTATACAAAGCGTGGCGAAGGGATCAAATCGAAAAGATGAGAGTGGGCGAAGTAGTAGTTCGAAGAGGGGAGAGGAGTGTCAACGATGCTCAACATCCCTGAAATCATCTGAGCTAATTCCGCTGCAAGAGTATGAAAGCTCGCAGGTAACACTCCTCTACTTCTATCTTCTCGGGCGCAACCCAACGTTGACACCAGATGCTCTCCTCTGTCGATCATGTCTTGAAGAAGGGGAGAGAGAACTGCAACGTATGCAGATTGTGAAACGTCGCGGTGAGCCTCACTACGTTGATCCTGTTCTCGGTTCCTCTCCCATTCTCTCGACACCGGAACGGGTGAACGCCTCCCCCCACTATACCGGAGCAGGAGTTACCATTGCCTTCGTCGACTCCGGCTTTGCTCCCCACCCCGACCTGATCTTGCCAGTTAACCGCGTCCTCGCAGTCTACGATGCTGTGAAGGGGAAAGAAGTCTGGGATTTTGAACGAGATTTTTCTGAGGAGCCTCCAATCTCTGCATGGCACGGAACAATGGCCGCAACTGTGGCTGCCGGAAGTGGACACCTCTCCGATGGATACTACCGTGGCATTGCCCCCGACGCTCGACTTGTCTTCGTGAAGACGATGACGCCGGAGCACCACATACGAACGCCACAAGTGAAGAGAGGGTTGGAGTGGTTGTTGGAGAACCACAAGAAGTACAACGTTCGAGTGATTAACCTTTCGCTCGGGGTTGACGAAACAACACGCTCGATGCGCCATCCGGTGATTGCGTTGGTTGAAGAACTTACGCGGCAAGGAGTGGTGGTGGTGGCAGCCTCTGGAAACAATCCTTCTCGTCCTCTCGTTCCACCTGGGTCAGCTCCGTCGGCCATCACAGTTGGGGGATATAACGACCACAACTCAGGTGACTGGAAGAGCCACGAATTCTGGCATAGTTCCTATGGAAAGACGCCGAGCGGAGCACGAAAGCCAGAACTTCTCGGTCCAGCTATCTGGGTGGCCGCTCCAATTCTTCTGCGAACAGGGGTGAAGGGGGAGGCCGAAGCACTCTTCTATATGGCAGGTGCGAAGGATGATGCGTTAATGCGGAGCATTCCGGTGTTGGCTCGTGAGACTGGAATTACAAAGGAACTCCTATCTGCCAAGACCCCGCTTAGAGCGCGGTCGTTGGTGTTAGAGCGGATTCGTGTAGAAAAGCAGATCAACACGAACTACAAGCATGTCGACGGAACTTCCTTTGCTGCCCCAATTCTTTCGTCGGTAGTAGCACAGATGTTGGAGGCAAACCCAGCGTTGACCCCGGCTGAAGTGAAGAATATCATGCAGCGATCTGCCGAGCCAATAAAGGGAGTAGCACCGGAGATGCAAGGGTTCGGGTTGCTCCGTGCCGACAAGAGTGTGGAGTCGGTTCGCTCGAAGCTGGTGAAGAGAAAGCTGCGGAACCTTCGATGAAATGAAAGGTAGCGTGTGGAACAGATTCGGACAGATAAGCATTGATCTGGTAAGGAGAATTGGAACGTGAAGAATTTGGTGACCGTAAAGGAGACAGTTTTTGTCGCCACTTCTCCGGAGATCGTTTGGGATTTCACGCAAGACTATGAGAGGAGGGTTGTGTGGGACAAGTCAATCATCACCGCGACAGTTATTCAAGATAAGCCGACGCGGATAGTTGAAGTAAAAGGGAAAGGGAACCTAAGAGCCAAGTTTAGATATAAGCTTGATGACCGACCAAACAAGTCAAGTTTGGCAATGGTCAACACAGAGTCGTGTATTGTCGAGGGGGGTGGCGGTTCTTGGAGTTATCTACCGCGAGACTATGGGACGTTGTGGACGCAAACAAATACCCTGATTTTAAAGAAGGGACTATTAACGAAACTGCTCCGGCCAATTATTGCCTACCTACTGCGCCAGCGTACCAGAGCCTCAATGGAATTAGCCAAACAGATGATTGAACAATCAGTCCCCTCTTCAATGGAGGCTTAGCCTAATGCGGGCTAAATCGGAGCTGTCATCTAATATCAAATTCAAGTAAGGAAGACGTATTGTTGAATAGGAAGGCGTGTATTCCCTTCTGTGGCTCCCCTCGCCCGGGATCGGGCGAGGGCGAAGAAAGGAGACTTACGTCTTCGCTAAGTGAATTCGGTATGAGGGGACATCCCACAGAAAAAACGAATCGGGACGGACGAGAGATTCTATCTCTACAAGTCCGTCCCAATTCTTTTGCTACGTGACGTAGTCCAGCAATGCTGTTTGATAAACCGTGAGACCTTCACTCCGTGTCACTTCATTCTGAGTGACAGAAATCGTATACGGCGTACTGTATACCGTGAATACCGTTCGTGAACTCGGTATTACGATTTCGGTGAAGGCTTCGGCAGACTCCACAGCCCAAATCTATCGCGCCAATAATCAGTCAAGAAGATATTGTTCGGATCCTTCTCCGCACGCTTTGCTAAGAAATCATCCCACTTCTCATATTGGCTCTTGAAGAAGGCAACCCAACCATCTGGGTCTCCCTCGGTGACAATTGGCTGATATTTTCCCCAGTGGAGACGGTAGGGGATGTTGTTCTGCCGGAGCAAATTCCAGAGTTGTGGGTAGAACACTTCTGCCGGATTCCCGGCATTCCCCGCAAACCAGTAGGGGTCAACCCGGAAGACGCCATCTTTCCACTCGTCGTTTCCGTTGCTGTAGGAAGGACTCATCCAGATATCAGTCGGCCCGGCTCCGTAAAGTTCCCAAGCATATGTTCCTGTTCGCCTCAGTGCTTCGTGCTTCGACTTCGGCTCGGTGAAGTAGTTGTTCAGGATGTTCATCACCTCTTCTGTCCGTCCAATAGGAAGCCAGATTTCTGTGAACTCGGTTGGAATTAGCGTATCGCTTGCCTGGCCATCCATTGGCAGACCGTGCCAGCCGTAATCGCGGAAACTTTGTGGTTCACCCTTCTGCATCCCCTTCTTTGTTGAGTCCAAAGGCATGAAGATGCCGAGGACAATCGGGAAAATATCTGGCAAGAGGGCCTTGATAATTGAGGCAAGGGGAATCAGCAGATCAATTGCTGCGTCTATCCCGAACTCCAAAGCTTTTGTTAGCACATCTGCCATGATCTTCCCGAACTCGCCGAGGTCTTCCTTCTTCGCTAAGAAGAGTTGTAGAACACCTTCAAGTTGGTCGAAGGTCTCCTCAAGTTTCGGCTTTGCTGCGGAGAGATCGTCGAGGTTGCCGATGATCGTATAGAAGATCGAGATCGCTACTTCGGAGATCTCCGGGTAGTTGCCGAACTGTTGATAGTGAACCGGACGAAAACCATACTGCGGAGCAATTCGCTGGCACTGCCAGACGATGATTCTTTCTCCTCCACGCTGTGGCCACCAGACCAGACGGGTGTACTCAACATCTTTCAGGAATGTCTCGAAGCTCGGTCGCCTCTCACTTCCGTCCCCGAACAGGTCCACCAACGCTTCATCGTAGGTGGTGGTTGCCTCCTGTCCGCTGATGTTGAATGTTGGCACACACTTGAAGGTGATCTTGGAGATCACGCCGAGCAATCCCATCGAGAGGGCGACGGCGTTGAACTCGTCGGGAGAGGTGTCTTCGCGGCTTACTTCGTAGACGTTCCCTGCGCCGTCGATCATCCGAAATGCGTAGAGGTTCTCGTTAATCGAGTAGGTGAGCGATCCACCGGAAGAGCCAGTGGAGACAAATCCACTCACTGTCTGGTGGGTGATGCCCCCGAGATCGGAGAGGGTCCAGCCGTAGTCATTCCAAAGTTGGTAGAGAAGGCTGTTCTCTAATGTCGAGGTGTGGGTTGGGTCGGAAGGATCAATGCCCAAGTTGATTCCTGCGTCGGCCTCCACCAACATCTGTTCTTGGTCAACCACGCGGAAGCTCCGGTATTGGTCGAGCATTACGTTCAGATTCTCGGTGTCGGGTGGCGTCTGCTTCTCAACATGATTGTCATCTTCGGTGCAGGGATCGGTGTAGATAGCACAGGCAACCGAGTGGACTGAGCCACGCACGCGGAGCAACAGCCCTTCTTGGTTGGCCTTCTTTACTAAAGCAATTAGCTCTTCTTCACTGGCCGGATGGTAGAAACCATCTGCCCCAATTGTGATTCCGTTGGGGGTCATAGTGACTCTCCTGAAATAGTTGACATGATATTCTGCATGGTTAGTACAACGATGTAACAGCCGCTACGATCCTTGTACCAGATTTACTCTGTTCTGTTCGTTGCTCAGTCGACTCTTCCTCTACGGCATCCACTCAGTAAAGGATTGGCCTGCCGAGCGTAACGATCTTCTATCCTCTCTCCCACCAAAGGCTGCCCTCTCTTGCTCAGGTAAAACCGCATGGATTGTTCTCGTATAGGTAGGAAGAGGGATGCCACTGATAGATATCTGTTGGTTGCTGAAGGAGACTGCGTCCCACGCAATCTTCGACACTTCCCCGTTCCTCTCAAAGGCAGGGACTACTACTGCTGGAGTGGAACGGGTTGAGGGTCGAATTGCTGTTCCGTCAGAGAACAATGGTTGAATGTCTATAAAGTCAGGTCTGGATGGGCAGACATGAAGTCTCAAATTATTTTCACTCTCGGCGAGTGTCCTTGATATGTGCATGGTGTGAACTGTTGATGGTTGTTGCGTTAGGATCGCTTTGGTTCACAGCGGCGATCCTTGATAGAAGAGGGGGGGGGGAGGGGTAGGGGGGAAGCCGAGGGGTCTATACGGATAAACATCACGGGACCGTACAGACCCCCACGGCTGCCGTTTGGCTCCCTATCGGAAATCTTCCTCATCTTCTGGAAGGCTGGAGGCCAATGCCACACTCGGCTGCGTGTGCGTGTGGCTCGGGAAGAAGTAGAGGTGGAATGTACTGTCTGTATCGAACTCCCCTACGCCAGTTCCCTGGTGGTTGTATATCGAATATCCTCTTTGCAGAAGGTTAATGCGCAAATTGCCGTTGGAAGAGGTGATTGCTTTGTTGAATGATAGACGGTTCTTCATAAGTATTGATCGTTATGAGACTTTCCACTCCGGTAGCGAACCTCAGAGCTTTTATATCCAGAAAGATTCTGTTCCCGAGGAGTGCGACATCTTGTTGGTCGACTTTTCTCCCCCTTGGAACAGTTGCAAGATAGGCTGGTAATTTGGTAGGTGCAGTACTACTTTAGTACTACATTTTGACCGGATTGTCTGGAAAATTGCCGAAAATCCCGTTTGGGAGATACTACAATCCTGCTAAGAAAGTCCCTAAGTCAACATCAGAGCCAATTTCCAGTTTCTTCCGGAGCCGGTAGCGGTGGGTGTCGATATTCCGCTTGGTTACGTGGAGAAGTGAGCCGATTTCGCTTGAGGAGAGACCCGTTCTGATCAGTGCGCAGACCTTCAGCTCGGTTGATGTAAGTGTGGAGAACTGCTGCGAGAGCCGCTGCATAAAGCCGTGGTGAACCTTCTGAAACTGCTCTTCAAATGCCTGCCAATCTTCACGCGATGAAGTTTGGCCCTTGATTTTGCGCAAAATCTGGTGAAGCGAGGGGAGCACCTCGTCTGGACGAACCTGTTCGGTCTTCTCAATAGCCAGCTTAATGTCGTTAATAAACCGGCTCTTTTCCACGAGGCGCATCGAAAGAGAGGTTAGCTCTGCACTCTGGTGTTTGTTTTGCAGTTCCAGTTGTTCGTTCCGAAGGCGATAAATCTCACGTTCGGTCTCTGCCTGTTCTAAATCGAACTTTGCCTGAAGCTCTGCAATACCTCGGTTTCGTTCCTCCCCCTCCAACTTCTCTTTAATGTCGATGTAGGCTCGCAGGTGTCGTAGTGCGCGGGTGGTATCTCCAAGCTCTTCCAAGCTCGCGGAGAGAAGGTGGTGGCACTGATATTCAAGGCCAAGGGTTTCGATATTCGAGGCGATTCGGAGTGCTTGTTCTAAGATATAGAGGGCGTTGTTGTGTTGGCCGGTTGCTCGGTAGAGTATCCCAATGTTAATCAACGTTCTGCACCCCCCCTCAGGATCCCCCAACTCTTCAAAAAGGTCGAGTGCCTTTCGGCTATACTCAAGTGCTTGGTCGAACTGCCCTCGTTGCTCGTAAATGTTGGAGAGATTTACCAACATCGTAGCCAAGCCCCGGCGGTCATCCAATGCTTCGTAGATAGCGAGTGTTCGGATACCTTGTTCCAACCCTTTCTCAAGCTTACCCTGTGCTGTGTAAATGCCGGAGATATTTGCTAAGGCTCGAACTTCTAAGTGTCTCAATCCAGCCTTGCTGAAAGTTTCTCGGCACTGCTCCAGATAGGTTAAGGCACGTGGATAGTCTTGCAGTTCGCTGTAGACCAATGCAATATCAGATAGGCTAACCCCAAGCAACTCGAAATTCTTGCTCTTCTCAGCAATCCGAAGTGCCCGAAGGTAAACATCAAGTCCCCGTTGGTAGTCGGCTAAGCCAGTATAGAGATCACCGAGACCTTTCAGCGCGCGCCACCTTCCCGACAGGTTCTTAATCTCCTCGAAGACAGCGTGTGCAGCTTGGTAGGCTTCTACTCCCTTCTGATACCGTCCTCGCTCAACTTCCACACTTCCGATCTCCACGTAGAGTTCCCCCTCTTCTTCACTCGGTGAGGGGAGCAAGGGGAGTGCTTTGCGGAGACTGCGGACTCCTCGATCCAAGTCACCGGCGGCAATCTGGCAACGACCAATCATTACTTGGCAGTCTGGAACCTCTCTCCGTTTTCGAAGACGCTCGGCAAGTTCTAACGCCTCGTTTGCGTAACTGAGTGCCTGTTCCGGGCGCGTTGAGAAGAGTTGTCCAGAAAGAGAACGGAGCAAAGAAAAGCGAGCCGAATCGCTTTTTGTTTCGGCTAATTGGAGTGTAAGAATAGATGATGTAGACAGATGGCTATCTGTTTTCATTGGGGATAGTGGCAGTTGTGCAAAGAAAAATAGATACTATCTTAACGCAATTCAGAAGCTATTGCGAGAACATGCAACGTGGTCTGGTATACATTCCCCTCCTCCTTAATATCCGAACAAATTACGTAGAAACCGACAAAATGGGACTCCACTCCAGTTTTGGTGTGGCTGTAACCCTCCGGCGGTTCATATCGACACTAACCACAACAAGGGAGAAACAACCATGTGTTTCGCAGAACTTGACGAGAACAAATTAACCTTTTCATTGCCATCCGGTTGGCAAGGGACAGTGGAAGTCACCTTTACTGGCACGAACAAGAAGCTTGTGGAGATTAGCTGGGGAAGCCTCGGGAGTACCTCATGCTACTACTGCGATAATCCAAGCGGGGGAACCTACACGATTCCCAATACTGCCCCGAACCCGATGGCGTGCGAAATCACTGTCAGCTACGACACCACTCCTTGTATAGGGGGAACACCGATAATTCCAGCAGTCAACAGCAGCGAGTTGAACTGCGAGACGAGGTCGATGAAACACCTTGGAAGTTGGAATTTCGATTGTCCCGATTCGACAAATGCGGTGGGGATTACGGTTGTGATTGAGGAGAATACAACAGGATCGTAATTATCCTGTAAAGAAAATGAATAAAAAGGTACGAGTCATTAGGAGGCTCGTACCTTTTTTAATTTTCGCTTTGATTTGCAGTCATTTGAAGTACATGGGTAAAGCGTTGGTGTAAGCTTAATATCCAATGATTTTCTTTCCCAAGCTCTTTCTCCATCAATGGAAGTGATATTCGATAGATTTCTGCAGCTTCTTTGATCTGACCTCTATCAACTTTGACATTTGCAATGTTTAGCTTGCACTGATGTACACTTGTGTGGTTCTCACCAAATGCTTTGATCCGAATATTCATAGCTTCATAAAAAGCACTTTCAGCATCTTGCAATTTTTCCTGCTTCTTGTACAACACTCCGAGGTTAATCAGGCATCTTGCAACATTTGGATGACTGACTCCTAATAAATCTTTTGTGATTGACAATGCTGTTTGATAATGAGATTCGGCTTCTTGAAGTCGATTTGCTAGTATCTCAAAGGATCCAAGGTTAATCAAGTTGGCAGCTATATCTGGATGATTCGCCCCATAAATTCCCTGATTGATCTCCATCGCCCTTTCTAACAACGGAATCGCTCCTTCATAATCTTGCTCGCTTCGGAGTACTGCCGCCATGTTGTTCAAGATCATTGCGGTTAGAGGGTGATCTGTGCCAAGTGAGCGTTCGCTTCGTTCCAATGCGGTTTCCCAGACTGAAGACGCCTCCTTCCACTTCTCTTGCCCGAAGTAGAGTGCGCCGAGGTTTACCAAGCTCATAATCGAATCACTCTTATCTCGACCAATGGAACGCTCGCGAATACGTAGCGTTCGGACGAAGAGGGGTTCGGCTTTGTCGTAGTTACGTGTGGAGTAGAGGAGTGTGGCGAGTGCATCCAGCACAATTGCTGTCTCGGTGTGGTTCTCACCGTAGAGTCTCTCGATAATCTGTAGTGCTCTCTGCAGAGTAGACTCTGCCTCCTCGTACATCCCTTGCGCGCTGAGGGTCTCACCAAGTTTTGTCATCGTTCGGGCAACTTTCTCTTCCTCTTCCTCACCACTTACTTCACGCAAGGCAAGTGCCCGACGATAGAACCGTTCTGCCCCACCAAACTCGGCAGCCTGAAAGAGGAATGCGCCGACGGTCTCAAGCATCTCTGCCTCTTGCAGCGGAGCCAATTCTCCTCTCTCTTCTAAGTTCTCAAGTTGGGTTGCGTAGATTTTTTCGAGAGAGGCATTCTCATTCTTTTCGGCCACTTGCCAGTAGCGGAACGCCTCGTGCTTTTTCTCTCCTGAGAAGAGTGTGCAGAAAAGTGGGAGGTCGGTTAAGCAGTTCTGTAACCGTTCTGGTTCTTTCCCCTGCTCCCACTGCCACGGCTCTTCCTCTACTCGTCGGTCGGTTGCCGGCTGTTCTGCAAAAAACTCCCCCAAGCGACGGTGTGTGTTTCGCTTCAATGTCTCGGTATTCACGTATCGCTCGGCTACTGCCGTCCGCAGGTGCTCGTGGAAGAAGGTGTAGAGGCCGTCCCGCTGCATCAAGTGGTAGTCGAGTGCGCCGAGGATTGGAGAAAGTTGTTCGTGCGTGGTGTTGTGGAGCGTTGTCAGTTCCTCTTTGCTCAGTCCGTACCGTGATCCCCAGAGAGAACGGAGTATCTCACGGATACGGCGGGAGCCAAACTCCCCCTCGATACGTTCTAACACTCGCTGGAAGAGTCCCCCAAGGTCTTCCGCCTCAAGGTAGTAGTCAATCTTCGCCTCAGCCTCATCTCCCTTACTCAGTGCCCGCAGCTCTTCCAAACTTGTGCGAAGGTAGAGTGGGTTTGCACTGCTCCGATTTCCGGCAACGCGGCGAACTTGCGCGGTGTTGAACCGTTGGCTTAGGTCACCGAGAAAACGTCGGGCAACTTCGCGCCGCTCGTTTTCGGTCAGTGGTGCTACTTCTACTTCGGGCCACGCACGTTTCCTGATCTGCTTCAGTTGCGGGCCGTCGAGTGTGGAGATAATCAACCGCGTGTGTGGAGGGAAATCTTCCGGTAGCCAGTCCAGAGGGAAGAGTTGGTCGGCACTCCCCTCAAGCTGGTTGAGTGCGTCAACCACCAGAACGAACGTATGCCCTTTGGTGTAGGTAAGCCACTCGGGGAATTGGCGGACGATCTGCTCGGGATCGGTTGGAAGTTGTTCAGATATTCCAACCTGCTCCTGAATCTCCCACATTACCCGGCGGAGCATGTTGATGTGGTCCGAGCTTGCAGCTGTTGCCCCAATGTAGTGGGTGATGATAATGCTCTCGGGGTGTTCCTTCTGATAGCGGTTGCTCCAGTGGGATAGGAGAGCACTTTTACCTGAACCTGACTCGCCAGTAATTACCAGTGGAAGAAGGCGAGGTGTGTGTGTCGCGGAGACCGTTCGGTCTTGTTCTTGCCACGCTCCCTCTTCTACGTAGCGGTCGAGACGATCCAGAATCTTCCGATTTTCCACGTAGGCACGCCGCCTCGTAGAAGCAAATGCCTCGTGCCCTCGCCGTTCACTCTCGAGAGGCGAGAGTGTTGTCTGCGATATGGTCGAATCGATAAAGTTGGACATGCGTGACGCAACGGGCACTGGTGTTAGACTTGAACTATCGTCTTCGCTTTCTATCCTTGCTCAATGCAGATATAGGGAAATCGATTCTGCCGGACAATAACAATTGGTCGCTCATTCGGCAGCAAGGGGAGTGACGGATCATAAAACCTTTAGAGCAGAGAGAAGTTACCGAAGTTCCATAGAGAAACCTGGAAGGATACCTTCTCGGGCAACTATGTTGTCGAAGTAACCTCCTATCGTCTTCGCAGAATTCTAAAGGTTCATGTAGTATCTAATCTTTCTTCTCTCTCAACCTCTCCAGCTCTACAACCTTCGGGCAACAATCACATTCTTCTGCGCAACTGCTACTCCCGTTCCCTCGCCACCGTACGATTCAATCCGAATCACGTAGATGCCGACAGGGAGTCGATTTCCTTCGCCATCAGTTCCATCCCAAATGAAGCTCCCCTCTCTACTGGAGGGTTCGTTATTGATTGGGCGACCCACCCGGCGACCACGTCGGTCGTAGATCGAGATTGTTATCAACGACCCCGGTGCTGGGAAGTGATAGGAGATACGGGTGAAGTCTTCGAAACCATCTCCATCTGGCGAGATCGTCCTCGGCTCTACTGTCAGCTCTGTCACTTCTGTCGCAGGCTGAATCGAGCGTGAGTTCTGCTCGCCCGGCGTTCCTCCACTTGGTGCAACAGAACTGGACCAGTTGCGAGGATCGTTGCTCGCCCCCGCAAGGTCAATCCGTTCCAACGCAACTCCTCTAACGTCACCAATCTCCCGCCAGTGCCACTCCTCGCTGTAGTTGACGCTGTCGATTGTTCGCCCACTCGGGTTGCGCAGCAGAACAACATCTCCACTCTGGTTCAATCCAAGCTCTTTCCCGAGAATGATAACGTTGGAAGAATCGAGCAAGGAGGGATAGCGTCGATAGATGCTGCTGTCAGTTGCGATAACACAATATGATTGAGGCGAAATAGTAAACGTGCTGTCGGCAACGAACCTGACTGTTCCCGAACCTTCGGTGATGCTCCAGCCTCTCAACGGAATTGGACGTGTTGCGCGGCTGAAGACCTCGATATACTCTGCGCCACTCTCCCCGGCAACTGGGAGTGGATCGAACATGATCTCACTAACTACCAAACCACTATCCAACGGCTCGCGACGCAACTCTATCGACGCGCTGTTATCTCTCCCTCTCTGATCGCTCGGCAAGAGAATATGCAACAGTGCGATCTCCCCTTCATCTCTCAGTTCTCGTTCCCAACCAAAGGTGATAAGGGCTGTTTCCCCCGCTTCGATAGAAGAGATTGCCGTAGTAGCAAGCTCTTCTTCCACTTCACCAAAACCGTTCCTGTTCGCGTCGTGGAAGAGTTTGAGTGACCCCTCCTCTGTTCTGTTGATCCCATTGTTGTAAAGGTAAACGCTGAGGAGCGTAGTAGAGGGATCGAATGCTATCGAGTCGATGCCGAGGTTGTAGAGAGGGGGGAAGATCGAGTTTGCTCGACCGGGCGTCGCGCCGGCGGAATCTTCCGATGTCTGCCACGACGCCGAGTCGTTCGTTTGATTAGTGAAGTGGCGACGTTCCAACGACTTCCCGTTCGCACCACCCCACGAGGCAAGGTAGTGGAGCGAGTCGACCAAATCTCCAGAAGAGTTGTGGAGGAGAATCTCATCCTCACCGTTGTTGAAGGTGGGGAGAGGGAGCGTGAGGATGTGAACTGTGTCGTCAAGCAGGCGAGAAGCCTGGAGTGCTGCCGAATCAGTAGTCAGAAGGAGATATGTTCCGGGGGGAACGATGATCGGTGGAATTGTTTTGCTTCCACTCGCATCTCCAATCCTCCAGTTTGTTAAGTCTACGGGAAGCGTGTCGGTATTATACACTTCAAGCCACTCAGGTTCAGGAGAGTGGGGAGCGTACATCACTTCGTTCAGAATAATTTTAGATGTGCCGGTTCGGGAGCGTGGAGAGAATGAGAGGCTGTTATCCTCAACCCGTACTTCTCCCGGCATAGTAATCTGCACTATTCCACGCTCTCCTTCCGGCAACAGAGGACGTGGCCAGGCTATGGTAAACGTAGTCGAGTCGTTGGGAGATATTGGCGGTATCTCTACACGGCGTAACTCTTCGCTTGCCTCGCCGACGTTGTCTCCGTTCCGGTCGTGATAGAGAATCCCCTCTGCCCGATTGGACTCTGCTCGTCCGATGTTGTAGAGAGTCGCTTGCACCTCCGAGCGCTCAATATCAAATTGAAGAGTTGCAAGCCTTAGGTCGAGATCGGCAATTGCTACCGAATTCTCTTCTCCCGGTGTTCCTCCTTCCAGAGCAGTAGAGGTATTCCAAGATGAGGAACTATCTGACGGCAGGGTTGGAAGTCTTCGCTCAACTGAACGCCCAGAATCTCCTCCCCAACTGGCACGGTAGTGGAGTGAGTCAATAACCTTCCCCGAAGCGTTGCGGAGCACTACGTCGTCCCCACTGTTGTTGAGTGTTGGGAGGTCAATGCCGACGATGGTTCCTATTTGCGGATAGAGTGCTCGCATCGAACTCGTATCACTCGCCACCACAATGTATTCGTTCGGTAGGAGGAGTTGCCGTGGGAGCTTCGGGCGCGCACTGCTTCCATCGTGGAGCGACCATCCTTCAAGGTCAACCGGAAGTTCTCCTCTGTTCACCAACTCCACCCACTCCGGTTCTGGATCGTTCGGAGCGTACATAATCTCGTTGATAACCACCCCCGTATCGACACGTGGACTTGCTGCGGTAAAGAAAGTGGTGTCGTTTGTTGAACGTTGATCTTCTGGAAGTTCTACAAGAACAATCCCCTGCTCTCCGAGAGGTGTAAGCTCTCGTGACCAAGTGAGAGTGAAGGGGAGGGAATCCCCCGGTGGAATGGAGGGGAGTTGACTCACCTCAAGTTCTTCCTCTTCATCAGCTACTCGGTTAGAATTGAAATCGAAGTAGAGGTGAAGTGATGCCGGAGTTGAGCCTTCCAAACCGTAGTTCCTAATGTGTCCAGAGAGTGTGGAAGTATTTGGATTAAAGAGAACAACCCCAACTGCAAGGTCGTGAAGGAGTGGTTGATAAGAATTCTTTCCTCCGGGTGTCGCGCCTGAGGCTGCTGTTGCTTCGCTCCACGACGTTGAATCGTTCGTTGGGAGATCAACACCTTTTCGTTCAAGTGACTTTCCGTTTTTTCCACCCCACGTGCTACGATACCGAAGAGAGTCGACGGCGACACCTCGCCCATTTCGGAGGAGGACCAGATCGCCACTATTGTTGAATGCTGGTAGTGGAGATTGAACCAAGTTGGAGGAGACTGTTCGCAGTCGGAGCAACTCGGTGGTGTCGTTGGTGAGGATTGCGTAGCTGCCGGGGAGGATAATCAATGTTGGGAGAAGAGGGCTTCTGCCTGTTCCATCTTCCACACGCCATCCTCTCATCTCAACCGGGAGTAATCCGCGATTGTAAACCTCAATCCACTCTGGTTCTGGGTCGAGAGGAGTGTACATGATTTCGTTGATTATCAGTCCGGTATCAACAGTCGGTTGGCGAAGGATGATTGACCCAACGTTGTCATCTGGACGCTCTTCGTTCGGCAACTGGAGAAGGACGATCCCTTGCTCCCCTTGAAGTTGAAGGGGACGAGTCCAAGCGAATGTCACCGTAGTGAAATCGCCTGAGGAGAGTTGTGGGATAGATTGGCGGCTCTGCTCTTCTCCCGGATCGGCAAGAGTGTCGTTGTCGCTATCGAAGAAGAGAAGTGCCTCGGCTCCACGCGCTTCCGCTGTCCCATTATTCTGTATCTCTACTCGAATCATTTTTCCCGACTCATCGACCTCAAGTCCTGTTAAGATGAGATCATATTTCGGTGGTCGTGTGGAGTTCTCGCGTCCCGGCGTTCCACCACTTGGATCAATAGAAGTCTCCCACGACAAAGGGTCATCCGATACGAGCGTCGGCAGTCGTCGTTCAAGCGAGCGTCCAGTCTCTCCTCCCCAACTTCCGAAGTAGTGGAGTGAATCGACAGCCCTACCGAAGGGGTTGCGTAGCACAATATCATCGCCACTGTTGTTGAAAGCGGGGAGGTCGACCTCGATAACCTGCGAGGGAATATCGTAGAGCTTGCGAAGTGCTGAAGTATCTCCGGCAACAACAACGTATGCGCCGGGGAGAAGTGTGGAGGAGGGAAGTCTTGGTCGCGCGCTGCTCCTGTCATGTAGTATCCAGTTCTGTAAGTCGACTGGGAATATCCCTCGATTGAAAAGTTCGACCCACTCTGGCTCAGCGTTGCCCGGTGTGTACATCACTTCGTTTACTATCACTCCGGTATCAACAAACTTTTCGCGGATCAGAATCAACCTGCTGTTATCTGTTGGACGTTCTTCGTTTGGGTTGTCAACCACAACCAGACCTTGCTCTCCCATCACAGTTAACACTCTATTCCAGGACAAGAATACCGTAGAAGAATCTCCCGGTTCAATCGAAGGAATTGAACGTCCTGACTGCTGCTCGTTCGGCGTGCCGATGCTGTCGTTGTTCGCATCGTAGTAGAGTGCAGCGGTGGAGAGGAACGAAGCTTCCTTCCCGAGGTTCACTATCACCACTTTTGCCTCTTTTCTGTCCGGGTCGAACTGTGCCGTGAGAATCTGAAGGTCAAACTCAGCCGGAGCTAATGAGTTCCGTCTTCCCGGCGTTCCACCTGAGCCATCAACAGAACTTCCCCACGAGTCGGGGTTGTTTGTTGCGGAGCCTTCCTCAATCCGTTCCAGCGAAAGGCCTCCGGTCCCTCCCCAAGAAGAGGCGTAGGAGAGCGAGTCGATTGTCTTCCCATCGGCATCCCGGAGAATGACATCGTCGCCACCATTGTTCAGGGCTGGAATCGAAATCTGAACGACAGGAGACTGAAAACTTCTAACAGAGCGAAGTGCCGTCGAGTCTCGCGTCAGCAGAAGGAAACCTTGAGGAAGAATAGTTGCTGCTGGAATCGAAGGTCGAGAACTGGTGCGATCTTGGATCGTCCAGCCGGTAAGGTCAACCGGGAGCTGGGTAGGATTGAAAAGTTCGATCCATTCAGGTTCAGGCGAGTTCGGGGTGTACATAACTTCGTTGACCACTACTTGCGCTCGAAGAGTTACGGGAAGCGCAAGAAGCACGGCCAGCAGGGCGTACTGTAGAGGGTGTTTCATTTTTAGGGTTTGGATGATATTGGGTGTAAGGTGAATTACGGGAGAAGTTTAGGGAATAATCGATTGTGGTGCAAGAGGGAGGGAATCTCTTGTTTGTAAGTTCACTCAGAAGGATTTTTCGAGATTAATTCCTTCTCTATCAAGCACCTGGTGGAGAAGGTCATCTATTGGTTGTACGCTTTCGCAGCTTGCCAAAGAGGCAAATTCTTCAATATCAGATTCTCTTAACGTTGCGAGCGTAGGTATCCGAATCAGGCGGAGGGTCTGCGCTTGATATCGCAAGCTTCCACCACGCATTTGCACGGAGTAGGCTTCCACTTGAAGGCGCACAAAATTACTTCGCATAATTGCCTGAAGTGCTCTCAAGTTCCAAGTAGAAGAAGTAATCCAGTAGAGGTTATGGTGGGGATAGAACTCCCCTCGATCGTATCCAACAACATTCCCTGATTGAATGTCGGGGATCACAAGCTTTGGTTCCTTAACGAGAGATGGCCAAACTCTATCGATAGTACGATACCAATTCTCCGGCGAGGCTTGGGCGATATATCGTTGCCGGAGCCTTTGCTCATGTGGGTAGAGATAGTTTCGTAGACCGGCTGACTTCTCTAAATCAACTAACTCGGTCGTCTTCTCGTCAGCGAAGGGATTGATTAAATATTCTCCTTCCCAACATAGTTCACTCTCAC
>JBFWSB010000020.1:0-23616 GCA_050248595.1 Kapaibacterium sp. (SeqCode)
TCATTGTTCTCTGCATAGTAAAGGAAATTTTATCTGTTGTGTATGTGGTTAAAAGTGGAATCCGTAGCCGAAGAAAACGGTCTGCATACCTGCTAACGAAAGTCCACCTAAAAGAGTACCCAAAAGGATTAACGTGAAGGGGAGCCAAGCAAATCGTTTGATAATTGGATTATCCCATGAAAGGTGGTGCATAATTGGGAGCATGATAAAGGCGAGTGCCACGCCGAAGAAAGATATTTGCATTAACCGCAGAGCCATAATCCCAAAGAGAATGCCGCAGAGGACTTCAAATATCTGTACCAGGTAGTTGTCGGGGTGGCTTCCAGTAATAAGAGCGCGAAGTCGAGAAACAAATTTCTGTGGTAGTGCAAGTATCCGAGCTTCTACAACCCTCACGTTAATTTGCCTGCTTTTATCGGCTGTGACGTGGAAGACAGCCTTCCCAGTCAGTAGAAAGAAGAGAACGCCGAGGCAGGAGAGAGGACCAAGCGCACCGTAGAGGGTTGTGCTTTGCGAGAGAAATCGAAATAGCTTTCTTGGTTTCTTGGCCATGTCGATAATGAAGCAGAGGATTGGAGCCAAGAGAGTCAGAAGCGTTATCGCATAGAAGTCTGCGCTGTTCAGTATTGCGAACTGTTCGCTCATGCGCCAAATCGGAATCGTCAGTTCGGTTCCCCCAAACGCAAGAGTTAGTGGTTTGGATGAGCCAAACATTGAGGTGATAATCAGGTTCGCATCGATAATGAAGAGAAAGTAGAAGAGTGAGAGTGGGAGATTGAGTGTTGGGAAGAGAATATCAAACTTCTCAACAACCGGAATTGCGCGGGAGCGGAGAACTCGCCACATATCTTTTGCCAAGAACTCGCACGTTCCCCGCGTCCACTTCATGTGGCGGACGCGAAAGGCGCGGACATCTTCTGGGAAATCTTCGTAGCAGATTACATCCTCTGCAAAGAATCCTCGCCATCCTTTCTCTCTGGCTCTGATAGCGAACGCAAGGTCTTCGCTCACAAGTTCTGGGAACCCACCAATCTCCTGCCAGCACTGTCGGCGGATAACTGCCCCGTGGCCGAGCAACATAACGAAGCCAAAGCGGTTGCGGAGGGGATGATACCACCGCCAGTGAATGTCGATCCCGATCCCCATTGCCTGAGCCAAGCGGCTCTTCGATTCTGGATTACTCTTGTGATTTGCTTGAACAAAACCACAGTTATCGTCGGCCAAGATCATCGGAACCAATCGCGTTAAGAAGTCTGTCGGTAGAATCTCGTCGGCATCTACCAGCGCGAAGAGGGATTCAGAAGTGGCCACATGCTTTAGGCCATGGTTGATATTTCCCGCCTTGAATCCCTTCCTGTTGGCTCGCCGCACCACTCGCGTCCGCCCTGGATGTTTCTTTGCGAAGGCGTCGACTTGGCAGCGATAGTTTTCGTCGGAACTGTCGTCGAGAATGTAGAGGGTGAAGTGCTCGTAGTCCTGTGCAAGGCAAGAGAGGGCACTCTCTTCAACGAAGTCATTGCAGGTAGTGTAGAGCATTGCTACAGAGGGATGGGGCTGAGGAAGCTCTGCAAGTGATCGCCGAACAATTGTGGGACGGCGTCGATAGATTGCCCCGAAGAGGATCACCCCAACGTTAAAGAATGCGTAGAGCCAAGCAATCTCTGTGAAGATAATGAAGAAGAGGAGTGCTCCCATCCCAAGTGGCGTTGTTGCCATGTCGAGCAACGAGATCATCCGTGGGTGAAACCACGCAACGGACAGACCCCACGCGCCGAAGATAAATAGGTAGAGCCACGGTTTGGGCTGCTCAAGGTATCCAGAAATGCCTTTCATAACGATCCAGAGTTTATTGTGAATCCCAAAACAAGTGAGGTGATGGTCACAGAGTTTGCCACGGTTTCATGGCGAGCAATGGCGTGCGCTTTCAGTTGTGATGTGATGGGGAGTGTCCCACTAACGAAGCCGTCAATAATTCCCCGCTTCTGTTGCTCTCGGTAGACGAAGAGTTCGCCCAGAGCGAGTCCGGCTGAGAGAAGAAGCTGTTGGTCGGTCTGATATTCACCCCCTAAGAATGCGCGCCACTGGTACTCTTCCGGCAATCCAGTCCGCGAGTAAAAGAAGGCAGGCTCAACCCGGATTCTCTCTTTGAACGGGAAGTTGACACCTGTGTGAAATATCCACTCCAAGCGGTCATCACTCCGAAAGCCAAGCCACCCACCAGCCTTTAGTGCTGTGCCGTTCGCAGTGGTGTAGACCTGTTCCCCCCGAATCAACGTTTGGTTAACACTGTCGGGAAGGTTGCGGAGACCAACTTCAAGGCGTGTTGTGTGGACAGTGCCATAGTTCAAGAAGCCACCGGCGTAGTATGCGGGGGAATTGATACTGCGATCTGCAAGCCCCGGATTGTCGAGGCTGAGGCCGTCATCGTACTGTCCCCAGAGGTAAAGTTTTTGAGAGGGATGAAGGGTTAACTGAACGAAGCGAACACCCAACCGAGAATCTTGGCTTACTTCAGTATCGAGTTCGTATGTGGTAAATCCTCCGTGCAGAGTAAGCCCTAACAGCGGCTCCTTCTGGGTAGACGATTTATCAGATGTAGTGGAAAGATAGATTTCGCTGTAGGTAGAGTCTGTCGGTTCCGAGCCAGATTGCCCTCTTCCAACAACTGTTGTCGAAACAAGCAGAAGCAAGAAGAGAAAGGCTTTCATATAGATATGTTGATCTCTCATAGAGATAGAAATCACGTGAGATAAAGTATACGTTGGAACAATTAACTGACAGGAATCAATCTACAGGTCGAGCGTCACGATTCACTTTCGTGACCGTCACGATTCGGAAGAAAAGTGTCACGGTTGAAAAAAGAAGAGAGGGAGGGGAGGAATACAAAGAGGAAATTTCAAAAGAGGGGCTAAGATAGAGTGTTTGGATGGTCTCCAATATCTCTGATCTTAGCCCCTAACTTTGAAGTCTTCTTTTAAGTGTTGTATTGGGTCTATATCCGTTGCACGAGCATCATATTTGTGCTCGCTTTCGAGTCGAGAGGATAACCGGTTGTCATGATAACAAGGTCTCCCTTGCGGATAACTCCTGCGTCGAGAGCTGCTTTCTCCATAATCTTCACTGCCTCTTCTGTCGAGGAAGGGGTCTCATCAATTGTCAGAGCAAAGATACCGCTGTAGAGACCGAGGCGGCGGCAGACATCTTCGTCTTGAGCGATGGCGATAATTGGAACGCCGGGACGACGGCGGGACATAACGCGGGCAGTCATGCCGGTATACGTTAGGCAGAGAATAGCAGCTGCCCGGATTTCTGTAGCAAGCATAGCAGCCTTTGCCGCCACTGCCGACTCAGTGTAGCGTTTCTGTTCCTCCGGAAGTGGAGCAAGTTTGTCGTCAAAGTCGGCGTAAGGGATTGCGCTTTCGGTTGCTTGGATAATATCATCCATCACCATTACGGTCTCAACCGGATAGGCTCCTACCGATGTCTCTGCAGAGAGCATTACCCCATCCGTTCCATCGAACACGGCGTTTGCTACGTCCGAGGCTTCTGCTCGGGTTGGGCGGGGATTGTTTATCATCGACTCTAACATCTGCGTCGCAGTAATTACCGGCTTTCCCAGATTCTTGCAGCGGCTGATAATTCTTTTCTGCAAAAGTGGAACGATATGCCCCGGCATCTCCACACCGAGATCACCCCGTGCCACCATCACTGCGTCGGCGGCATCGATCACTGCGTCAAGTTCTCTCACCGCCTCTACCTTCTCGATCTTCGCAATCACCTGCGTTGACTTTCTCTTCCGCCGGATAATCTTCTTCAAATCGATGATATCCTGAGCCGAACGAACAAACGAAAGTGCTACATAGTCGACGCCGAGCTTCAGTCCGAATTCCAAATCTTCAAGATCTTTCTCGGTCAACGACGGCTCGCTGATCTTCGCTCCCGGAAGGTTAATTCCCTTCTTCTCCTTCAACAACCCGCCATTGATGATTGTGCAGAGAACGTCGTTCCCTTTTACTTCGTCAACGCGAAGTGCAAGCAGACCGTCATCGATCAAGATTGTATTTCCCGCCTCCACATCGGTGGCGAATTTTTTGTAGCCCACCGGCACACGTGGGTCACCCGACGAGACCTCGTCGGTTGTCAACGTGATTTGTTCGGCTGGACGCAGAAACACCGGACCATCAGGCAACGCGCCGATCCGAATCTTTGGTCCTTGCAAATCTTGGATAATCGTAATTAGCCGTCCCGTCTCCCGAGCAGCCTCGCGAGTCATCTCGAACATCGCCTTGTGAGTGTCGTAGTTCGAGTGTGAGAAATTTAGCCGGATAGCGTCAGCACCAGCCAAGATCAGTTGGCGAATGCGCTCCTTCGTTGCCGTTGCCGGACCGAGTGTGCAGACAATTTTTGTGTGCTGCAACGACGGCGGCACAAAGCCCTTCTTGCTGTAGATCGCCTGGCGTCGAGCTTCGCCTGTCAGCTTACGAGGGTTAACAGGTGACTTCCCATTTTGTCCCCCTTTTCGCTCTATTCCTTTGCTCTTTGAAGAGGCTGCGCGGGCAGACCCCTTATTTGATGTCGGTTTTGTACTCATAGAAAGGCGAATATACGGAAGGGAGAATTGATCAGAGTTTCAGGTTTCAGAAAAGGATGTTGTCAGGTGATAACAGTGGTGAAGTTATCTCGAACAATGTCCGTATTCTTGGAGCAAGATATTTTGTGAAATGGAGATCACATTCAGGGTACGTCAGGATATGGCAATCAACATCGAAGGATTTACGAACGGACCGGCAGCTACCAACTCTTTCCTGATCTGGGATGATGAGAAGAGGGGACTGATTATTGACGCCCCTCCAGAGTCATTCAACGAAATGGTGGAGGCGATTGAGCGTGAGGGGGTAAAGCCGACAGCACTTGTCTTAACCCACACGCACTGGGATCACACTGCCGACGTGAATCAATTCAAGGAGTACTTCGGGGATAATCTGTTGATCTTCGTTCACCCTGAGGATGAGTATCGGCTGCAGGATCCGATGAAGCACCTGCTCTGGCCAATCCCGTTGCAGATGGAACCGACGAAGCCGGATCGCTATCTCCGTGGAGGGGATGAGTTGACGTTGGGTGATGAGATGCTTTTCGAGATTATCCACGCTCCCGGCCACACCGAGGGGAGCATCTGCCTCTACGACCGGCGGCGTTCACTCATTTTCGTTGGCGATGTTCTCTTCTCCGGCTCGGTTGGCAGAACCGATCTTCCCGGTGGCGACCACGAGACGTTGATGGAAAGTATCCGCCAACATCTTCTTCCACTCCCCGACGACACCCGAGTTTTTCCCGGTCACGGACCAGCAACAACGATAGGGGTAGAGCGGGAGACAAATCCGTTTGTTGAGGTGGGGTAAGATAATATGGAAATAGGTTGAGCGTCCCGAGGAAGCAACAGCCTGTGCAATGGGAACGAAAGAATATCTATGGTAACCTTAAATACACATATAGAAGTATCTCGAGACATTCGTGGTGGGAAGCCCTGTATTGCTGGACGGAGGATTACGGTAGCGGATATAGCAGTTAGATACGAATGGTTTGGAGAGAGTCCAGACGAGATTGCTGCAGAGTACAATCTGACTCTTTCTGAAATTTATGCAGCTCTCTCCTACTATCACGATCACCAAAATGAGATCGATGCAAGCATTCATGAAAGTCAGGAATTTGCAGATAACCTGAGAGTACGTTTCCCTTCTAAACTCTCACGGCAGTAGTGAGTGCTGTTCAATTTTATATGGATGAACATATTGCTCAAGCAGTGATCTCTGGATTGCGACTGCGTGGTGTTGATGCTCTATCAACAGGTGAAGCGGGTATGTTGGGTGCTTCAGATATACGGCAGTTAGCATTTGCCAAAATTCAACAACGTGTTCTCGTTACACAAGACGATGATTTTCTGCGACTCCATAATCAGCATCTACCGCACGAAGGGATTGTGTATGCGGCGCAGGGCACTTCAGTCGGTCAGCTTGTACGTGGACTGTTTCTGATCTTCCAAGTCTTAACGAGAGAAGAGATGCAGAATCATATAGAGTTCTTATAGATGGTTTCTATCATCTCTCTCTCGGTATTACCTGCCCACACCGATCACAACTAAAGGTCTTCTTTTCCCCTTGACTTCGAGCGGTGATGGAGCCGAGTAGGTCAAATCCAACAAAGCTTTGGTCGAAGCCGGTTACCTCGACGGTTAAAAGATTCTCGCCAGCCTTGATGTAGGGAGTCAGATCAGCCTCCACGTGAAAGGGAAGCCTGTGGTCGGCTCCGTTTTGTCCAGTTCTCGCCAACTCAATTCCGTTGAAGAAGATAGCGGTCTCAGTACTTGCCAAGAGATCACATCTCAAGCTTGCCTTCACCGGAATCTCATCAGCACAGACAATTGTCTGATATGTCCACGTTCCGTCGGCGGTCTCTAAAAGCTCACTGCTCCCATTTATCCAACGACTTTCGCCGAGTGGGATCATACATTGGTAGGGAACAATGGCAGCTTGACCAGTTTCGATACTGGTCGGTTTCGGATTAACGTCGATTCGGATTACTCGCCAGTATGCGTCGGCGTCACGCCATACCTCTGAGGTGTCGGTAGCTCTATCCCACCCAGTGCTGATAATCAGTGAATCGGTGGTACAGTTGCTCTCACGTTCTTGTGCTAACAGAGAAGAGAGTGTTAGCAGGAGAAGAATTGCGGTAGAGTGTATGGTTCTCTTCATCGTTCAATAGAAAATAGTGTGAGGGTAAAGTACACTCGATCCAATAGCAGAGCAAGGGAATTCTAAGAGCAGGCCTGTCATCCTGAGGACCGCCGAAGGATCTCACAGGTACTGTAGAGGAAATGCGTTATCCTCCACAAACCCTGCGAGACTCTTCACTTCGCTCCGCTGCGTTCTGAGTGACAGATTGGGTGTGATAGTAGAGCCTCACAAGTTTGTGATCCTGAGGTCTGCCGAAGGATCTCAGTGGTGATGTAAAGGAAATGCGTTATCCTCCACAAACCCTGCGAGACTCTTCACTTCGCTCCGCTCCGTTCAGAGTGACAGACAAGAATATTCAACCTTGACTCGGAAGACACTCTTAGGAAAATCTTTCTGCGAAAAGAGAGTTAGTTGGTCGCTGACCAGCTTCTTGGAATAAACTCCGCAAAAGAAAAAACGCCCGCTCGTACCGAAGTAGGAGCGGGCGTTCTCGGTGAAGACTGGTATATCCACCCACCATGCGACGACCCCTTCACCTGTTTACCTTACCGTCTGATCTGCAACGGAGTTGTCTCGATATGATCTCCTGCCTGAAGCGTGATGAAATACGTTCCAGTCGGCATATCAGCCGCGTCGATGTAGAGAGCATGATCTCCCGCGCGCAACGGCACACCGTCGAGCAGGCGGAGCACCTCGCGTCCCGCTGCATCAACTATCGAAAGTGTGACCTGGTCTTCTGAACGGGGAAGCATAACCCGAAGCGTAGCACTCTCAGCCGTTGGATTTGGGAATGCTCCCTGAAGAAGTACTCCGCCTGCGGTTCCAGCTGAGCCGCCGTCGTGAATGCTGGAAGGATTATCTACTAAGGAGAGTACCCCTTCGGAAATCACGTTTCCACGGTCGTTTAGCGTAGCAAACTCCAGATCAGTAGAGTTCGTTGCCCCCGAAAGGGTGACGTAGATTGGACCGATCATTCCATCTGGAGCTATGGTGGTTGTGCTTCCATCCAGATCAAATGCTGCGGCATCCTGAGCGTTCGAGATGTCGGAGCTGAAGGCGATCACTGCTAAGTTCTCGCTCGGCCCAGGTCCAACTGCCAGAATCTTCACTCCCTCTTCTGTACGCAACGTCAGGCGACTGATTGGTTCTGCCGAGCCGTTTTTGTTGTGCAGGTAGAGTGCGTAGGTCTTCGTCTCCTCGTTGAATTTCTCCTGCCTCAACTCGTCCCCCCCAATAAGGTCAGCACGGTAGAACGTTACTCGCCCTGTCTCCTCTAACGTATCGTTTGGCGATCCGGGAAGAACAAAGCGTACCGTTACCCAGTGGTCAAGTTGCTTCCGGTTGTTCAGTCCGAAGTATGTCAGGTCGACACTTGTCGACGTTCCGGCTGCTGCCTCGAATGCTTCGGAGACTGCGCCAAAACTTTGGATCGTGTAGTTGTGGTCAGAGCTTGTTGCCCCTGTAATCTCCACGAACTCTTCTGCTGGGTAGACTTCGAGTCCTACATAGCGCACTTGACCCAGCTCAGCAGGTGGCGTTGGGAACGTTACTTCCAGTTTGCCAGCCTCTGGGCCAGTAAGTGAACCGGAGAGTGAAGGTGCGGCACTGCCAAGCGACGTTGCTCCCTTTGTCTCTGACTTACCCCGAATGATAATGTCGTCGGCAGGGAATATCCACTTGAAGCGACGTTGTTTGAAGCAGATCACCGTGTCGCAGGTGACGCAGTTCTTGTCGGTAAAGCGGAAGCGAATGCAGTAGTCTACCCGATCCGTAAAGGAACTCCAGGCCATGCCGGGGAACTGTAGACGGAGTTTGAACGGAGTTGGCCCCGTGCTTACGTCAACACCTGTCCAGACAACTTCGTGCATGTATGGGATCGTTCCAGCCGTAGTGCTGAGCCAGTTGACCGGAAGGAACTGGCCGAAGACCGGTTGTCCGTTTACGTGGACGTCTACTAACGTTGCGGAGACTGTGCAGATTGGGGATGAACCTGCCTGTACATATCCACCAACCGAAGCATAACCACTTGATGATGTCCACTGCGTGAGTTTGAAGAACTGCTTCGGGAATTCCTTGCAGCAGTCTGGACAATCTTGATTGCCCGGGCACTCCGGCAGAACAACGCGGATTGTGTCGTAGCAGCAGTCGAGTGTATCACCTACTTGCCCGCTCGGATCGATAAACACGCAGCAGACTTTCACTTGCAGCACAACCACTGCCCCTGCAACTGCTCCCGGTCCGTTGATAACAATCGACTGACCAGACCACGAACCGGAGACTGGGAAGCTGGATGGCGAGACGCCAACTGCTGCCGGAGAGAGAACAGTGACAGATGCTACTGTGCTGAACTGGCAGGGGAGATCGCTCCGAATCATGAACTTGTGAACGTAGTGGTTGAAGTTCGTTCCCGGTTCACGCTCGCAGAGAGTAGTGTCGGGACGATATTCGATGCACTCCTTCGGTGGTTCCTGCTTGCAGTTTCCAAAGTCGAGATTTCCAATTACTTGTCCCGGATTTAGCAGAACGTTGTGGATACCCGGAGCTGTCGGATAGCTCTGTGTCCAACCCGGCTGGTTCATTTCGCTAACCATGTATGGTCCCGGTACTAAGCCGGTGAAGTAGTAGTTGCCGAGTGCATCGGTAATGGCTGTGTCGCCATTGCTCAGAACAATTGTCCACCCCGGAATTCCTGGCTCTCCCGGATTCCGTTTGCCATCGCAGTTTTTGTCCCAGAACTTTGCTCCAGTTAGAATGCCATCACGGTCGCAGCAGACCGAGCGTTCCAATCCGATTCCGTCGGCAGTGATGTAGCCGTCAATATCCAGACCCATCGCAACGCTGTTCGTGTTGTCCACTTCAACCCGGATGCAGTTCCGTCCCGGCTTCACGTATGCAGTGATGTTTGTGTCGACATGGTTTGCAGGACTGAGGAATCCCCAGCTTAAGGGAGTGCCGCCAACTTGTATTCCGTTGATGTAGACGCGAGCGCGGTCGTCGGCTAAAATGTCGAAGATCAGGCGGACATTCCGTGCTCCTTGCTTCACGCAGAAACAGGTCTGGAAAACGTAGGTTCCATTAGTGTCATTGCTTGCTGAAGGGTAGGAACTAATCCACCGACTTGTGCCGAGAGGTCCACTCCAAGCCGAATGTTTTGCGATAACTGATGCCGGACGTGGTTCCGTTGTCGATGGTGAAGGGTCTGCAATTACTTGCCAGAATGATGTGTAGTCGCCAACGCTGTGAAGCCCATTCGTGTAAGGATCCCATCCTGTGCTGATTCGCAAACTATCGGTGCTGCACGTATCGTCGGTCGGTCCTCCCGGACAATCCAGCTCAATTGTATCGCGGCAAAGTGTCTGCCCCTGATACTTCCACTCGAACAGCAACTTGATAACGCCAGTGTTCGACTTGAAGCATCCACTGATTGTTGTCTTCCCCTTTTGAATGTTGTTCGGGAACGCCCAATCTGCGGTGATCGGTCCAGTTGTTGCCGGAAAACCTCCCGACGCGCTTACCACACTTCCGGTTGGACTCAGTACGGTTGCCGTAATACTGTTGAAAAACTGAAACGTCTGGCTGTTGGTTAGGACAAAGTCCCAGCAACAGCCCGGCCCGCGATAGTTTGCGCTCACACTTATCGAGTCGCACGCTCCCAACTGCGCCTGCAGTTGGGATGACCCTGTACAAATCATGGCCAAGAGCAACGCAATGCTCCAGCCGATTTTCCGTGGAAAGAATTCTGTTAACGGTGTTCTCATGATTACTTCTCCTTTACTGTTATGATGTGAATGCTGTTGTTTCTTCTCTTTCGAGCCGTTCGCCTGTTGATTATCCATTGCAAACTCCTATTGAATGTCTGAAAGGGTTGGCGCGGTCTGTATTCTTGTTTCTCATGATAATCGGCAGACTTAAAGGGGGCTTAAAAGGAGTTGAGAGTTTTTAGAGTTAGGAGTTCATAGAGTCAAAAAGCGGTAGCCACAACTTTTCAGGTTGCGCCGGGATTGGTAGAGGCTGTCGAGTCTACAAAGTCGAGGAGTCGAGAGTGGTAGCTGCAAATCTTCAGGTCGCGCCGGGGTTGGTATATCGTGTCGTGGCAACAAAGCAAAACAGCAGAATCCCCAATCCTGTTCACATCATCCCAAGCCAAAATCTCACTATATTCCAGACCCGATTGTTATGTACATCTGATGTGGAATTCTATGCGTTTGTTCGCCCGATATATATTCTTGTTCGCGCTTATCATTGCCTCCCACAATTTGGCAACTGCCCAGACGAACTTGATTCTGCCAACACCAAACCACAACCTCTACGAACATCCTGAGCTATTCTACATGCACACAGCCCGCTCCGGTGGAGACGCTTGGAAGGGAGGGATGTACGGCTTCACGAGAAATGCGAAGAGCACGAAGGGAGGGGTTGTCTACACCCGCTTTCACGAGGGGGTAGATATTGCCCCGATAATGCGTGATGGACGTGGTGTTCCACTCGACTCTGTCTTGGCAATTGATGATGGTGTTGTTGTTCACGTCAACGCTGTTGCTGGACACTCGAATTATGGGAAGTACATTGTGGTGCAGCATATCTGGGGAGGCTCTCCATTCTACAGTCTTTACGCCCACTTAAACGAGACATGGGTTGACTCCGGGGCAGTTGTGCCACAGGGGACTCCGCTCGGACGTCTTGGCTATACCGGTGCTGGAATTAACAAGGGGAGAGCACACCTTCACTTCGAGATTGCGATGGTGGTGAACGGCAACTTCGATAAGTGGTACGACGATGAATATGGGGATGGGAACAATCGGCACGGCTACCTGAACGGTATGAACCTTGCAGGATTGAACGTTGCTCGGCTTTACGAGCGTCTGCGCGAAAAACCTGATCTCTCAATCAGACAATTCATTGAAGAAGAACATCCCTTCTTCTACTCGGTTCTCATTCCTCGCACATCCCGACTTGACCTGTTGGCTCGCTATCCCTGGTTGCTGAAACGCTCAGCTTCAGCACTCGATCAGTCGTGGAAAATCAGTTTCGATGATTCTGGTCTGCCGATTGCTGTAGAACCATCGCAGAGAGAGGTGAAGGAACCGATACTCGACTCCATTATCGACTCCCCCTTCTCCTACAACTACGTCACGAAATCTCGCGTGAGTGGAAGCAACGGGAGTGGACGACTCTCGGGAGGGGGCGTCCGGTACATGCGGTTGGTTGCCGAGGAGCCAGACAGTGCTACACTTGCCGCAATGGAAGGACTCTTCGCCGACGCTCCAATTCCAGAGCCAGATATGACTGCTCTACCGAGTGAACCGAACGTTCCTCCCATTCCGATAGCAGATGATGATTTTGCCGTTGCCTCTTCAACAATAACGAGACCAACCGTTGGGGAAGAAAGCGTCGAGACAGAAGAGGTAGTGGAGGAGAGAGTAGAAGAGATAGAGAGCGAGCAAATAGCTGAGGTGGAAGAGAGAAAAACAGATGCACCAGTTCAAATAGAGGGAGAACCAGAGCGCGATCCTTCTTGGCCTCCTACCCCCACCGAAATGAGTGGAGAGAAGTCAGGGTCGACAACCGAGGAATCTCTCTTGAGAGGGGAGTGGCATATTGGAGGGTATGAGTTCATTTGGAAGCTCTCCAAAAAATCTCTCTCAACAGAACTGATGCCAATACGTTTGCGGGTTACTTCTGAAGATGATGATCTCGATGGCGTAGGTGTCGACAACCTGATAGTCTCTTGCCCGGAACTCTCCCGCTATGGCATCGGCTCTCCACAGGTTACTCGCATCTCTGAAATCGTCTGGAGTGTTCGGCTCCAAGTGAAGAACAAAAAGGCATTTGCCGCTCGGGTTCGTGAACTCAACGGAAAAGTTTTCACACTCGATCTCCGCATCCAAGCCGATGGGATAGAGGGGTTAAGTCAGGTGAGGGTGGAGATAAAGGTAGAGTAATAACCATTGAACCTCATTCTCTTTTCATTCAACACATAGTAAGGAACCATCACCATGCGAATTGCTCTCACACTTACTCTGCTCCTCCTCGGCACTTCGTCGATACTGAAGGCGCAAGTTGTTCAAACACCATCCGGCCCACTTGAATTCATTGGCTTAAAAAATTGGTCTGCTCAGCAACTTTGGGATTCCATCTATGCCCGGTATCCAGATGAGGGGGCACATGCCTGCATGTCGGTTCTACGAGAGGAATTCGGTTTTCAAGATGCGTTGGTGGTTCTCTTTCCAGAAGACGATTCTATGAGGTGGGTTGCCTTCGTCAGTGAAGAGGGAGATCCAGATAATCCGTTTGTGCTTGAGAAGCCTCAAGTCGCCCACCCTCTCGACAGCAAATGGCGAGAGGTTCATGATCTCCTCACTCAGAAGAGATTTCTTTCGCAGGTGGCCTCATCATCATATCCCTATCGTCTGAAAGGAATGAACGACACCGCTTGGATCGTTGCTGATTCTTGGGGGAGTAACCTCATTCCCTACGGCTATGGAGAAGAGCTTGCCAGTATCGATAGCAACATGCTTCAAAGGGTCTGGATGTTCTGGGAAGGATTGAATTCAGAGAAGGGGAGAGATGAACTTCTCAACATCCTATCGAACGAGGGAAATGATACGGCACGCCAAATGGCGGCACTCGCACTTGTGAACTTCTACGATGATATGACTGTCAGGAAGAAGCTGGTAGAGGCGTTCCGCGATCCCTATCAAAGTGTGGGAGCAAATGCTGCGCTCGTTTTACAGATTTGGAATCAACACTTCCCCGCTCCGGTTGACTGGAATCCAGTCTTACCAATCTTCCGCAGAATTCTTGCGGGCGAGGCAAGTTCCCACCTGATGACGGTGATGACACTTGCAAAGAATAGCAGTGACACGACATTCGGAATAAAACTGCTTAAAGGGAACACAGACTTTGTCCTTGCAATGCTTCAGTCGAAAACCCTACAAATACAAACGAGCAGCCACGATTTCCTACAGACAGTTCTCAGAGTAGACCTGGGAATGAATCCAGAAGCGTGGAAGGAGTGGGTTCAGAAGGTTGGAAGTAGAGCAGGGGAGTAGTTCCCGATATATTGAGATAGAAGGAATCTGAGCTGCCTTCAAAAGAAGGCATTAGGGAAGACAGACGGGTTGATAATAACGTCTCCATATACTTAACCTTTCTACGCATGAATAGAACAGACCTATCTCGTCTCCCTCTTTCGGCCCTTGCACTCCTTTTGGCGTTGGGAGCAACCAAGCTGCATTCGCAGAGCGATATCACAAGGACAGATTCCAATTGGTATGATTCTGCTTGGAGTGGAGTTCGGTTAGTGCCAGTGGATGCGGAAACATTCTCGATACTTCGAGATGCTACAACTCTCGATTATATCAGGGCGCACTATAAAGATGAGCTTGAATTTCTTGACGAGAATCTTTGTCAGTCGTTTTCTCCACTACCAATACATCACTTCAGCACGACCTGCCTGAAGGCATTTCGATCAATACCGGGAGAAAAGACCCAAAAGAAGTTTCTCTTAGAGTTGGCTCGAAGAACTGGGCTTGACCCTGAATTTGATTTTGATATGGATGAAGCTGAGAGACTCTTCTATATCCTGGAAAAAATCTTCAGTGATCTCTCACTGGTAGAATACGACGAACTCTATTGGCTACTCACAGGTGTAGAGGGTCAGCCGCAGATTGAAGGGATTGTTGCCTTCGATTCTCTTTCTGGAACCACACAGTTCTTTCCCCGGATGTATTCTGCTGAACTGAATGTCTGTCTCAATGATGCAGTTGACTCGTTAATCCGTAGTGAAGATAATCCCACTCTGCTGCTTGCCGATGGTGATGAAACGTTCATCTCAGTAGAGAGACTTCGCCTGTTGCAAGAAGAAGCGATCGAGGATCGTTACGACCCTCTCCCTACGCACCTTCTCGCTCCAGAGTTTACCTGGATGGTAACCCCAAACAATCTTGCTACCGAGTTTTCTCCGCTATTCCTTGCAGAGGGGAACCAGAAGGTTCAAGTCGCTATCTCCTGCAATACTTGTTCAGACTATGGCATATCTTATCCAACAATTGGCAGACTCAGCCAGCAATCTAGGAAAGTGAAAGTCCAGATTGACGACGTTGATCTTTTCCTTCAGAAAGTACAGGGGCAATTTCGGGTGATTGCCTTGCCCTTAGTTGTGGAGGTGCGGAACCTTGAGCCTGGAGGTGCCTCCTTTCAGAAAATCAAAATGAATGTTCTCTACGATCGAGCTGATTGGAAGTGAGAGTATAGTAGAAGTAAATAGGGTTCGTTCATAGAGTGCTCCGAATTTTCAAAGAGGATAACGATGAAATTAGTGGTGCAACAGCTTCTCTCTACATTCTTACTCCTATTGCTATTTCCTTCCCTACTAACCTCTGCCTTCACGCGAGTTGACACAACGCTCCAAATGAGTGATGGAGTGAAGCTGAGCGTAGCCTACTTCCTTCCAGGCGATGCTCCCCCTCAAAGTGGTTGGCCTGGAATCCTCTCCGCTCACGGTTTTGCTGGCTCAAAGAACAGCAACGCCTCGATGGCGCAGACCTACGCCGACAGTGGATACTTCGCAGTTACGTGGTCGATCCGTGGCCAGGGACGAGGGGGAGATGTCTCGCTTCAATCTGAAGGAGCCTTTAACTGGTTCACCGGTGAGCGGGAGATAGAAGATGTGCGCGAGATTCTCACGTGGATGGGATCACGTCCTGACGTGAACGCCGAGCGGATCGGGATGGAGGGTATATCTCAAGGTGGACTGACAACGTGGGGAGCACTTATCAACAAGCTCCCCATTCACTGTGCTGTCACCATGGCTTCGGTTCCCCACTACAGTGAAAGCCACGCTCACAACGGCTGCAACAACTACTTCACGCAGACGATCTTAGAACTGACTCGTGGAGGACTTGTAAACATGGGGCCGTTCATGGGGGATAGTATCTACAATGCCTATCAGTTCGATCAACACGATGAGTTGCTCCGCCTGCTACAGAGCAAAGAGTTGATTGGGAAGGTCAATCAGATTGATGTTCCGGTCTTTGCACAACTTGCGTGGCAGGATGATCTCTTCGGAACAGCCTCACTCTTTCGCACATATCGAGATTCTCAGTTTCCAATGAAGATGCTAATTGTTCCGGGGAATCATGGTTCAATTAATAGTTGGGAGGGGAGGATGGAACAGTCACTCCGATTCTATCGCCGGTGGTTGCGGGATGATGCGAATGAGACAATTATGCAGCCTGACTCACTCTTTACCTTCGTTGACCCTTCCGACGGCTCCTATCATTCTTTTGGTCCTGATGAGTTCGAGAACTGGACGCCGGGAACATTTGGTGAAAAGGAGGGAGTACGCTTCTATTGGAATACCAGTGGACGGCTTACCACAGATCCCCCTTCGGAACAAGTGCGGTTTTCGCTTCTCTATATCCTCAACATATCAAATGGAGTGAGAGTCTTTCGAACTGAACCGTTGGAAGAATCACTGACAATGATTGGAGCAGAGGCATCATTCTTCGGTAGCTCAACTGTGAACACGTGGCAGGGGAATGTGTTGCTCTGGGACTATAATCCTGCGGATAGTTCATACCGGCAAATTACGCGCGGGTCGTGGCAGTCTCGTGATGGAGGGGGTGAGCATCGCGTAGAGTATCAGCTTAGTCCGCAACTCTACACCATTCAAGCTGGACACCTTCTCGAAGCTCGGGTGAAGGTCGGGATGTCGAACATTCTGGGACTGAAGCCAGATGATGAGTTTGGGAAGATTGCGTATCGACCATCCGAGGGAGGAACGACAACGCTGTACGGGACTGTTGAAGAGCCTGCATACATTCACATAGCAACATATCACGACCCTCGCTTGACGGTCGCGGAGCAGTCTGTAGCAGGGGATGAGGAGAGAAATTCAATAGTCAATGTGAAGCGGGATAATAACCTGCTTTACGTTCAGACGAAGTTCGCAGAAGAGAACATGCAGCTTGAACTTGTTGACCTTACTGGAGTTGTCGCAACTTCGGTGAAAGTTGAGGGGCAAACTTCTACGATATCTCTCCTCGGTATCTCCAGTGGGGCTTGGTTTGTTGTACTCCGTGTAGGTGGTAACATTGTAGGGGTCGAACAGGTTTTGTTATGATTGAGCTGTCGAAGCTGAGGAAGAAGAGACAATAGTTTATCTGTCGGCTCGACTTGCGTTATCTTTTCGGAAGTGATACACAGCGTTTGTTCAATGGAGATTACTATGCGTCAAGATTACATGCTTCGATGGATACTGAGTGGATTCTTCCTCTGCTTTCCGTTCGTTCTCACAGCCCAGATAGACTGGACGCCACTTCCATCAAATCCGGTTATCAACTCTACCTTCGACCTAAATGCCGACGGACTCTTTCGTCCTTCCGTTCTTTTCGACGGGACGTTGTACCACATGTGGTATGGCAAGCTGAATGCGATGGGAGATGGTGACGAGAGAATGGGATATGCAACATCCCCTGATGGTCTTTTGTGGACATTGGAGAGGGAGACGGTGCTCTCCCACTCAGATGATCCCGAAGCATTCGACTATATCGACGCAAGTCAAGGGTGGGTTATCTCCGATGGAGACACGTTGAAGATGTGGTACTGGGGGAACGGACTCGACATTGGGAACATTGGCTATGCTTGGTCGCTCGACGGAATCGAGTGGACGAAGGTGGCAGGAAGTGGAACGGATGGAAGTGTTTACGACAAGGTGATGGATGGCTCCGATGCAATTGCTTTAGCTACCCCATCGGTTGTCAAGAAGGACGGCGTTTACCATCTCTGGTATACGAGGGCAGCAATTGAGGAGGATGGATTGATCTACCGGATCGGCTACGCAGTCTCTCTTGATGGCGTAAACTGGATTAACCAATCGGGATCGGGTACGGGGGGAGCAGTTTTCGACGTTGGAGAAGCTGAGAGTTTCGACGAGGGAGCCGTCTCTTGGCCAACGGTTATCGCAACCGATAATGGGTTCGCGATGTGGTATTCTGGAGTTGATGCAACGGGTGAGATTCGTCTCGGCTACGCCACCTCCTCCGATGGAGTGAACTGGGTACGGGTCTCGGGGAGTGGAACAAAGGGGGCTGTGTTCGATCAGGCTCACTTTACTTGCGTTCTTCCCTTTGAGGGAGGATATAAGATGTGGTATGGTATTGATGGAGAGAAGACGATCTCCTATGCTGTCTCCGGTCTTAAACTTGGCGTGGAAGATAACGAGGTAATCTCTCCACTTGCGCTTCATAACTATCCAAATCCATTTGCTGAGAAGACAACGATTTCATTTACTCTCTCCTCGCCGTCGGACGTGCGCATTACTCTCTACAACCTGCTCGGCAATGTCGAGAAAGTGATTATCTCGCAATACTATCCAGCAGGTGAGGGAAAGGCTGAAGTAAGTGGAGATGATTTAACTGAGGGAGTCTATATCTACGAAGTTGAAACTGCAAGCGGAAGAGAGCGGGGTAAGATGCAGGTGGTGAGGTAGGCTCCTACAGGAGAATAAACACCAAGGACACCAAGAGCACAAAGGATGACAATCTTCTTTGCGCCTTGGCGGCTTCGCGTGAGATATACCAGAGTGCCTGAGACAGAAGAACCATATCGGCTCGCAACCTTGACTACTCTATGATTCCCGACTTACCGGTTCGTCACATCCTTCCCGATCTCTGCAAGGCACTTTCTGAAGCAAGGACTATTCTCCTGCAAGCTCCACCCGGCGCGGGCAAGACCACGCTCGTTCCGATTTCCCTCCTCAACGAACCCTACCTTGAAGGAAAGAAGATTGTAATGCTCGAACCACGCCGACTGGCAGCCCGAGGTGGGGCGTGGCGAATTGCTGAGCTTCTCAACGAGAAGGTTGGTGGTCTCGTCGGCTACCGGATGCGAGGCGAGACGAATGTGAGCAGAGAGACACGAATCGAGGTGGTGACCGAAGGTGTGCTCACTCGGATGCTTCAAAGCGACCCTGCCTTAGAAGAATATGGTGTGGTGATCTTCGATGAATTCCACGAACGGAATTTGCAAGCCGATCTCGGACTCGCCCTCACTCTACAAACCAAAGAACTTTTCCGCGACGACCTCCGCACTGTCGTGATGTCGGCGACGCTCGAAGTGGAGCCGATTCTTCGGTTGCTCGGTGATGTCCCGGTGATTCGGAGCGAGGGACGAATGTTCCCGGTGGAGACACGATATGTTGGGAGGGATGAGAGTAGGAGAATCGAAGATGATGTGGCTGCGACTGTTTCGCGTGCTCTGCGAGAAGAATCTGAAGGTGACCTATTGGTCTTTCTGCCGGGATATGGCGAGATAAGCAGAACAGCCGAACGGTTACGTAATCTGTCGGGAGTAACGATCCTCCCTCTCCACGGAACACTCTCGCGAGAAGCGCAAGACCGTGCCATTCAACCATCTACAAACGGTGAACGGAAAGTTGTTCTCGCCACTTCAATTGCCGAGACAAGTCTGACTATCGAAGGTGTCCGAGTTGTTGTCGACTCCGGGCTGAGCCGTGTGCCACGTTTCGATCCGGGGAGTGGGATGGCACGACTTGAGACTGTTCGGGTTTCCCAAGGTTCGGCAGAGCAGCGGCGAGGGCGTGCCGGACGTTTAGCTCCGGGCGTTTGCTATCGACTCTGGCACGAACGAGAACAGGCATCACTCCTTCCCTCTTCAACTCCCGAAATTTTAGAAGCCGACCTTCTTCCTCTCGCACTCGATCTCCTTCAGTGGGGAGCCTCTCCAGAAGAACTCCGTTGGATTGATCCACCACCACCCGGAACATATGCTGCCGCCTTAGAGCTTCTTTACAGGTTGGATGCGATTGACGGAGAGGGAGTGCTAACGAACGTGGGTGAACGAATGGCTGCACTCCCCTTGCACCCACGGCTTGCCCACATGGTGATTCGTGCGGCTGAGAGGGAAGAGGTTGAGATTGCATCTCTCTTGGCCGCTTTGTTGGAAGAGCGCGACCTGTTGCGGGGAGAGTCTGCCCGTATCGACCAGGATATCTCTTCCCGCCTCGATCTGTTAGGACGTTATGAACGGAAGGAGTACCGCGATCTTCCGAGTGAATTCGATAGAAGGGGAGGGGATCGTGTTCTCGCAGAGTGGCAACGCATTGTGAGGATTGGGGATGACGATTCCATTCGTAGGGACATGATGCATCATGTCCCTGCGAATGGAATCAACCAAAACATCGGCTCTCTCCTCGCCCTCGCCTACCCAGACCGTATCGCACAGCGTCGCGAAGGACGCAACGGCCAATATCTGATGAGCAACGGACAGAGCGTGCGGTTGATAGAAGGAAGCTCGTTCTCCCGGGAGGAATATCTCGTAGTCTGTGGGATTTCCAGTTTCGGAAATCAGGTGGCTGGAACGATAACGCTTGCCGCCTCAATTACTCTCCAACAGATTAGAGAGATGTTCAAGGGGCAGATTGAAGTTGCAGAACGAACCGAGTGGAAGGGGGTGGAGAATGGGGTGGTTGCTTTCAGAGAAGAGCGGTTCGGTTCTCTGACCTTAAATGCAAAGAAGATTGAGCGACCGGATGAACGACTGATTGTGGATGCAACTGTTGAGGGAGTACGTTCCGATGGACTGACCATTCTCAGTTGGACAAAAGAGTTGAACGCGCTCCGCAATCGCATCACCTTTCTCCACCGTCGCTACGATCCATCTTGGCTCGATCTGTCCGATGCGTGGTTGATGGAGCACCTCGACGAGTGGCTGCGGCCAGCACTGGAGGGGGGGAGTGGAAGAAATCGCTTGAAGTCGCTCGACCTCCGTTCCGCGATTCTCTCGCTGCTCGATTGGGAGCAGATACGCGATCTTGACACGCTTGCTCCAGAGCGGATAGAAGTTCCGAGTGGTTCGCATATCAAGATTGACTACAGCAATATAGAAGAACCTGTTCTTCCTGTCCGCTTGCAGGAGATGTTCGGCGCAACTGAGACGCCTCGGATTGCCAAGCAGAGAGTACCACTCACGATTCACCTTCTCTCCCCGGCCCATCGTCCCGTGCAGGTAACGCAAGACCTTGCCGGATTTTGGGAGCGAACGTATGCCGAAGTAAAGAAAGAATTGAAAGGACGCTATCCGAAACATTACTGGCCGGATGATCCGTTAGTGGCGGAGGCAACTCGAAAGACGAAGCGACATCTACCACAGTAATCTCTATTTGTCCACCGGCTCATATCCTCTGTAAAGTTCTTAGCTTCAAGAAACTCGCACATAGAACAATAGTAGCCGTATGAGAACTTTTAGACTTCCTCAGCTTTCACTCCTGATTCTCCTCACATCCTTTCCAACACTCCTCGTATCCCAAGTAGAGAGAGATGGAACAACGCCATACCCTGCGAACGAGGAGTGGATGGATCAGTTTGAAAGCAACGGGATTGATCCGAGGGTCACGCATCGGGAGACAGATTGGTATCGACTGATGAAGGGTGAGAATCCAAACGTGCTCGACGTGATGCGCGCCTACGAAGAGTGGTTTCGGGAACATCCATTTCAGCGGAGCCACGAGACGCAGGAGTATCCGAAGTGGATTCGCCTACACTACCTGAATATCGACGCGGCTGGCAATGCACTATCTATTACGCCAGATCCAGTTGGAACAGAACGATTCTTACAGCAAAACAGCCGTTACGATCTTCGAGCCGAGGGGAAAGGAGTAGGTCAATCTGCCGGGGGTGATAGTCGGTGGGAGTTAATCGGTCCGGTGACGTGGGATCGCGAAGCGCGGGCGGCCACTGGCTCGATGGGGGTTGGTGTGATTCGTGCGGTTGAAGTGGATCCAACAAATCCAGACAACGTCTACCTCGGCACAGTCTCCGCCGGTATTTGGCTAAGTCGGAATCGAGGCGAGAGTTGGAGTGAGGCGACGGTTGGAACCTTGGTTGAGGAGACACGGGAGATTGCCATCTCGAAGGCAAACCCCAATATCGTCTACGCTGCTACAAACGTGGGCGTGATAAAGTCAACCGATAAGGGAACTACGTGGAACTACACCACCTTTGGCGGCATCAACAACTATCCCTCTGTGCAGGCTGCCCACCGGATAGCAGTATCTCCAACATCTGCCGACGTTCTTCTCTGTGCTGCTGGGAACAGACTTTTCAGAAGTGAGGATGGGGGTGTAGAGTGGGAGTCGGTTTACAGTGCGAGCAGTTCGGGGAATTCAATTTGGGATGTTGAGTTTCACCCAACAGATGGGATGATTGTCTACCTACTCGCCCAAAATGGAAGTCAAGTCGATTTTCTTCGCTCTACCGATGGGGGAAAGACCTTCAATCCCGGCGCCGCCGGTTATCCTTCTCCTGTTGGGGCCGAGTTAATGCGTCGAGGTGTGATAGCCCTCAGTTCTGCTGCTCCGCAGAAAGTACACGTGATTATTGCCGGAAGTGCCAACGACTCTATCTCTGGTCTCTGGGGAAACTATGTCTCGTGGGATGCCGGAATCTCCTTCACACACCTTTGCTGTGGCGAAGTGGATGGTCCTGAAGCCCCCGATCCAGCGAATGGCAACCCAAACATCTTGCACTACAACGCCGCTGAGAATGGACTCGGTCAAGTTACGTGGGATATTGGGTACGCAATGTCTGACCGAGATACTAACGTCTTAATAGCTGCCGGTATCTTCCCCTGGCGTTCAGCCGACGGCGGCAGAAGCTGGCTTTCGACGCCCGGCATTCACTACGATGTGCAAGATGTGGCAATCGGCGGCGGGACAATTTGGATTGCAACTGATGGTGGGATCTTCCGCTCCGACGATAACGGCATCACGATCACCGACGAGAGTGATGGAATTAACTCGATAGAAGTTTGGGGCTTTGCTCAGGCGTTGAAGCGTCCTGACTTGATGGTGATTGGGGCGTATCACCTTCCGATCTTCATTCGCGACGACAACACCTATTCGAGCAACGGCTTCAGTGGAGGAGGTTGGTATCCCTGGTCGGGAGCCGATGCGATGAATGCTGAGGTCAATCAGATCGACGATTACTGGATCTACGCGAAGCCCTGGACAAATACTCGCGCATATCGTTCTGAGAAGAAAGATGTGGTTCCCTCATCCCAAGACCTCGGGATCGACCTCGGCTACATTCCACTAACCAACATTGCATTTCATCCGCAACTCTACCACACGATAATTGCTCCAGATCATGGCACACCAAAACGCTTTGCAATCAGTAGCGATAATGCAGGATCGTGGGAGACGCTGAAGACCTTTGCAAACTCGGTCTACAGGATTCGAGTCAGCTACTCCAACCCAAACTGGATGTACGGCATCGCCGACGGCAAACTCTGGATGACAAGTAATGGAGGGAGGGAGTGGAGCGACATTACTCCACCGCAATCAATCTCAACAGGGAAAGGGTTGCGCGATGTTGTAGTGGATGACCGTGATGAACGACGCATCTGGGTTGCCTTCGGGGGACATCAAAACAGTCGCAAAGTTGTTCGGAGCGATGATGCTGGAGAGACGTGGGAAGATATTTCTGGAACCCTTCCATCGTTCGGAATTCTCTCGATGGTTCACCAACGTGGGAGTGACGAAGGAATCTATGTTGGGACAACGCTCGGAGTCTACTATCGGAATGGAAAGATGGATGATTGGGAGTTGCACGGAACGGGGTTGCCGGTTGCCGACGTCAACTTCCTCCACATCAACTATACCGTCGGGAAGTTGCGGGCTGGCACATCGCGAGGTCTTTGGGAGACCGATCTCTTCGAGGGGACACCACCGGCGGCACAAATTTCCGCTGATCGAAATGAGGTGGCCTGTTCGCGCGAACGAGTACTGTTCGCCTGTGGCTCTGCCTTCCGCCGAAGTATCGCAACAAAGTGGACGTGGAGCTTCCCCGGCGGCACACCATCC
>JBFWSB010000021.1:0-23463 GCA_050248595.1 Kapaibacterium sp. (SeqCode)
TCTTCCGATCTCTCCGCGAGCGCGCGAGCAAGTTCTTGGTTTGGGATTTCGTCCCGGCGATTGAGTGAAGATGAAAGTTTGTCAGTGATTCCCATTGTTCTAATTATGGCGTAGAAATAAACCGCAGAGGCGCGGAGAACGCAGAGAGAGAGTGTGTGTGTGCTTCAGTATTCACACAGAAAACCGGGCGATTGAGATTCCAACAGTTAACGAATTTCTATCTGAGTAATATCATCTCCGTTCTTGAGATTTCTTACTCCAAGAATTAGCTGTCCAGTAATATCGATATAGACAGTCAAATCGGAGAGCTGTAGATTTTCTAAGTCGTCAACACCACCTAAGAAAAGCGGGATAACATATCCCATACACTTATCGACTAACGTGGAGGCATCGACTTCTACTTCTGCACTCCACTCGTTAAAGAGTTCTTCCTCAATCGCAGCATCTGCATCTGCGATCAGTGTCTCATTGTGGAACGCACTGATATCACCCGGAATCTCCAGAACCTCACCTGTTCCCAAATCGAACAGAAGCACCCGTTTTTTTGCCCCGCCCTCTCTTTCCTTTTCAATTGCGAAGGGATTCCCCAGCCAATCACATCCAAAACAGTAGATGGCTCCCTCGTACGTAGGGAAGGCTTCACACACCAGAGAAGTAATCTCGACACCTTTTGCGAAAGCAAAAACTCGGTAGACTCCATTGTTGAAGTAGTGCCCTGCAAACGCGCTCAGCAGACTCGTAAGTGCTGAATCGAAATCACGCAAGAAGGCGAGGTCGAGCTGGCTCGGCTGAGGGTCGATGAACGTAGAACTATATCGTGTTTCGAATTTGGAAAACATTGTTGAATGTCTAATCTGTTATACCTGCAACACACCCGGATTGAACCTCGGCACTTCTTTGTTATTGCTGGCTGCCTTTATGCCGATGGAGATAATGCGTCGGGTTTCGCGTGGGTCGATAATACCATCTACCCAAAGTCGAGCGGCGGCGTAGAGTGGGTGGGTGGAGTTGTCGTAGCGTTCCTGAATCTCGCGGAGCATTTCGGCTTGTTCCTCATCGCTAATTGTCTTTCCCTGCTTCTTCAACTGGGCAACCTTAATTGTCAGCATAGTTTTAGAGGCTTGCGCCCCCCCCATCACAGCAATGTTTGCACTCGGCCAGGCAAAGATCAGTCGAGGATCGTATGCTTTACCACACATCGCGTAGTTCCCGGCTCCGTAGCTGTTCCCAACGATGAAGGTAAACTTCGGAACGGTGGAGTTTGCGACGGCGTTCACCATCTTCGCCCCATCTTTGATAATGCCACCTTGCTCCGCCCGCGTCCCTACCATGAAGCCAGTCACATCTTGCAAGAAGACCAACGGCACATTCCGCTGATTGCAGTTCATGATAAACCGTGCAGCCTTGTCTGCTGAATCGCTGTATATCACACCACCGATCTGCATCTCCCCCTTCGCATTCCTGACAACGTTTCGGTTGTTCGCCACAATCCCAACAGCCCACCCTTCAATCCGGGCATAACCGCAGATGATCGTCTTTCCGTAGTCCGGTTTGTACTCTTCCAGCTCGGAGTTATCAATCAGGCGGGCAAGGAGTTCGTACGTGTCATAGGGGCGCGTTCGGTCATGTGCCAAGAGATCGAACATCTCATCTTCGGGGAAAGCAGGTGGGTTTGGCTCAATGCGATTGAAGAGGTTTTTCGGACCAAGCTCTGGACCGAACTTCGAGACGAGGGAACGAATAACTTCGATTCCCTCTCGATCATCCTTCACCTTCCGATCAGTAACGCCACTGATTGAGGAGTGCATTGTCGCCCCGCCGAGATCTTCGATGTCAGCCCGCTCTCCGATAGCTGCCTCCACAAGCGCAGGACCGGCCAAGAAGAGAGAACCATTCCCCTCCACAATCAGCGCCTCGTCCGACATAATTGGCAGGTAGGCTCCGCCAGCAACGCAAGGCCCCATAATGCAGGAGATTTGTGGAATCCCCATGCTCGACATTATCGCGTTGTTGCGGAACTGCCGACCGAAGTGTTCTTTGTCGGGAAAAATTTCATCCTGCATCGGGAGGAAGACTCCGGCTGAGTCGACAAGGTAGATGGTCGGGAGTCGGTTTTCGATGGCGATCTCCTGCGCCCGCATATTCTTCTTTGCCGTCAGCGGGAACCATGCCCCGGCTTTCACCGTGGCATCGTTTGCAACGATCATGCAGAGTCGTCCTTCAATAGTTCCGATTCCAGTAACCACGCCTGCCGAGGGTGCTCCCCCCTCCTCTTCGTAGAAGCCGTGTGCTGTGTGAAGTCCAATCTCAATGAAGTCCGTGCCGGGATCAATCAACAGCGCAATTCTCTCGCGAGCCGAAAGTTTCCCCTTAGCGTGGAGCTTCTCAATTGCCTTCTCTCCACCTCCACTTTGTGTCTCCGCTGAGACAACGTTAATCCCCCGCAGCAACTCTAAGTTCACCTCACGGTTCTTCTCACTCCCTTTACTCGATTTCAACTCCGATCCAATGCGCATAGGTTCGACATTCTGATTGATTGGTAACTATACAGAAGCCGAGAAGATACGAGGAAGAGAGGAAATGGGGGATGAAGCAATTCTCCCTACCTGAGCCTTCCTCTCATCAACAACATGAAGAGAGGAAGACAAATAGTGCTCAGGAATAGGAAAGGCTTACGGAAGGACAAAGCTCATTAGCTCAGTTCCCGTTTCTGGAAGTGAGGTGAAAAAATCTTTTCGCGTGACAGCATCTCTGAAATATGATTGAGTATATCCACTCGGATATGCCCGAAAGTAGATTGTTGTGCCCGGTGGAATGCCCCAGCTATCGAACTTTAATATTGTGAGGTAGGTAGAGAGCGTATCGGAATTCCCATCTGTTTGAAGTTCCCCAAAGAGTGTTCTATTCGTCAGCTCTGTTGGACCAGCTGGATCTAACGAATAGAACAAGTAGATGCTCCTTCGTTTTCCAACGGGAGCAGGTTCAGAGATCTGCCCATTGAAGAGGAGGCGACGCGAATCGTCTGGATCAATATTGAACGAGAACTCATTGATTGTATAGGTCGGAATTTGAGATTGGCGGAACGTGCCAAGGTAGGACTCTCCATTCCCGACAAATTGGAACTCCTTCTTCAGCCAACCATATCCATCCTTCTCAATAGTGAGTTCGTAGACTCCGGGTGGCACATTCTCGAATCGAAAGATTCCATCACTGGCAGTTGTCATAGAAAAGCTCGTTCCAACAATGGTAACAGTAGCCCCACCTCGATCATCAATGTCCACCCCATCTTGGTCAACAAGATCAACATATCCCCAGACAGTCCCCGGAGATGTCCCGACAACTGTATCTCCACAAGATGTGAGAATAAACGGGAGAACTGCCAGCAGGAGAAGTGATTGTGGTTTCATAGTCCTGAATTAAAAGTTTATGGTGTACGATGAATTGCAAACACTCTTTGCAGAGTCAAAACTGGAAAGGGCATGAAGATAGACTCTTCATGCCCTTAAACATCACCGAGGGTACTTGATTTCTAATTCACCGGCAAGCTCTCACCATACTCGAATTTGGCCACCGTAACTGCTTACGATGCCGACTTGCAAATAAGGATAGGCTCCACACTGATTCTTAGTAGCGACAAGGCTATGGTAGAACTACCGAGACAACCTCAGAACCGTTTGAAGAAATTGATGTATATCGCTCAGCCCGAACTTCTGGATCGTAGTATGGGTATGCGTAATAGCTACTTGGGAATGCTCTCAGGTAGATTGTTGTACCAGAAGCTATTCCTCGATCTTTTATGTGCGTGAGAACCTCCGAACTTACAGCAGATACGCTGTCAGGTAATACTGTTACACTACCCACCACTCGCGATGATATCAATTCAAAATTGTCAGGCTGTAGTGAATAGAAGATCATAGTAGATCGCCGGTAGTCATAGAGTGTTGGGTCTGATAAAGAGACTGTAAGCCGGATATGGGTCGGTTCACTTGAGCCAACTGTTGCAGTAAATGCTTCAACTCTATACGAAGGGATTTTATGCAAAGGGAATTCTTTGAGATAATAGGCTCCGTTTCCAACGTACTGGATTTGCTCCTGATACTCACCAAACCCTTCACGTTCAAAACGCAACGTGTGAACTCCGGCCGGAACATCTTCCAGACGCCACTCACCATCGCTTGAGGTTGTGGTTGTGAAGCCGGTTCCAACAATTGAAACAGACACGCCACTTAGGTCGGTTAGTCGATTGTTGACTCCATCTCCGTACAGAACGATATGTCCCCACACTGTTCCAGATTGCGTTCCGACAGAATTTTCAGTGCATGAGATAAGAATCAGGGAAAGGAGGAGAGATGATAGGATTGATAGTCGACTCATAGGAATGTTGTGATGTTTACAGTGATTGATGAGCTTCCGATACTGATAAAGAAAGGGCGTGGAGAACTGAATCTCCACGCCCTTATCATACACTCGTCATCTATCACTTGTTACTCACTACTTCATCGCAGGTAAGCTCTCTCCATACTCGAACTTTGCAACGGTAACTGCCGACTTATTGCCGACGATACCGACTTGCAGATTGTTCGCGAACTTCTTGAGTGCCTTTTCGATATCGGCCTTAGTAACGGCGTTGATCTCCTCGTAGCTAAAGGCTTTGCGCCAATCGCCAGCATATCGCTGGTTGTAGTAAAGGCGATTTGCCTTGGCTGCGTTTGTCATCTCACGCATGTAGTAGGTAGTTGTATAGACCTGCTTCGACTTCTCGATCTCTGCTGCATCGAACTTTCCATCTTTCATCTTTTGCAGCTCGTTTAGCATGATCGTCATCGATGAATCAGGCCAAACCGTGCTGACACCAATCACCCCCATCCCCTGCCCATACGAGTTATTGAAGAAAGCAAAAGGTGCATACGAAAGATTCCGCTTCGTCCGAATCTCTTCGAAGAGAACTCCCCGCAGATAGTTCATCCCGATTGTCATCGGCCACGATTCTGGATCGGTAGAGGTTGGCCCCGTAAAGGAGGCGAAGATGTATGTCGTTGGACTCTGCGGCTTGTCGACAATCGAAGTTTTCGGTGCTGGACGCGGATTAACCCGAGGTATCGCTGGCTGCTTATATTCCCCTTTCTTCCACGAAGCAAAGTCATTCAGCTTGGTCATCAACTCATCTTTGGTAACGTCACCAACCACCACTACGATAAGTCGTGAACGCTCAGAAAGTTGACGGTAATACTCTTGCATCATCGGAATTGTCACCTTCTCCACATCGGCAGCATATGTGTACCGAGATAGGAAGGGATGGCTGATCTTCGTTAAACTGTCGGCCATCCGATAGGCGTATGACTCAGGATTTGACCAAGAGTTCTCAGCCTGGGCCACTCTCCGCTGCATGATGTTCCGATACTCAACTTCGTCAAACAACGGTTTGCGAATCATTGAGGAGAGGAGGTTCCACGCTTCATTAAAACGGGCGCGGGTACTGGTCATCGTAAAGCGAGCGCCGATGAAGTCGGCATCCCCTCCCAGCCGAGTTGAAGTGCGGGAGAGGAAGCGACGGAGTTCATCTTTCGAGTAATCCTCCGATCCGCTCGACGTAATCAGATCGGTCATGAAATCACCGATAGCTGGGTTCGTTGTCTCACCACTTGCAATGCCCCCTTCCAGCCCGACGATAATCGAGACAAGCTGGTTTTCGGCAGGTGAGAGGATCACTTTGATGCCGTCCATATCGAACGACTCAACTGAGCGTACCCCCTTCTCTGTCCCTTGCTGTGCAAATACGATAGCAGGGAGAAGGAGTAGCGTGAGTGCAGAAAAGATATATCGTTTTACCACTTCAAATCCTCCGATCTAATGTTGAGGTTATCAAGCAATTCTCCCTTGGCACCAACCCCGAGCACAAATGGCTTGCCGACGATAAAGTCCTGTACGAACTCCTGTGTCTGCTTTTGCGAGACCTTGTTGTAGTTTTCAATCAGTCCATCGTAGTAGTCAAGTCCCCCAGCAACGCTCCACCAGAAGGCAACGGTCCGAATCGTGAAATTGTAGATATTCTCACGCTCGAACACTCGGTTGTCGGCCATGATCTGCTTTGCGATCTCCAGATCTTCATTAGTGAAATATCCCGGTTTAGTCATTGCCTGCAACTCACGTTTGATCACTTCAATCGCCTTCTTCGCCTTCTCAGGAATTGCTGTGGCGTAGAGTGCAATCTCACCAGTATTTCGTGCCGACTGATAGCCGAGGTAGAGGTCGGTTACTAAGCCGCTGTCAACCAATTCGCGGTAGAACCGAGAAGTTGGTTGGTTCACCATCGTAAAGAGAATATCGGCGATATAAGGATCCGGTTCATCTTTTAGAACACTTGGTCCGTGCCAAAACATTCTCACTAAAGCATTTGGGACGGCAGCCTCACGAACTATTAGCTTCGACTTCAAGGGTGGAAACTTCGGTGGATCGTATGTTGGGAATGGATCTGCCCCTCGCTCCCAACCACTCAGGTACTTCATTGCGTACTGGAAGACCTCGTCGGCGTTGACAGCACCGGAGACGATCAGTGCCGAGTTGTTCGGAACGTAGAATCGTTTCTGAATCATCTCCATCTTCTCAACGGTGGCTGTGTTGATCACATGGCGCTGCCCTAACGGTTGCTTGCGGCTAACGTAGGGCATCCAGACAGCAGAATCGAGCGCGTATCGCAAAACAAATTGCGGTTGAGCTTCGTTTCGGTCGAACTCTCCGAGCACAACTTGACGCTCCTTGACAAGCTCATCTGAGTCAAATTTCGGCGTCATAATTGCCGCCGCCATAAATTCCATCCCCTCCTTCAAGTTCCCACTCGGCAACGTAAAGAAGTAGTTGACAAGTTCATCGGAGGTATATCCATTGTAGGAGACCCCGAGTTCTTTCACTCTGTTCATGAAGGCTTCCTGAGATGGATAGACTGCGTTGGCCTTGAAGAACATGTGCTCGTATAGGTGGGAAAGCCCAGCGAACTCATCTGGTTCAGTAAACGAGCCATTTCGAACGGCAATGTCGATTGTGACCAATGGAACTGTGTAGTCCTCGATGACGATCACTTCAAGTCCGTTTTCGAGTGTCATGGACTTGAATGGAAGGTTTTCCCCAACCGGTTTTGGTTCAGGAGGAGGGTCTGCAACAAGAGAAACTGTTGCCAGTACTCCCGCAAGTGCAAAAGCAAAGGTACTTCTGAGCAAGTTTTTCTTCATACTTGATGGTTTTGTTGTGATTGTAGAACTAAGGTATCACTTCGATGGTAAGACGCGAACTGCTGGTAGAAGGTTCCCTAAAAATGATAAAAGGATGGTAGGAAGAAGTTCCGATAGGGTATTTGAACCGGCTGCAAGATGGAGAAGCTATGGATGCTGAGGGTGATTTTCGGGGGAACAGCCTCGAAGGGAAAAGAGGTCGTATTACCGCAATTTTCACCTTAACAGCCCCTCACTACCCAATCTCTCTCCAAAAATTGCCGTGCCAACTCTCACAATCGTGGCTCCCTCCTCAACAGCAACGTCAAAATCGTTTGTCATTCCCATCGAAAGGTGTGGTAGCTCAACCCCAAGTCGTTCTCTGATTAAGTTGCGGGTATCTTTCAGAAGTCGGAACATTGGGCGAACGATCTCCGAATCGTCGGTGAACGATGCCAATGTCATCAATCCCTGTAAGTCGAGGAATTCCATTTCGAATATCCTCTCTGCTATAGCAATTGCCCCACCGGGGTAACAACCGAACTTGGAGATTTCCCCAGATGTGTTGACCTGCAAGAGGATCGGAATCTTCCGCCCAATCTTTTCACCATGCCTGTTAATCTCCAGGGCAAGGCGTTCGGAATCAACACTGTGAATCAAGTGAACAAATGGAAGGATCGACTTCACCTTGTTCCGCTGTAAGTGGCCGATAAAGTGCCATCGAATCTCGTGGTCGGACTTCTTAAGCTGCTCCTCCTTCTCCACAAGCTCCTGCACGTAGTTCTCCCCTAAATCGAGAATGCCGACATTGATTCCACGGCGAATATCTTCAATTGGCTTTGTCTTCGTCACGCCAACTATCGTCACTTCAGCCGGATCTCTTCCAGAGCGCCTGCACGCATAGGCAACCCGCTCTCGAACTCTCCGGTATCGCTCCGCTATTTGCTCTTCAAGGGTCATCGGCTTAGTACCCTATCTCATCAAGTCGTTCCTTTACTTCTCCGAAATAGATATTCTCTGATTCTCCATAGTGAAGGGCTGCCGGAACAATTACTACCGAACCAAATGTGGCTGGCTTCGCACTGTCGAAGTTCTGGCTCGATGCCATCACGGTCTCCTCAGTCGGTCGCCACGGATTGTCCAGATCGTGCACAACAACTGTAGCACCAATCTCTAAGAGATTTGCTTCATCAACAGGAGCGGTGTCGAACCCGAAGAGTTTGAACGGAATGCGAACCCGCAACGTCCACCCACTATCCCTGCGGGCGGCAAAGGCACGGACTTTGGATGTTGCCCGAGTCTGCGCATCGTCAAAAAGATTTGTGGTTGAAACGCGAACGTTCGGAGCTTTGTCGGCAAGGTCTCCAAGGTCGACCATTAGACCGTAGATATTGGTATCGCTCTGAAGTCTGAAATCGGTTCTCTTACTACTTACCAAGAAACGGTCTCGGTAGGGGTACATATCAATCCAGATTTCTATCCGATCTCCTATCGAATCGTTGTCGTAGGCGCGAGGCTCCACTTGGTCGTCGTCGACAATCACGTTGAAGTATAGATAGTCAGGATCCCAAGCCGAGCGAAGGTTGATACGCAGGTCTTTTTCGTCAGAACGCCAGTAGGCCCCACGAACGATGTAGGGAGACAGTGAAGCCGTTGCTGTCTGTGCATATCCCGCACTGATATGCCTCCCCCGCCGGTAACTTGGGACGGTTAAGAAGTCATTGCGGAAAATTTCTTCGTCGTTCCGGACACGTAAGTATCGGTCGAAGCCATCAAGTGCTTGGAAGTTCCGGTAGGTTTCGTGCGTCAGCACTTCACCTCGCGTTGTCATGTAGTGGTCGGCAAGCATGATAACACCATCCTGATATTGCCGACCAAAAATTTCCCAGTTTCCTTCCAGCTTCTTGAAGATTAAATAGGCTTTGCCGTCACCGATGGTGACCCCAACTTCTATCGGAAGCTCAATGAACTGTGCGGTCTCCTGCCTGACAACTTCAACAATCCCCTCAATATCTACGAAGTAGAAGATCTTCATGTCACGACTCCGATCGTTCTTCATTCGGATTGAGACAATCAGGTCGTTGTAACCATCACCGGAATAATCTCCAACATCAAAACCCCAAACATCGAACGGGGTTGCTGGAAGTCCTTTCTGTATATCCCCAAGCAATTCGGGGGCAAAGAATTGGTCGAGTTGCTCAGCCAAATTCTCCCACGTGATTGCCTCCTGCGCTTCAGCCCGATTCAAGCTGAAGAGAACTAAGGGAAGAATCAGGAGAAAAGAAGGGAGTAGTCGACCTTGAATGCTCAGTTTGGGTAAATTGTGTGCGGCCATCATTGTGCCCTTTCGTAGTACGTCATGTATCATCATAGTCTGCCAATATAGTGAATCAAAATCCCTCGACCATCGGTCGTCTGTCACACGCTTTTGTTAACCTCCCAACTTGGGGTCTTCTCTCGTTGACTGGAGTGATCCTCGGTCTGGCATATCCACCCAATATTTTGGGGAGCATCTTCGGCGGAGTCGGATTAGTCCCCCTGATTATTGCCCTGGAGCGGACAACAACGTGGAAGCAGACGCTGAGGTGGTCCTACCTCTCCTTTCTGATCTTCTCGGCTATCACCACTTGGTGGGTCGGAAGCTGGCAGTCGAACGCCGATCCCTTTCTGATGATTAGCTGCGTTCTCCTGATTTTCGTTCACCCCTTCTTCTTCTGCGTGCCGATGATCCTCTACCGCGCTCTCAGGAAGAGAACCTCACTCCCGATTGCCTTAGCATTTTTGATTCTTCTCTGGACCGGTGGCGAATATCTCCACGCCCTCACCGACGCAAGCTACCCGTGGCTGACCTTAGGAAATACCCAGACCTACAACTTCTACTATATCCAGTTTATTGAGTATACCGGTGTCTGGGGACTGAGCCTCCTGATGATGATTCAGAATGGAGTGCTCGCTTGGCTCTTCCTCCGCTCAACTGAAGGGGCGTCCTCTGCTATGCAAAAGAGAGGGGGCAAAATCGCTTCTGCTCTGCTCTCTGCAACGCTGGTTCTTCCATACGTTCACGGAGCAATCGTAAGTGGACTTGCCTCAACTACCATCAAAGAGTCGGAGATGACCGTTACTATCGTCCAGCCAAACCAGAACCCGTGGGATAAGTGGCGGAAGAATGATCCAATCGACCACATTGAGGATAACGCATCACTCTCGTTTGAAGCACTCCGGAGCAATGAAGGCCGAAAAACGGATATGTTTCTCTGGGCAGAGACAGCGATCCCGAAACCAATCACTCACCCAGACTGGCGAAGAGATCGGGATAAGCTCTATCGAACGCTCGACTCTCTCGGCGTTGTAGTGATGACTGGATTCCCCGACTACGTGGTGCACGCCAGTAAGGAAGATGCTTCGCCAAGCTCCCGCCACGACACCGTATACAATCAAAAGACTGGGAAGACTGAGGTTCGATATTGGGACTTCTACAACTCTGTCGGCGTCTTCGTTCCGGGGAAGGGCTTGGTCGATTCCTACCACAAATCGCAACTTGTCCCCTTCGGTGAACGGATTCCTTTCGTCGACCTCGTTCCATTCTTAGTTGACATGTTAAGCTGGGATGTCGGCATCTCAGCCTGGGGAAAGGGGAGCGGCCCACACGCCATCGACGTTCCGTGGGGAAATCGAACTGTAAAGTCGGCTGGCATGGTCTGCTTCGAGAGCGTTTACCCGAACATGGTGCGCAAGTTTGCCGACGATGGAGCGGAGTTCCTGACCATTGTGACAAACGACGGTTGGTATCTCGGCACGCCGGGACCACTGCAACACGAACGCTTCGCGATACTTCGGGCAATTGAGACGAGAAGGAGCATTGCCCGCGCAGCAAACACTGGCATCAGTTGTTTTGTGACTCCCGAAGGAGAAATCTTTGGCGAGACAAAAGAGGGAGAGAGAACAACGTCGACAGGATCAATAGCACTTCGTAGTGATAAGACTCTCTACGTTCGTTGGGGCGACTGGCTTCCGATTCTCTCGTTGATTGGCGCAGCCGCCGTAGCTCTCTACGGAATTGTTCAAACAAAAAAGAGCCGGGAGTAACCCGGCTCTCAGCCTTATTTTTTCACGATATATTCAAGGCTCTCCTTCCTGAAGGTTGCTGAGCAGAATCTCCAACGAACCTACCCGAAAGAATTACCTCAACGAATTCTTATTTGTCGACCTTCACAACTTTGACACTCTTAACGCTAATCCCCTCTGAGACCAGAACCCCAATGTAGATGCCGGCTGGCACATAGGCTCCATAGCTATCCTTTCCATCCCACTCAATATCCTCATTCTCGACTGCGTCGTGAAGCTCTCCAGATTCGCCACCCAGTAGATTTCGGATGTGCTGACCACGAATGTTGTAGACATCGATCTTGATCTTGGTCGGGCGAGGTACGGTAAGCTGGAAAAAGACTGACTCCCCTTGCTTAAACGGATTCGGATATGCCTTCTTTCCATCCTGCAAATCATCGTGCGTGTACGTTGTCCTCGGCACGAGTGCAAATAGGAGTGCAAGGATCAGTGTTATAGCTGGTAGAGCACTACTGCGACTTGAATATTTCATAGTTCTTGACCTTAGGCAAATGAGTTTGAGAAGGCTACCCGTCGATTTTTACCACTTTCACACTCTTGACAATGATATTCTCTGAGACGAGAACGCAGACGTAGATTCCGGGAGGGACTGATACGCCATACTTGTCTTTTCCATCCCAAGGGATTGGGTAGTCGGTAACGGGTTCCTGTTCTACTCCTGAAGTTCCCCCCTTAAGGTTTACGACATGCTTTCCTTGAATGTTGAAGACATCAATTTTGATGACGGCTCTTCTCGGCACATTCAATTGAAACGTTGTGGTTTGTCCCTCCTTAAATGGATTCGGGTGAACCTCCTTCCTCTTCTCTCCCTCAACGTGTGTGCTGGACGTTCTCGGAACAAATGCGAAGAGAAGGGCAAGGATCAGCATCACGACAGGAAAGGCATGGTTGTGGCCTGAGTGTTTCATTGCGACCTCGTCAGTTGGTATTATCCTCTTCAGGATTGATGGTGATTCTGACGAAATGGCTATCGTCAGGTTCCTACAATGATACACCAAGCGGCCCTGAAAAGCAAACAGTAAAAATTCATTCATTGGCTATCGTGACGACCGGCTGATCTGATGTAACAGATGCTTGATTTTGTGCTGGAGATCGATCAACGATATCTACTCTACCCCCTTGAGCGGCAATCGTTACGTATATTGTTTCGTGAAGTTTTCGTGAGATTCAATTCTACTGCCCGCATTGATGCCAGTAATAACACCGGACAGCTTTGAGACAGGCCGCCGCAACGGACAGATTGCCCCCCTCTACTTTCTATTCGGGGAGGAAGAGTTCCTTATCGAAGAAGCACTGCACGCACTCCTCGCGGTTGCTGTGGACGAATCGACCAAGAGTTTTAACTACGACCAGTTTCACGGAACGGAAATCCAACTGAGGGATGTGGTAGAACGGGCGACAGCCTACCCGATGATGGCCGAACGGCGCGTGGTAGTTCTTCGCGATCTGGATCGGGCAATTGGCTCACGCAAGGGGGATGATGGATCCGGCTTCCTCAACTATATCGAATCTCCGCTGGAGACGACAACGTTGATTCTAACGGCAACAACCGATGCCTTCCTCGGAAAAGGGAAAGCGAAGCCGAAGAGTCCTTACGATAAGATCATTGAAGGGAGCACCGCCGTTCACTTCAGGAAAGTGTACGACCGCGAACTTCCTTCGTGGGTAAACAGACGAGTTGGAGAGCGGGGGAAGAAAATATCGCCTGAGGCAGTGGAGATGTTTGTCAGCTATGTTGGCGCATCGCTACGAACTCTAAACAATGAAATTGAAAAGCTCTTCACCTTTGTTGAAGATCGTTCGCAAATCTCCTTAAAAGATGTGCGGGGGGTTGTCGGGGCATCGCGAACGTGGAACGTGTTTGAACTGCAAAAAGCACTCGGTGAGAAGAAGCTGGAACTTGCTGTTGAAATTGCCGAGCGGATGCTCCGGGCTGGAGAACCTCCGCAGTTGATCCTGACAATGTTGACTCGATACTACACAATCTTGTGGCGATTGTTGGAGGTTCGTACTCGCTTTAAAGACCCGAAAGCGATTGCACGTGAAGTTGGTATATCCTCCTTCTTTATCAACGAATACCTCTCCGCCCTTTCTCGCTATGGTCTCCCCGGTATTCGCGTCGCTTTCGAAGCACTCCTCGAGGCAGACCTTGCGTTGAAGTCGAGCCGTATCTCACACTCCATACTCATGCAAATGCTCTTGGTCTCTATCGTCCAAGGGGAGAACCTGATGCTGAACCTATCTGAACCGTTGCACCATGCCTGATACATCCGCAAACCGCAAACAAAACTCCGCATCACCTCCAACCGAGACATTCGACGACCTGATTGCTATCGTCCGCCGACTTCGGGTTGACTGTCCGTGGGATCGTGAGCAGACCCACGCCTCGATTGCACCGATGTTGATCGAAGAGGCTTACGAAGTAAAGGAAGCAATTGCAGAAGAGGATGACGCCGAGTTCCGAAAAGAACTGGGAGATGTTCTCCTCCACGTCGTGATGCAGTCGGTAATGGCCGAGGAACGAAGTGCGTTCAAATTGGAAGATGTGATTCAGACGATTGCAAAGAAACTTGTCTACCGTCACCCCCACGTCTTCGAAGATCGCGAGGCAATCGACTCAGAGACCGTAACCAGAAATTGGGAGCAGTTGAAGATGTCGGAGGGGCGAACCTCGATCTTCGACGGAATGCCGAAGGCTCTCCCGGCACTGCAACGTTCAGCCCGCGTTCAGGAAAAAGCTGCAAAGGTTGGATTCGACTGGCCAGATATTACCGGTGTCTGGGAAAAAGTTGTTGAAGAGATTGGAGAGTTCCGCCAGGAAGTGGAGTCAGGAGCCGACCGAGAGCATTTAGAAGAAGAGTTTGGTGACCTCCTCTTCTCCCTCGTCAACGTCGCCCGATTCCTCGACATTCAACCAGAAGAGGTTCTTCAGGGGACGACAAACAAGTTTATTCGGCGATTTCAGTTTGTGGAAGAACGGTTGCGTGAAAGTGGGAAGAAATTCGAGGAAGTTGACCTTCAGGAAATGGATCAGTTGTGGGAAGAGGCGAAGAGGTGTGAATAACACGTAGGGGGCAAAGATTTTTGCCCCCTACGTGTTATTCACACCCATTATTCATTCTCCGTTACGCCCTCCCCGTTTGATCCCCCCCTTCTTCTTCGTAGATTCTGTTGATTTGTCCTGACCGTTCGGTTCTCATCGCATATCTACATGATTAACAGTCGTCCAACAGCAAAGCTGGTACTTGAAAATGGCCTGGTCTTCACAGGTCGGGGATTTGGCGCAACCGACCGAGAAGCCCTCGGCGAAGTCGTCTTCAACACGTCGATCACAGGGTATCAGGAGATTTTGACCGACCCAAGCTACTTTGGCCAGATTGTCACGTTTACCTACCCGCATCAGGGGAATGTTGGTGTGAACAACTTCGATGTTGAGTCGAAGGGGGTTCAGGCCGCGGGAATGATCGTGCGAGAACTCTCTCGCATTCGCTCCAACTGGCGAAGCGAGGAAAATCTCGAGGTTTATCTCCGCAAACATGGTGTGCTCGGTATCGAAGGAATCGATACGCGCATGTTGGTTCGAACACTCCGCGAAGAGGGAGCCATGCGGGGAATCATTTCAGCTATCGAGCCAAACGAACAGGTGCTGCTTGAGCGTGCGCGGGCAATCCCATCAATGAAGGGGGCGGATCTGACTTCGTATGTCACAACAGCAGAGTCGTACCAGTGGGAACCGCGTGACAAGAGTGGTTACCTTCTCTCAACGAACTCATTCACCCCAGAACAAGAGTTTCACGTAGCAGTCCTCGACTACGGCGTAAAGCATAATATCCTCGAACGTCTCTCCTCCTTCGGCTGCCGTCTGACTGTTCTGCCCGGATCAACTCCTCCAGAAGATATTCTCGCCCTCAACCCAGATGGTATCTTCATCTCGAACGGCCCGGGTGATCCAGATGCGGTAACCTATGCTGTTGAAAACCTGAAAGTACTTCTCGGGAAGAAGCCGATCTTCGGCATCTGTCTTGGACATCAACTTTTGGCTCTGGCACTTGGTGGTGAAACCTACAAACTGAAGTTTGGGCATCGAGGAGCAAACCATCCTGTGCAGCAAGTTGCAACTGGAGCAAACGAAATCACCTCACAAAATCATGGCTTTGCTGTTGATCTCGACTCGATGAAAGATCTTCCAGTAGAGCTAACCCACGTCAACTTGAACGACAATACAGTGGAAGGTTTTCGCCACAGAGAGATGCCTCTCTTCTGCGTTCAATACCACCCTGAGGCAAGCCCTGGCCCGCACGATGCGGACTATCTGTTCCGCCAGTTTATCGAGATGATGGAACAGGAGAGAGAAAACCGACCCCTTACGGTGCGGGAAGAAGAGGGAATCACACTGAAGTAGAATAGCTCTCTTCCGACACCAACATTCGACAATTCACTAACTACTAACGATCTACATATCAATGTCTACAGTAATTCTTTCCGCCGCCAGAACGCCAATCGGTTCCTTCGGTGGTGCTTTGTCAACGTTGAAAGCTCCAGAGCTTGGAGCAATTGCAATTAAAGCAGCTTTAGAGAGAGCCGGTGTTGAGCCGAACCAAGTTGAAGAAGTGTTGATGGGGAATGTGCTAACTGCTGGAGTTGGACAGTCGCCAGCTCGACAGGCCGCAATTAAGGCAGGGATTCCAAACAGCGTTCCAACACTGACCGTCGGCAAAGTTTGCGGTTCTGGAATGAAGTCGGTGATGTTGGCCGATCAGATGATCCGCTGCGGCGATATTGCAATTGCTGTTGCAGGTGGACAGGAGTCGATGTCCCAAGCTCCATACTTAGTTCCGGGTGCTCGCTACGGCTATAAGTTCGGGGATGGACAACTGATCGACTCGATGCAGCACGATGGTTTGACCGATGCCTACGATCACGTGGCAATGGGTGTGGCCGCCGACCAGTGCGCCATTGACTGCAACGTCCCCCGCGATGCTCAGGATGACTTCACTATCGAGAGCTACAAGCGAGCACAAAGCTCTGTTGCCGAAGGTCGCTTCGCCGATGAGATTGTTCCGGTGACAATTGCTGGCCGCAAAGGAGATACGATAGTCGACACGGACGAGGATCCAGCGAAGACAGTCTTCGATAAAATCCCAACACTGAAGCCAGTCTTTACCAAAGAAGGGACGGTAACCGCAGCAAATGCCTCCAACATTAACGATGGCGCAGCCGCACTGGTTTTGGCTGACGAGGCGAAAGCATCGGAACTTGGACTGAAGCCGATGGCTCGGATTGTTGCCCAGGCATCCCACGCACAAGCTCCGATGGAGTTCACAACGGCTCCAGTTGACGCAATCAATCGTGTTCTGGAAAAGGCGAAGATGACGATTGACGATATTGACCTGTTCGAGGTAAACGAAGCATTTGCCGTTGTAGCCTTAGCGGCGAAGAATGCGCTGAACATTCCACACGAGAAGCTGAACGTGAACGGGGGTGCCGTGGCGCTCGGACATCCGATTGGAGCCTCCGGAGCACGTATTCTGACAACGCTCCTCTACGCAATGAAGCAACGGAACGCGAAGTACGGTCTGGCTGCAATCTGCATCGGTGGTGGCGAAGCCACGGCAATCATTGTTGAGAATCTATAAACGTATCGCAACTGTTTTTGAATCTTTCACTTTGAATATTTCATTTTCTCATGAGTATCAATCACGTAATGATTATCGGAGCGGGGACCATGGGGAATGGTATTGCCCACATCTTCGCTCAGAATGGCCATAGAGTCACGATTGTAGACGTTGACGAGAGTAGGATCGAGGCTGGTATCCAGACGATCGGGGCGAATATGGATCGCCAGGTTAACAAAGGGATACTGAAGGCGAAGCAGAAAGTTGAGGCAATGGGACGTATCCACAAGTCAACAGATTTGAGAGCTTCAGTACCTGAGTGCGATCTGATTATCGAGGCGGCAACCGAAAACTTCGGCGTGAAGGCTGACCTGTTTCGCACACTCGATGCCTCCGCTAAGAAGAACACGATTTTAGCGACGAACACAAGTTCAATCTCCATCACACGCCTCGCCGGTGTTACCGAACGCCCGGACAAAGTGATTGGAATGCACTTCTTCAATCCAGTCCCTGTAATGAAGCTGGTGGAAATTGTGCGTGGCATCGACACGAGTAATAAAACCTACAAGACAATCAAGGAGCTTTCCGAGGCTCTCGGCAAAACTCCTGTGGAGGTAAACGACTCCGCAGGTTTCGTCAGCAACCGTGTGCTGATGCCGATGATTAACGAGGCAATCTTCTGTCTGCACGAAGGTGTTGCAACCCCAGAGAATATCGACAGCGTGATGAAGCTCGGCATGGCTCACCCGATGGGACCGTTGGCACTGGCCGACTTTATCGGGCTTGACGTTTGCCTCTTCATCATGGAGGTCTTGCAAAATGACTTGGGTGATGATAAGTACCGCCCTTGCCCACTCCTCCGCCGCATGGTTGATGCTGGACACTTAGGTCGCAAGACCGGACGTGGTTTCTACGACTACAGCAAGTAATGACAGCAACGGACATGCCTGAATTGATACGAAGGCGCAGAGGACTTCAACCCTTTGCGCCTTTTTCAAATTAGCTATCATGGTATTGAGTTCTTCCTCACACTCTTTGCGCCTTTGCGCGAAAAACTGACAAGCTGGAGATAATATGAACCGGTTAACAGCCACAGACTTCCTCGAACGAGCACAAAAGCACCACAACCGCCTGATTGAAATCCGCAGAACAATCCACGCAAACCCTGAGCTTGCCTACGAAGAACACGAAACTTCGGCTCTTGCACGGGGAGTGTTGGAGGAACTTGGGGTTGAGACGAAATCAATTGCAAAGACTGGAGTGCTCGGAAGTTTGGTGGGGGGAAGTGATGGGGGCTGCGTTGCACTGCGAGCCGATATGGACGCGCTTCCAATTCACGAAGAGACAGGCCTCCCCTTCGCCTCGCAGAAGCCGGGAGTGATGCACGCCTGCGGGCATGACGCCCACACGGCAATGGCACTTGGGGCGGCAATGATTCTCTCAGAGATTCGTGAGTCGATTCCCGGAACAGTAAAGTTTTTGATGCAGCCGAGCGAAGAACTGTTGCCGGGCGGAGCACCGGCAATGATAGCTGAAGGGGCACTTGAGGCTCCCGATGTTGAGGCGATTTTCGGACAACACGTGTTGCCATTGCGTGAGGCAGGAGAACTCGGTTTCATGCCGGGCGCAATGATGGCTTCCACCGACGAACTCTACATCACGATTACGGGGAAGAGTGGACATGCCGCAATTCCACACATTGCGATTGATCCAATCGTAACCGCCGCCGAGATCATTGTAAGCCTACAGAAAATTGTTAGCCGCAACCTGAACCCATTTGATAAAGGGGTTGTCTCCATCACTATGGTTGAGGGGGGGCATACCACGAACGTCATTCCAGATGAAGTGAAGATGAGGGGAACGATACGGGCAATGAATCAGGAGTGGCGTGAATATGCCCACAAACGACTTGAGGAGATTATCACCGGAGTCTGCAAGGCAAATGGGGCGGAATACGAGCTGGAAATACGGTTGGGCTATCCGGCACTCTGGAACGATCCAACAGCGACAGAGTTTGCTCAGAGCGGAGCAGGTGAGTTGATCGGCTCCGAGCAAGTTTTTCAAGCAGACCCGATGATGGGGGCAGAAGACTTTGCCTACTACCTACAAAAGATTCCTGGGGCGTTCTGGTGGATCGGAGCCGGAACACCGGAGCAGGGATGTGTGGCCGGACTCCACAACTCACGCTTTACTATCAACGAAGAGATCCTCCCAGTTGGAGCAGCCATGCTCGCCTGGACAGCCTATCGGTATTTGGTAGAAAAGTAGAGTAGGGACTGGGGATTGCGGATTGTGGATTGTGGATTGTGGATTGTGGATTGCAAAAAAACTTTCTCTTCTTTGCGGCTTTGCGCCTTTGCGTGACCTTTGCCTGAACAGAAAACGCAAACAAAAAAGGCCGGCATATCTGCCGACCTTTTTTCGATTAAAAACCTTTCTACAGTTCTGCCACAAGTTCCGGTTCTTCTTGCACCTGTAGTAGCTTTCCGCTGACATACTGGTGAAGTTCTCGAAGCATTCCCCTCTCACTTCTATCATGTTCTTTCGTCAGCTCAACGGCGATATAATCTCGCATCGCTCTGACTACATCCAAGTAGACTCCACCCCTCTCAACCTGCGAATCGATGAACCCTTGAACGCAGAGAAGTTTGTTCTGCTGGATACAGAGATCCAGTACACTCTCCCCTTTTGTTATCAATCGATCTCGCTCGGCAATGTCTTCGCGGTTCCCGTTTGACCCATTTGGTAGAATACTCTCCCCGTTCATTTTCATTATGTTTTCACTCATGAAATCCGCTCTGGCTTTGAAGATAGTTCTACGTGCTTTCGCGGAGTGAGGCAGCCACAAAGAAGTGTTCTTCGTGAACCGGCTCACAGAATAGCGAATCTGCGGGAAGGATGCAAGTCAGGCAAAGATTGTGCCGAAATTCAACTTGCAAATTTCCCCTAACGAAACAATCTCCCCACAATCAAAACGATTGCGGGGAGATTGCACATACCTTACGAAGGTATTCTTCGAGAGATTTACTGCATCTCGCGCGAGATGCGATGCTGACGACGTTCTGCCTTCTGCTCTGCCATGCGCTTGAGCACTGATGGCTTCGTAAATGCAGTACGACGACGGTACTCTTTCAGCACACCTGCCCGTTCATACTTCTTTTTGAACCGACGTAGCGCTCTGTCAATTGACTCGTTATCCTGTACAGTTACACCAATCACAGTTTATTCACCCCCTTTCGTGTCGCTAAGTTGATTGTTCTTTTTTTTATGTTTTTTGCTTCTGATTTCTCAACATTACCCAATGTTCTCAATCAATCGCTTTTCTCCAACTTTGTTGAAGGTGACAACGATTGCTTGACTTCCGTTCGAGGTTAACTCTTTCGAGATTACTGTCCCCACATCATCCCACCCCTTGTGGTAAATCGCATCTCCAATTGCATAGTTCTCTTTTGGCGAGTAATCGATACAGTCCTCCACGGCGACATTGGTCTCCTTCGGTGGATTTTGCTCGCTCTCGATTACTTCCATATCGAGCATCATCGTGTGGTGACACTTCGTACACTTTGCCCATCTTTTCTCTTCTTCCAGATTGGAAACCTCTGCCAGCAACTCGAACTTGGTTGGCATCACACAGGTTTCACACATGTTCTGGAGCGTGATATACTTCGATCTCTTGCGTCGTCGCGCCATAGTACTACCAAAACTGTTGATCGGATCAAAATTGTATGTTCGCAATGAGCGAGCATTAAAGTTACGGTGAATTGCCTCGGTGAACAAGGATGTTGAGGCGGATAGTGAGAGTAAGGAGCGGATAACAGACGTATAAATTCCACGAAATATGGCAATTACAGACTTTCGACACAGGGTGAAACATCCTCTCCCCTCTTCCGAACAACCCCGTCCATGAAAAGAGAGCTACGCCGAGAGCACGAAACGATATGGGGGTTACCTGATCTCCAGACAACAATTATCCTTGCTGTCACCACATTTGGGTGGGTAGTGCTCGGGTTTTTCGACTGGTTATTCGGGTTTGGAACGGGGGCGGATGGGCATGGGTGGTTCCGAACACTTCTTCCCCTTCTGCTGATGCTTCCAATCTTCTTCCGTTGGTTTCACCCTACACGAAAACCGGTGGACCACCAAGATGCCTATCGGCTCCACGGAAGCACGATTCTATCAACACTTGCTATCCTCGGGATTCTCGTCTTCCTCTCCTTCTTCCCGATGTCGTTCAACTCCTCAGGTGGCCCCGAAGAGTTTAGCACATTTATCATAGGCCGGCTGATCGGTTTGATACTCCTCTGCAGCGTTGCTCTGCTTACAGAGAATCTCCTGCTGCTGCTCAGCTACGGCAAACGGGTCTCCCCTTCAATTGTCGACGCGCTTCGATATGGACTGGTCTTCACTGTTATCTCGGCAGCCTTGATTCCGGGAGAAGAAGCGAGGGAGATTGTGAGTTCAATCTTGGCCAGCATTGTTGGCTTTGGTCTCTTCTTGCTCAGCCTCCGCTCAGGATGGGTGGTCCACATCTGGCGCGACCAGAAATATCGGATGTTAGGGCTTTCATTTCTGGGGATACTTGCCGGTGCTGGTTTGAGTGCCCTGATTGCTGCCACATCGGTTGAACAACTTCTGGACACAACATCCCGCTCTATCACAATGTTGGGGTATTTCTTCGCCTCCATTATCATCATTACGCAATTCGGCCTCTTCATTCGCATTTTCCTTACTCTCCCAACAGCCGGAGCAATGGATCGGCGGAACATCGAGGTCTCATCTCTCTCAAACTTCGGTCGATTGATGGTCGACTCGTTCGATATGAACGACCTGATGAAGGTTTCGGTCTCCATTGCCTGCGACGTCACCTCTGCCAGAAGTGCTTGGATCGAGCTGACCGATGACGATACGCGCGAAATCATTACTGGTGGAAAGATTCCCCTCAACTTTGAGGAGATCGACAAGCTGCTCAACCTGAATATCAACGGACAGAAACGTCCCCTCGGTGAAATCGCAAAGCCGGGAAAGGGAGTTCGGATTTTTAATTTCACCTTCGATAATTCATCGAACACGAATTCAGAGAGCGGAGCAGAGTTGAGAAAGAGGCTCTCCTCAGGATCGCTCGCGGTTATCCCACTTCGGAGCAATGCTGGCGAAGGGGGTATCCTCTACGTTGTGAAGGAACAAAAGAATGGGTTCGATCGAGACGATACCGCCATACTCGAAACAGTAGCAACGCAGATTGCCTTGGCGATGGAACATGCGGCACTCATCCGCAAGTCAATCGAACGTGAACGGCTTCGGAACGAGATGCTGATTGCCCGCGAAGCACAACAACGCCTTCTGCCGCAAGCAATGCCGGAAAGCACTGCCTACGAACTCTACGCCGAATCGGAACCGGCAAGCATGGTTGGTGGTGATTACTTCGACTCGGTGATTTTCCGGGATGGAACGAAAGGTGCTTTGATTGCTGACGTTTCGGGAAAAGGAGCCGGAGCAGCCCTCTATATGGGAATGGTAAAAGGGGTTGTCCGGGCACTCTCCGGCATCTGTGCCGACCCGGCTGAACTTCTCACCAAAGCAAATAGTGCCCTCTATAGAAACATTGACCCCCGCTTCTTCGTAACGATGACCTGTTTGCGCCTTCGCGAAGAAGAGCGGACTGTTCAAATTGCTCGGGCAGGACATTGCCCAACCCTGATTTTACGGAGTAGCGGAGAGGCAATTTACCACACACCACAAGGGATTGGGCTGGCATTGACTTCAACGAAGCAATTTCAACGGGCACTACGCCAGGAAGATATTAGTTGTTCAAGTGGAGATGTGATACTTCTGTTTAGTGATGGACTTGCCGAAGCGCAGCGAATAGATGGCGAAGAAATTGGGTATGAAAAGTTCAGAAGAATGGTTCAGGAAGTTGGAATCAACGCCTCGAAGGGGACGCTCCGTGAATTACGTGATGCTATCTTTGCAGGAATCTCTACTTTTACTGAGAATGCGCCGCCGGTTGACGACAGCACAGTTGTGATTTTACGGTGGCGGTAGAGAATCTCTTCATCTGGAAGAGATGGTTGAACCGGGACATTACACGATAGATCGATAGATATTCATGAAAGATTTCTTCATTTCTACACGGGAAGAATCTCCCGCATGGGTTGTGGAACTGGGGGGGTACTTAGATGCCCACACAGCACCACAACTTGAGCAGACGTTCCAAGATATGTTGGAGCGAGAACGGTATAGAATCGTTGTAGACTTCAATCAACTTGACTATATCTCCAGTGCTGGCCTCGGAGTTTTTATGGCCTTCATCGAAGATGTCCGCGAGAATCAGGGGGATATTAAGCTTGCTGGCATGACGCCGAAAGTATTCAACGTGTTCGATCTCCTCGGCTTTCCGATGCTCTATGAGATCTACGATCACCGGGCGGAAGCACTGAATAAATTTACCGAGAAGGTAGAGGATAGCACCGCAGGTTCATGAAGAAGAATCCCGCAAATACCACTCTCCGCTACAGCCA
>JBFWSB010000022.1:0-23081 GCA_050248595.1 Kapaibacterium sp. (SeqCode)
TATTGAATGAGAGTGAAGAGTGAGCAGTTTCTTGATTCACGGTTGTTGCCGTGGATTGGGCGCGCCCTTCTGATCGCGGTACTCTCGGTATTGGCTTCTCCCCTACTCATTCACAGTCGACCTGAGTTCGACATTGCCGTTCGCGAGTTTGGATATGACGACGGACTTCCCCGCACACTCTTCGGCATTCTCCAGAGCAAGGAAGGATATCTCTACATTGCTACCCATATCGGTCTTGTTCGATATAACGGCTACGAGTTTGTTCTTGTTGACGGTAACGGAAGTGTCTTCTCTCCGGTTGAGGATGCTCAGGGAAACATCTGGATGTCAACGCACCCAAGTGGAAGTATCTACCACTTCAAGAATGAGAAAACCTCTCTATTCTCCGGCGACGCAAGCCTACAACGCGATACCATCTTTCGAAAGAAAAGCAACTACCCGTTTGTTGTTCTGAACGACACGGTCTGGACTTCAGATGGCCAACACCTATACAAGCTCTGGAACGACACAGCGGTTAATCTCACTCCATTGTTGACGAGAACCGCTGAGGGGGGAAGCCACTATCTTCAAAAGTTTGGGCGGCGATGTTTGATGATTGTGTCCGAGCAAGCAAGTTGGCAGGGACCGGATACTATTCTCTCAATGGATGAGAACGTTGTCGCCGCTCGCTTCGCCGCTCCAGTCCCTTTCTTACAGTGGGGACAGGTTCTCAGAGACAGCTCGATTCTTGCCCTGACTGAAAGTGGTGGGGTTGTGATCCAGCCGAACGGATCTGTTCAACGGTTTTCACTACCAGGAGACCTAAAGACTCGATCATTCTACGAAGAACCAAACGGTACAGTCTGGATATTAACCACTGATGGAGCATTTCGCTTCGACGGTGGAAAATTCGACAGTCTACCCCAACAACATCTCTTTCCTCGAAAGGAAATCAATGGTATGATTCGAGATCATGAGGGGAACTACTGGTTCACGAGCCGTCGCAGCCTGCTTTTTGTTCCATACGCAGGGATCTTCCAACTCTTTCTTCGCGACTGGCTTCTCATTTTTTTTGAACAGTTCAACAGTGAGATATGGATGACCCTGGACCACGGTGACATCTTCAAACTTGACAGTTCTGGAACCACTCAACTTGTGTTCAACAGTACGATGATCGACAGATTGCATACAAGTCCTTCCGAAGACATCCTTGTTGATCGTGATGAGAACTTCTGGCTTGGAAGACAACTGCACTACTCTTCACCCCCTTACCGTGGGTTTACGATAGTAAACGACGTCACCGTCATGAGAAGGATGACACAACTTCGGAATGGAAATATCATTCTTGCGAAGAGTCGTGGGTTCACAATAATGGACTCCAAGAGGAACACATTCCTTCAGTCCGAAGCTTTTGGCTACAACAGATTAACCTGGTCATTTTGGGAAGAAGAAGATGGTTCTATTCTCCTCGGCTCAGATTCTGGACTCTACCGCTTTACAGGTAAGGCTGTTGAGCTTATCGGCTGGAAAGATTACTGGATTAAGGATGTAACGCGCAGTAGTAAGGGATACCTTCTGCTCGGAACAGCAGAACAAGGACTTGTGATTGCCGCGGGGAATAGAATGGTTGTTGTAGACAGTGAGCGTGGACTTCCAGACAACAGAACAGGAGCGATCTGTTTCGAGGAGGAGTACGATAGAATATGGCTTACAACTACAGCCGGCCTCAGCTCGATTACTATTCTCGACACAGCAACTCTTGACTTTTCGATAGCCAACTATTCCACTGCAAGTGGTCTCCCCTCAAACGCAATTGCTGGCGTTGAAAAGCTCGGAGATTATTTATGGCTCGGAACACGGAAAGGAGTTTGCCGGTTTCGACCTGACGAACTCCCTACCCTACAGGTTCCCCCACCAATCAACATCACCGGCTTGCGCATCAATAACACCCTTGTTGATTCTCTCGGTCCATACCGGTTCCCGTATGATCAGAATAACCTCTCAATTTCGTTTTGCGGTATAGCCTTTCGGGTTCAGAAGGGTATCACCTACGGCTACAGAATAGTGGGACAAAGTAATAAGTGGGTAACAACATCGGACCGAAGCGTTCACCTTTTCTCAATGCCCCCCGGCGACTACGTCTTCCAAGTTACCGCAATGAACGAACATGGGTACTGGAACCCACAACCTGCCGAAGTTCGATTCACAATCACTCCACACTTTGCCGATACGCTCTGGTTCAAAACGATTGCCTTGATGGCACTTCTTCTGCTTCTCATATATACCGTTCGCCGTGTTCTGATAAACCAGAGAAACAGGTATCGGATGGATGCCCACGTCCGGGAACTGCGACAGAAGATGCTGAGCATCAACATGAACCCACACTTTGTCTTCAACGTTCTGAATTCAATTCAGAGTTACATCAACAACAATCACCTATACAAGGCAAACGAGTATCTCGCGCAGTTCAGTCGTCTGATACGAATGAATATGGAAGCCTCACTTTCGAGCATTGCCCCGCTCGACGAAGAACTGAAACGACTACAGTTTTACCTTGAACTTGAACAGCTTCGGCTTGGAACACAGCTTGAATACCAGATTACCGTTGATCCTGTGATAAACCAGGAGGAGACTATGGTTCCGACAATGTTGATACAGCCCTACGTTGAGAATGCGGTCTGGCACGGAATAGCTCGGAAAGAGCTACCCGGACATATTGATGTTGTTGTCGAGGAACTCGACAGCGAACGCATTTGCATTACGATCACTGATAATGGACCGGGCATCGTAAGCGAAACGAATCCGAACCAGCGAGACTATCGTTCGATAAGCATGAGACTAAATCGTGAACGGCTGGAACTACTTGCAAAGAGTACCAAGCGTCCCTGCTCTGTAGAAGTGTTGAACAGACGTACGCTTGGCGACGACCTGGATGGAACCGTTGTGAGAATCGTTCTCCCCCACACCATTGATCTTCCCGAAGCATAAAGTCTGTACGGTCAGAAGAGGACGTTCCTTCCTTGCGACTCCGAACATATCCTAACAGCTTGGATCAAGTTCTCGCGTTCAATTCTCCTACCACTTGTATAGCAAGAACCACCACTTCTGCACCCGAGCTGACCACCTACAAACCCTCTATTGATTCTCCCTACCCATAAGTCCATTTTGATCCCACTTCGGCAATCACTTGGAGTTTATGGAAGCAGGTTCAACAATCTGACTGCTTCCCCCTATTAAAACCAAACGAGGAACATTATGGAAAACTTGAATCGGCTACAGCACGCTCTTCGTAATCACACGGGGCAACATCAAAAGGAGCATACCAGCAACCGACAGAGGAGCAAGCTCCTGCTGATAGCGTTCCTGCTGTCGGTGTTTTCACTCAGCACTGCGCAGAGCCAAACATGGCAACGGGTTTACGGAGCGAATAATGAGCAGGGAGGGCGCAAAAAAGTGATGCCAGTCTCTGGAGGCTGTATAGTTACTGGAGAAGATAACGGATACATCGCCGTCGGTTGGTCATTAGAACCAGGTAGCGACGTGTATGTTCTGCGCACTGACAATCATGGCACAACTCTCTGGGAATATACCTACGACATCAATTCTGTTGGAATCGATGTTGGGGAGAGCATCGTTCAGTTGAGTGATGGAACCGGATTCGTTGTAGTTGGGCACACAACCGCAGGGAGCAACACCGATCTCTTCCTGATGAAGATCGATTGCGATGGAATTCCTGTCTGGACACAACAGTATGGAGCCACATCTGCCCTTGAATTCGGCTACGACGTGATCGAGGAGATCAATTCAAGTGATCTTATCGTAGCTGGAGAGCGGAAGACTTCGTCTGGGTCAGATGCTTACCTGCTCAGAACAGATAATGTGGGCAGCTACATATGGGAGAACGTTATCGACCAATCTGCATTCGATGCGTTTCGCTCACTTACTATTCTCTCAAATGGTGATTTGATGGCTGTAGGATACACGTCTGGTACTCTCACTGCAAAGGATGGGTTTGCTGTGCGGGCTTTTGGCGCTACTGGTGGTGTAATCTCGGCTGGAATCTATGGCAATGACATCCACGAAGATTTTTACTCGGTGATTGAACTGCAAAATCCTAACGAGTTTGGTCCCGGAGGACTACCAAACGTCGTGATCGCAGGCATCACGCGGAGTTACACCAACACCGACGATGATTACTTCGTCAAGCTTTTCGACGGCGATCCCTGTATAACTCCGCTGCAAGTAGTACACTACACACCGGGTGAGCTTCACGAAGGGGCACGTGATATTAAGGAGATACCCTTTGTTCCAGGTAGCGGTGCTGGATACTCCCAGTGGGATCTGGCATTCACCGGATACAACGATCTCAACTCAATACGGATGATGTCGCTCCGAACGCTCAATCCGACCTCACTTTTCATGACTGGACTCAGCATGGTATACGGGCAGTTTGGTTCAGAAGAGGGTTGGTCGCTCTATCCGCTTGAAGAGAGTGCAGCGGCAAACCGTTCAGAAGGTTTTATCCTGTGCGGTGTGACAACATCGGACTGGTACAGCAACTTAGATCCAGCCGACCTTTATCTGGTGAAGACAGATCGCACTGGCAGTGCTGGAACCTCATGTGAATTTCCACACGGCCCTGTCACCACCGAGGTAGACTTCGGCTACCACTGCATTACACCACTTGAATTCAGCCCGTCAACTCCCGTCACCTCGCTCACTCCTCCAGAAACACTTCAGGATTGGGATGATCCGGTTTGTACGAACGGAACCAACGGAGCAAAACGTGTTCAACTAAAACAGGAAATTTCCTTCGCAGCGATCAAGACTGTACCGAACCCTGTGCCGGAAGGAATGGACGTGGTGCTAATTGTGCCAAATGCAACGCTGGGCGACAAGGTGACGGTCACGGTTGTTAACGCTCTCGGTGAGAACATTCCTGTGACTGTCAGCCAGATCACACACGCTTCAGGCGAAATCACAATCGACACCGACAACCTGACGGGAGGAACCTATCGAGTATCGGTTTCAGACGGTGAGACGAAGTGGTTAGGAGAGATCGTTATCCTGAAATAGTCACACAACACAGTAAAGGATTCAGCGAGGAAGCCGGGTGCATTAATGCCCCGGCTTCTTCAGTTAAAAGAAGACATATCTACCAGAGCTGATAGCCATCTGAGTCGTGCTATCGACTGGAGCACCTGTGAAGCTTGCTTGAATCAAACACTAAGACTCAACGCATCCACCACACTTGTTCTGTATAGAGCGTCACTTATCTGCCTCTTCCCTACAAATGTCCATTCCTTGTTGAGATTCAGCATTGAATGAGCACATCTTGCATCATACTCTTGTAGAGGTGCTCCCATCTCCAATATCAAAAAACAGTGTACTGCAATTGACATCTACGCATTGCTCTACACAATACTCTACATTAACCATTTAGTGATATCCTCATGAAAACAGTGAGCAAAACTTCGCGTTCGGTACACCTTCATCGGTCAGAACGATTGAGAAATGTACCCTCTCTTCACCTCGGCATTCTGGTTCTCTCCCTTTTGTTCCTCCCCCTTCTCGTCATCGATAGTCTTGGGCAGACCTGGCAAGCTATCTACGGCAACTTGAACAACCAGCATGGGCACAAACGAGTAATCCCGGTAACTGGATCGTGTGCAACAAGTGGTGGTGATGGATATATCGCCGTTGGGTATTCCGAGGAAAGTTCAGATGATATCTACGTCGTTCGAACTAACAATAATGGCATGACATTGTGGGAGAATACCTATGACGTAAACAACGGCAATCAAGATGTTGGAGAGAGCATTATCGAGGCGGTTGATGGATCGGGATTTATCGTTGTCGGACACACCACCTTAGGCACAAACACCGACGTTGTCCTGATGAAAATCGATTGCAATGGTACGCTCGTATGGTTGAGAACGTATGACATATCAGGATCAGAAATAGGTCTGGACTTGATTGAAAAACCAATAGGTGGATCAAGTCCTGATATTGTCGCCGTTGGCGAGGTTCGCTACACGAACTCTTCTAACGCATTTATGCTCCGAACCACAAGTACTGGAGTTTATGTTTGGTTCGATACATACGACTATTTAACACTGGACGGATTCAATGCTGTGACAAAGTTAGCCAGTGGGAATTTGATGGCAGTTGGATATACCCAAGAGCTTGGTGGAGGGGCAGATGGCTTCACAGTAGAGGTTGAGCCGATAGGGGGAAGCCCTATACTTACAGGGAAATTTGGAGGTCCTGGAGATGAAATCTTCTACTCAGTTATTGAACTTCAGAATCCAGTGGAAGTTGATAACAATGGCGTTCCCAACGTTGTAATTGCAGGATACTCCTCCAGCTTTGCCACCGACAGAGATATCTACTTAGTGAAGTTTAACGGGACAGATCCATGCGCTGGGCCAACACAGGTTATTTATCGAACCCCGTCGAACGACGATGAGGAGGCGAAAACGATTCGTGAAATCCCCTTTCCCTCTTCTGGTGGTGGTGAGTTTAGCCAGTGGGATCTGGTCTTTACCGGCTACACCGATGAAGGACCTTCCCGTGATATGATTATCAAGACGGTAACACCTGCTCTTGCTCCAGGCTGGATCAATAACAGATTTGGTCTGGACGACGTCGAAGAAGGGTGGTCTGTTTTTCCGGTTGCGCAGGGAAGCGGTCGAACGGAAGGATTTATCCTCTGCGGCTTTACCCTCTCTGATTGGTATGCTAACGGCGATCTTTCCGACATGTACTTAGTGAAGACAAACAGCAACGGAAGCAGCGAACTCCCATGTGAGATCCCATTCCTCGTAATTCCAGAATTCCCTGAATATCCGCACGAATGTATCATTCCTGATTTCGATGTGCCATTCTATTCAGACGATGATCCATTCACGCCGATGGCGAGCCATAACTGGTATCAAGAGGTCTGCACAAATGGAGCCAATGGTGCGAAGCGGGTGCAGCTTACCGAGGACGAGGGTTCCGCACTTACATCGCAGCCAAACCCAGTAACCAGCGGAACAGATGTAATCTTGATCGTGCCGAATCTACTACAGAGCGATCAACTTAGGGTAAACATCGTGAATGCTCTCGGCGAAACCCTTCCTGTTAACGTTCGGCAAATATCCCACGCAACTGGAGAGATCTACCTCGACACAGATAATCTCCCAAGTGGATCGTACCGCATATCGGTCTCCACTGAAGAAACTCTTTGGTCAGGGCAGATCATTATTCTTCAGTAGTTGCGTCGAAAATTATCCAACCTTAGCCACAAACGAAGAGACCGGATCGACACTCTCGATCCGGTCTCTCACTGTAATTACAGCAGAGTAACTCGCCCTCTAAAATTTTTAATTTTGCCTTTTGAATTTTGAATTCTCCCCCTACCATCGCGCCGAAATCCCCACTCCATTATGTTCAAAGTCAGGATAGATTTCTATTGAACTGAGGGAATCACCAACATCGAAGTCGAACAGGTGTGCTCCAACGTAGGCGTCAACGAATGAGAGGAGGTAGATACCTCCAGCAATTGCCCAACTTAAATCACGATTGTCGCGGAATTGCTCGCGGTTGGCGAGCGTGGCGTTGTAGTCTAAACTCCCCTTCGTCAACGTTTGCAGTTGATCGTTGTAGTCAGATGCCCGCCCGTTGTTGTAGATGCCGAGGCCAACCAATGCTCCAATTGGAACGAGGAAGACTGGGACTTTCCAATACTGTTCAGTATAGACTTGGCCTCCCGATGGGATAATCGCCCAGAGAAGAGCTGTTGTTGGACTTTTCGTCATCACGAACTCGCTGTTGGTAGAGGCAATCTGTCCACTCCCCCCCTCGATCCGTGGTGCAGGAGGCTTCTCAACCTCGGTTGTATCCTGTCCATTCGTGAGGATCGGCCAGAGAAAGAACAGAGAGAGCAGCAGCGAAAGAAGACTCCTTGAAGTCCAGTTGGAATTCACGATTCGATCACTCCCTTTCTCACCCATTTAGGCTTCCCCACCCAACTTCTTTCGCAACAGTTCATTCACGATTTTCGGGTTTGCCTTTCCCTTCGTTCTCTTCATTGTCTCCCCCACGAAGAAGCCAATCAAACTTGTCTTTCCCTCTCGATATTTCTCTACAGCATCACTGTTTTCGGCGAGAACGAGATCGACAGTCTCCTCGATAAAGGATTCATCACTCACTTGCACAAATCCTTTCTCCTCAGAAATCTCCTTTGGCGACTTCGGCGAGGTGAGCATTTCGGCGAAGATGTCCTTCACGTTTCTTGAGGAGATGGTGTCGCTTGCGAACATCTCCACGAGTTCTGCAACCCGCTTTGGATCGATGGTAAATCGGTCGATACCGATCTTCCTTTCCGAAAGCTCGCGCATCACTTCGGACATCATCAGGTTGCTGATTCCCTTGAACCGATCTTCGCTTTTTGTAGGGAGGTGAGCGACAGCTTCTTCAAAGTACTCTGCTACTTCGCGCGAGTCGGTAAGTACACCCGCATCGTAGAGAGGAATTCCGAACTCTTCTGTGAACCTCTTCTTTCTTGCGGGAGCAAGCTCCGGCAGTCTACTGGTAATCTCTTCAATATCAGCTTCAGTAACAATCACCGGCGGCAGATCAGGCTCCGGGAAATAGCGATAGTCGTGCGCCATCTCTTTAGAACGCATCGCGCGAGTTTGGCGAAGATTGGCATCCCAGAGCATTGTCTCCTGAACCACACTCCCCCCCGACTCAATCAGTTCAATTTGCCGAAGGATCTCATACTCAATCGCCTTCTCCACTCCACGGAATGAGTTCATGTTCTTCACCTCGGTCTTCGTCCCAAACTTTTCGGCTCCCCTCTTCCTAACGGAAACATTGGCATCGCAGCGGAGTGCTCCATCTTCCATATTACCAGAACAGATGCCGAGCCAAGTGACGATGCTTTTGATTTGGGTAAGGTAGAGGTAGGCCTCTTCAGACGACCGAATATCTGGCTCGGAAACAATTTCGATGAGGGATGCACCAGCACGATTCAGGTCGACGAGCGAGTCGTTCGGCGTTAAGTCGTGGATCGACTTGCCAGAATCTTCTTCCATGTGGATTCGGGTGATGCCAATGCGCTTTGTGGAGCCATCTGTTAGTTCTATGTCGATCCAACCGTCGTGGCAAATCGGGTCTTCGTACTGCGAAATCTGGTATCCCTTCGGAAGGTCCGGATAGAAGTAATTCTTTCGCGAGAATGTACTGAACCGACGAATTGAGCAGTTGGTGGCAAGTCCCATCTTCACAATCATCTCCACAAGTCCCCGGTTCACCGTCGGCAGTGTGCCGGGGTGGCCGAGAACAACGGGATCGGTGTTTGTATTCGGGGCTGGACCAAAGTCGCTTGCGGCTCGCGAGAATGCTTTCGACTGAGTCAGAAGCTGTGCGTGGACTTCCAGACCAATCACCACCTCGTATGAGTTGATAACTTCCGGCGAGAGCGAAATTGAGGTTGAGTTCTCAGTAAGTGTATCGGACATTGTTCATCTTCCTCTTGTTCGGTATTATCGGGGAAAATACGGGAAGTTTGACGTATGGAACGTGAAAGTGAAACTGGAAAGTGTGACCTTTAGAATCGCTGAGAGGATATCACGCCTTCATTACACATTCCTTACGTTCTCGTTTCAACTTCGATGATTACTTTTCTACCTGAATATGGACTGTAGAGAGATACTATACGGTAGCCGTGAATATGAAGAGACGGTCGCCTTGCGGGACGTTGTACTCCGACGCCCTCTCGGGCTTGTCTTCTCTTCAGAAACGCTCAAAGCTGAGTCAAGCGATTTCCACCTTGCCTGTTACGGTGATGAAGGGGAACTTCTCGCCTGCTTAATTCTCACCCCAGAAGATACAGAGAACATACGCATGAGACAGGTAGCTGTTCGCGAAGACCTTCAAGGTGGAGGAATCGGAACAACGCTCGTACAGTTTTCCGAGGAGTTTGCAAAGGCACGAAGGTTCAGTTGCATGACCATGCACGCCCGCGAGTCGGCAGTCCCTTTCTACGAGCGATTGAATTACGAACGATATGGTGAACGCTTTGAGGAGGTGACAATTCCCCACTGGAAAATGCGGAAGAAGTTGGTAGCTCTTTGATCGTAGACTGTGAAGCTGGCTACATTGGGAGTGGCGAGTACAAATCACGATCCGAGCAATCATCACTCTGCTATAACCTCTTGATCGCCGATCATATATCCCAATGTCCCCTTCCCCTTCAAGCTCCCCCTGAGTAACCGCCCCATGTATAACCAAAGAAAACCGGAGCAACCTATGTCAGCACAACGTTACTGGCTCATGAAATCAGAGCCAGATTGCTATTCAATTGATGATCTACAACGGGAGAAGAAAACGTTTTGGGATGGTGTCCGAAACTATCAAGTGCGGAACTTCATGCGGGATGATATGAAGCCGGGTGATCTTGCCTTCTTCTACCATTCAAGTACCGAACCACCAGGCATTGTCGGAGTAATGACTATCACGAAATCAGGCTATCCCGACCACACACAATTTGACCCCGACGAAGATCACTTCGATCCGAAGTCTTCTCCTGATAATCCACGCTGGTTAATGGTGGATGTCAAGTTTGTCAGCAAGTTCAAAGAGATGATTCCCCTAAGTGAACTGAAGGAGACACCCGGACTTGAGAAGATGGTGGTAACACAACGTGGGTCAAGACTTTCTGTGCAGCCAGTAACAGAAGAGGAGTGGAAAACGGTGATGTCGCTTAGCAATGGAGAATGAGGAATTAGGAAAATGCTTTCCGAAATCCGAAATCATCAATCCGAAATTTGAGTGGATTGGGGATTGGGGATTGGGGATTGGGGATTGGGGATTGGGGATTGGGGATTGGGGATTGGGGATTGGGGATTGGGAAAATGCTTCTCTCAATCGCCGTTCCGAAATCAAAAATTCGCAATCCGAAATCTGCGCTCATAAAATAGCGTGGGGATACTTTCATTGGTAAGTATCCCCACGTTAATGTTTTCTCTCGACTGTTCTGAATAGAGGCATCGAGCACCTATCTTTTAGCCGTTATCTCTCTTCTTCTTTTCAACAGTACCGAAGACGTAATCCCAAATTGGGACGCTCACACCATACTTCGTTGCGTCATCTTGGTAGTGGTGGCGCATGTGATATTGACGCAGCCACTTGCCAATCCCTTTGTTCAATTTGAAGTGATGCGTAGCGTAGTGGATAAGATCGTAGCACATGTAGCCGAAGGCCATGCCAGCGAAGATGCCATTCACATGTTCAAAGCCAAAGGCCAACCAGAAGACGCCGTAGAAGAAGGCAGCTAACGGAAGGCTGACAGATGGTGTCATCACAAGCCGCGTTGAATCTTGCGGATAGTCGTGGTGGACACCGTGCAAGACAAAGTGCAATCGTCCTCCCCATTTTGTCTTCGGTTGATAGTGGAAGACGAAGCGGTGGAGAACGTACTCGATAAAGGTCCAGAAAAAGAGACCGAGAAAGAAGAGACCGACAATTGTGATCGCCGAGAGTTCATTGACCGTGGCTGAAAGCCAGATCATCCAGATAACAACCGGTAGGAAGAAGACAACTGGTGTAGATGGATGAATGTGCGAGAAGAACTCCATGAAGTTACTGTCGAACATTCGTACAGTCTCATCCTGATTAGAAACAAAACGACGTGCCATGGTATTTCATACTGATTGTTGTAGATACATCGGCCAGTAAATTACAAAGGATTGTCTCCCTCTACAATCATTCTCCCGCTTTTCTCCACCTTGGAACAACTTGACGCCGGAGATTAGAATTGCCCCAGATAGTTTCTATCTTCGCTGAATTCGTTGGATTGTGCCAAACGAACAAATTCAACGCTACATGCTGCAATCATCAACTCTCAACAACTCAAAAGAGGATATGGCAGAGATAATCATTAGAGAGGCAGTGTCGAATGATGCCGAGAGCATCAGCGGACTATTTCACGAAGTGTACGGCGATGACTATCCCTACAAAAAGTTCTACGACCCGGAACAGATTCGAAAACTCATCTATGCTGACGATACGGTGATGATAGTTGCCGAAGACCCAGAAAGTGGCCGGATTTATGGAACGGCATCTGTGTTGGAAGAACGTGGAGCCTACAGCGACCTGACGGCTGAGTTTGGACGGCTGGTGGTTCACCCTGATGCGCGCGGAATGGGGCTTGGGAACAAGTTAATGGAAGGTCGTGTCGAGCACGTAAAGGATCGCATCCACGTAGGCGTTGTCGACGCGCGGATTGTTCACCCTCGTTCGACGAAGATTGCAGTCTCTCACGACTTCTCCGTTGTTGGCTATCTCCCATCGAAAATCGTCAACGTTAATCGCGAGAACATTATCCTACTGGCACGGCACTTTGGTCCTGCGTTAGAGCTACGGCGCAACCATCCCCATATCATTCCTGAAGCATGGCAACTTGCCAATCAATCGATGAAGAATTGTGGCATCCACCCCTACGCCATTGTCGACGAAACAGCTCCTCCATATCCAGCCGGCGCAGATTTAACCATGTCGACAATGACAAGTGAAGGCTACGCCGACTTGCTCCGTATCGCACGGGGACGAACGCGACACCGCCAAATCTTCGGTGCACTCCGGCTCCACTACGGAGTCTTCAAGCTGCAAGCAACCGACTCGCACTATATCCTCGCAAAGCAAGGGGATGTTCTGGTTGGAGCAATCGGCTACACAGTAGATCACGTTGAGAATGATGCGCGGATATTCGAGCTAATCGCCCTCAACGACGATGTAATCTATCCCCTACTAAGTGAATTCTTGAGAATTGCCGAGAGCGAACTGGGGAGTTGCTATGTAGACATCAACGTCAGTGCATACGCACCCAGAATGCAGAGAACGTTGCTGGAGTTGGGATTTCTTCCAGCCGCCTACATTCCGGCAATGGTCTTCAACGAAGTAGAACGCCTCGACATTCTGAAGATGGTGCGGATATTCGTTCCGCTCGACACAAGTCAGGATATTCTTATTCCCGAGGCTGAACCAATTGGTGATATTGTCGTGAGAAGCTTTGCATCGCAAACTGTGCCATCACGAATTCTTGAAGCGATCAATCGGCAAGATATTTTTGATGGCTTGAACCTTGAACAGCTGCGTCGGCTTGCCTCCTACTGCACGGTTGATCGATTCAAGCAGGGGGACGTTCTCTTCAGCGAAGGGAATGAGAGCGATGCGTTTTACATCATTCTTGATGGAACCGTAGAGGAAATGAGTAGTGGAACTGCCCGCGCACATAGTAGTGAAGGGGACACAGTCGCTTCGATCTCAACGCTGGCACAGTCAATACACAGAACAACATCGGTTGCCCTGACTGATCTTACGCTAATCACAATCATGCGGAATGATTTCGAGAGCCTCGCACGACTCCGCCCAGATATTGGAACTGTAATCTACCGCAACCTTACGCGCCAGTTAGGAGAAGAACTCCTCACTCTGAGTATGCTGAACAGGTAATCTCCAGTGAGATGATCTTCCCCTTGCTCATGTATCTCTCCGAAAAGAGAAAACCCTCTCGGCAAATCCGAGAGGGTTTTTCTCTAAAAGCTCATCCTTCCCAGTGTAGGGAAGTTCACCAACCAGACTTACGCTTCGCTTGAACTTGCAGCAAAGGTTGGCGAAGTCTCTTTCCGTGGTAACCCATCGTCGAAACGGATCACCGAAGATTCAGGAAATGTTTCTGCCAACTCCAGCTGAAAATCGCGGGCAAGGTGCTCCTCGCTTTGCAAGCCAACGAGAACATACCAGTTCGTCTCTCCCCCCTCAATCACCCTCGACAAAAAGACTTGGTCATACTGATCAACCAAGCGATTGTGTACGTTCAGAGCTTCGCTAAAGCTACTGCTCTTCATTACGTTCACTGACCATCCGGTCGGCTTTGCCCCCTTTACATCTGCATCGAAGGTAAGGAAACGGAGGCTCTTCTTCCCCTGCTCACTCTCTACTACACGCTCCTCATCAACGAATACCTCCAAGCGTCCATCGGCAGTTCCACGTCCTCTAATTCCAAGCCGGGTAGCTGCCTCGCGTGACAAGTCCAGAACACGGCTCCCAACGTATGGCCCACGGTCGTTAATCCGCACGAGGACGGCTTTGCCGGTCTTAGTGTCGACAACGCGAACAATGGAATTAAAGGGAAGTCTCTTGTGTGCAGCAGTCATATCGTTCATATTGAACCGCTCACCATTTGCAGTCTTGCGACCGTGAAAGCGGGAACCATACCAACTGACGTGACCTTCTATTGTTTGGCCGGGGTCAACAGGTGCAACGAAACTGCTGTCACTTACCTCGTTGTCGGCTGCCTTGGCAGAATAAAGTGAGTCAAGATTAACGGATACTTCAGCTTCAGGAGAGGGTTGTCTCCCCTCTTCATCCGTTTTTGACGTTGCCTCAGCGGTCTGGAGCATATCTGCTGAGAGAGCAAATATGCCGATTACTCCAGCAACAACCATTGCCCAAATACGGGTCGCTCGGCGTGCCGAAGCATTTTTCCACAAAGTACTCAAGATTACCTCTCTGAGTTGTTCAACATACCCTCCCAGCATTCGCGGGAGTTCCGTGACAGGGTTATCTTCCCCTCACGGGTCTGCATAACGACCAAATGTATGCCGAACGTGCCTTGTAGAAGCTTAATTCTCTTTAATCGTTTTGTCGTAGAGTCGGTAGGTTTTGTAGATTTCTCCCTTCATCATCCGGGCTGCACGGTTCATCATTTCATTATCTTCCAACACCCAAGAAGCCTCCGCCTCGATATATTTATGGTCTACGACCATCCGTTGTCCGATTTCGTAATAGAGCGCGGCATCGATTCCACGCCGCTGAAAGGGGGGAACCACTCCCAAAACAATGATTCGTCCCCTCTTAATCCGCTTTTTACCTGTTAACAAGTGCCATAAAGCACCAACCATTCCCCCCGATCTATTCCGTATCAACGCTTGGTTAATGTCCGGAAGTGCTAAGGCAAAACCGACTGGACGATTATTCGATTCGGCAATCAGTACTATGTCTTTTGCTGCTACCGGCTTAAGGTCTGCAGCCAGTGCGTTGAATTCATCTCGATTCATCTTCACAGCCCCCCAGTTCGGTTCCCAAGCGATGTTATATATCTCCCGAAGAATCTCAATGTCTTGTTTAAAGGCTGATTTTGGACTGAATCGGAAGGTTCTGATCGTCAAGTTCTCCCGTTCACGCACAGCTTTTTGAACCCGCTCAAGCTTTGGAGAGAGAAAATCGGGGGTCAATTTCCATGCGTAGAGATCCTTCACTTTTGTAAAGCCATACGTTTCGATTAACGTCACGTAATATTCGGGGTTATATGTCATTAAGATTTGTGGTGGGTCATTAAAGCCATCCACAAGCAGACCAGCCTCATCGTTGATTGACGGATTGACAGGTCCCCGCATCACCACCATATCCCGTTCAGCAAGCCATTCAGCAGCAGCAGCAAATAGTGCGTGTGCAGTAGAAATCTTGTTTTCCGACTCAAAAAAACCAAAAAAACCGACTTTGTCGTTGTGGACTTGGTTGTGCGCCCAATTGACGATCGCAGCAATGCGTCCGACAATTTTTCCGTCACGTTTGGCTAAAAACATTTCGATTTCAGCATGGCTCCAGAAAGGATTTCTCTCTGGATCCAGAAGTTTTTTCCTGTCAGCTATCAGTGGCGGAACCCAGTTGGGGTCATCTCCATAGATATCCCACACCATCGTAATGAATTGTTTTCGCTCGGAAGCTGATTTGACAGGAACTATCGTAAGACTCATACCGCACCTTATATCGTGAAGCGTGTCCGTTCGTCACGGTGTTGTGTGGCAAAAATGGAAGAAGTCGAGATCAAATTCAAATTTTCTTTGAGAGGCTCTCACGTTTAGCGAGGATAGCGGAAAAGATTAGGAAGCTTGGATGACAATGACGTAGTTCAAAAGCCCAGTAGGTTGTCGATGGTAAGTTTGAAGTGGAGAACGTGTTAACAACGCAAAGAATCAACAATACTCAACATCCACCCCACCCACTTTTAATCTTGCCTTTTGAATTTTAAATTCACCCCACCACCTACCACGTATGTTTCAACCGCAGGCGAAGCCGGAAAACATTATCACCTTCTGACGACGATGATGAGTTTGTTGAGGTCGTGTTAAACTGATCGACAACTGCCCGCTGCAACTCCAGAACAAGGTTGCTGAACTTCTCAGTGTCGAGAACAACAGAGATTGGAACTTCAACGGAGATTGTCCCATTGCCGGGAGCACTCACCCGCCCATCGTAGCGGAAGAGGATTTTACCGAGTTGCTGCACAAACTCAACCTGCGCTTGACTTGGGTCGACCGAATTCCCCAGGTTTACGTTAACGTTAAGCTCTTTAAAGAGATCGTTCAGAACCGGCGTTAAAACTGCGCTGCTCACCTCCTGCGCATTCGTAGCAAGCACCTCCCCAAGCTTTGTGTCACCCAACTCAGAACCGAGTCTTCCAGTCAAGAGAAGTGCAAGGGCATTGGCAGTAACCCTCGTTGCATCAGTTGAAGTCGCCACTCCGTTGATTGTGTAGGAGAAACTGACGTTCAACTCCTCAAGGGTTCCCGTAAGACTGATAGTCACGGTATATGGTTCTGACTTTCCATCATTAGTCCGGGTTCCCTCGTAGGTTCCACTAATATCCATCGATGGGTTCAGGATGTCATCTTCAAAATTGAGCGAGCCAGTTGCATCGAACGTCTTGAAGTAGAGCAACTTCGATCCTCCCTGGAGTATAATGTTCCCCCTCAAGGTCATATCAGCTCCCAACATCGTGAAGTAGAGAGGTCCATCATTCGCAACATTCAAGGTCAACTCCTGAAGTGGGCCAATCTCTACTTTAATGTTTGCACCCTCCCCGAGTGAAAGGCGAAGAGATGTTTTCAGCCGATCAGTAAACGTTCCCCGTACTTCTTTTTTGGTTTCAACACTATCAAGCTTTTTCTTCATCACTTCATACTCCGCGCCGAGTCCCCCCATCGACGTGTCCGCTCCCTTCAACTCATCAGGGGTCTTCACCCCCATATCCTTAAACTCCTCGTCGGATGGCAGTGGTCCATATTCCTGCTCACTCCGTTCAATCCACTCTTCATAGTCGATAAATTCTACTCGGTCGCCGAGCGAGGCGGTTGTTGCGCGGTAGGGATATTTTAGATCACTTGATAGCACCAAGATATCCCCCTCAAGAGTTGGCCAATCGTAGGACCCACCGAAGTGGAGTGGCTTTTGATCTTCGGTCGCTATAATCAAGTCGCCATAGTAGGCATCGTTTACGGCTTGGGTAGCATCACTCAAAACGAGAAGCCCAGATGTTTCGGTTCTGATGTTCAGATCGAATTCTTTCGGCACAAATCCATCGAAGATGATTTTGCCGTTCACTCGTGCCTTACCAAGTGAATAGTCGCTGGGAAGATTCTTCAGGACGATTCCTGGGATAATTAGACGGTTGTCGGTAAACTCAAACTTTCCATCCACCAAATAGGGAACGTTTGTGCTCTCAACAGTTAACAGCCCTGAAAGAATTTTTCCACCACCTGTATATCGAATGTTCGGATAAGTTCCAGACAAATCAAATTTGAGATTGGCTGTCCCCCCGTGAATAATAAGGCCAGTGGTAAAAGGACCAACAATTGCCAACGGCAGGTCATCTGCATTCGCCTTGATATCGACTGGACGTCCTGAAATCATTCGCTCTTCACGGGAAGCAAAGGCAAGGTCGATCGGAAGTGCTGTGATAGTAACGAACGCGAGCGCACTGTCTGAAGTTGTTTCCTGAGTAATTGGTCGCAGTATCCGAATCGTCCCACTCAAGTTCTGATCTTGATACCCTAAGTTTAACTCAAGGTCGCCGATACGTGTGTTGGTATACCGTAGGTCGTCGATGTTGAGGAATGCCTCAATTGTTGGTTTCTCGAGCGAACCGTTCAGCACTACTTCCGCTTCTTCAAGGTTACCCGAAAGTGTCTCCACCATTTCGAGCGTCTTCTGGTCTTGAATTAAGGGTTGCAGTGAACGGAGCGATGTTCCGGCAACGCTTAGCCGAAGGTTGCGGAACTCCGAAAAATTTTCAAATCGTCCAGTGACAGAGAAGAGTTCGGCTCCCTCTCTGTACAACCTAAACGACTCAATGTCGACTCCATCGCTCCCCAACGTAAACCGGACCGGATCGGCATTTCGCCACTGTAGTCCACGCGACCAACCGACAAACAACGTATCCATTACCACAGCATAACCCCGTTCGTCCAGAACGTTCAGTTTGCCATCCAGAGCGATTGAATATGTGTTGTCGATCAGTGCTGCACCGTTCGCACTCAGCTCACCATCACGAAACGCCATGTCCAAACGGGGGAGAGCAATATCGAGATCACCGATCCTTATCAGCGAATCGTTTGTCATCTTGATCTCTGCATCCAGAAGATCATCCATCGATCCAGAACTGATGTTGCGGACCTCGGCATCAATGTTCGTTCCACCGAAACGAATATCTTGATCTCCGGCTCGATAGCGGAATCGACGAATTTCTCCACGCGCAGTGATGCCCAGCAACTGAGTGGTTCCCGAAATGCTCCCCTTCAGTTTAGCATCCATTTCGATAGTGACGTTCGGAATAAATGCTTGAAGAAGAGAAAGATCTTTTGGGATAAACTCATAGGAGGCAATGATTGGTTCAATTTCCCTGTCGTCGCTTGTCAGGAAATCCATATCCATCTCATTGTTGTAGTTCCCCTTCCTCGACACATAGCTTACAAGCTTTTCAATTCCGGCAGAGAGAGTTGGGAAGAGCGTTGAGAAACGCCAGCTACCGTTGAGGTAGGCATCCATCACATCTGATTTCAGTTGAAGGATACGGTCATCCCCCTCAAGTGCTAACGTCACCTCTGCGTTGAAGGGAACGATGATTGTTTCATCGGGAAGTACCGCGTCGAAGACGGCCAAATCTGCCTTCCCTTCTACCTTATCGAGTTCGATGCCTGAGCCTTCAACTGAGAAGGTAAGTCCAAGTCGAGTTGTCTGCTCAGGATCGAGCGTGATGTCAGCGATGTTCAGGCGATCGGTTTCAATGTCCACCTTGTACTTCGGTTGTGAAGGGTCTTGCATGTTGTACCAACCCTTAGCACGAAGCGAAGGAAACCCGTCGAAGATGTCGGCATCCTGCTGCGCCAACGAAATTCTCTCTACAAAGTTTATCCCCCCCCTCCCCTCACGAACCTTTTGTAGTTCTTCTTGGAGAGACTCAAGTGAGCCTATGTTTGCATCGATCGTTCCGGCATCACCCCAGGCAACCATTGCCGTATCTAACGTCAGCACCCCTCCATCACCATACGCTCCGTCTACCCAGAGTCGCCCAACGCTTCGCTCTGCCAGTCGCGCCGGTCCTGCTCGCAACCGGAATCGTGTATCCATCTGGTCTGGATTGAACCCAACCCCTTCGGCAACAAGCCTTGCCGTTACCAATCCGTTGTAGAAATCATCCTGCAAGACTGGTCCGGGGTTTGCCTCCTCTACCAACAGATCAATTTTCCATTGAGGGGTATTTTCATAACGCAGCCAGCCCCCCCCCTCTACATTTCCAATCGGTGTGGAGAGATCGAAGACAGAGACCAAGTCCCGATTGGTTCCAGAATAGTTTAGTTGACGAATTTCAACTTCTTGGAGATAGTTCAGATCGGGCATCGGAATGCCGACGAGGTAAAGAGGTATGTCGCTATTGTAGACCCGCGAATCTTTCAGCTCGGCCTCGATTCGCAACTTCTCGGAGTTATCCAAAGCTAAAAGCCGGGCTGTTGCATGGATTACTGAACGTTGAAGCGTTAGGTCCAGCTGCATCACGTTAATATCTCTGAACGTCCCCTCGCTCTTCAATTGCAACTCTGCGATCCCACCTAAGATATTCAGTCCCGGAATCGCTTTCCGCAATTCATACATATCCACCCGGTTCGCATCGAGCGAGAGATTGAATGGATAGTTCATCCAATCTCCATTAGGATTCGATGTGAAAAGACTGATCGAATCCATGTGAGCGTTAAGCTTGAAGAAGCTCTCTTCGGTTTCTACTCGCAAGCTATTAACTGAAAGTCCACTCTCGTTAACGAGGACATTACCGGCGAGATCGACCAAGTTCAGATCGGAGCTATCAATTTTGAACGAGAAATGTTCAATGTCGACTTGTTGTTCAGAGGCTGAGAAATAGACACTCGTCGCCAAGTTCACTTGACGCAGTTTGGAGTGGAGGAAATCAATTTTCTTCTGCTCGGAGCCGTACGGAGCACTCCCCTCATCATTAAAGGTGATAACCCCATCACGTAATTCCAGATTCTCAATTTCAAACGTCCAATCCAGCGGCTTACTCGGCAGCGTGTCGATATCCGTTGACGGCTTGGCAATCTGGCTGAAGTTCCACACCCCATTCTGATCTTTGTGGAGATAGACTTCTGGGTTGTGAAGGATTACCGAGGCCTGAATGGTCTTGCTTTTGAGAATTGGGTTGAGATTGTACTGGAGAGAAATGCGTGGAATGTAGGCAAAGGTAGTATCGGCAGCTTCAAGGCGGACACCGGTCACCGTCAACCCCGTAATGATGTTTCCCTGCACATCCTCTACAGTGAGGTTTCCGCTGAGCGCGTTGTTGGCAATATTTAATCCTTCGTCGATAGCCCACTGGCGGAAGGGGGGATACTGTGTCATTGCAACGATGAACGCACCTGCAAAGGAGAGTAAAGCGATCATGAGAACGCCAAACTTGGCTAACACCTTTGCAATAATGTAGATCTTCTGCTGCATCCTGAGGACGTTGCTTCACATAATATGCTTCACTTCACCAAAACAACCCGAGATAGGAGAGGTATGCTCGGTATGGCACGCAACTATAAGCAGGGTTTGATCCCAACGATAAGTTACGCCCGATTCCTCTATCTACTCCGCTGCTTGACCGTAAGCACGCAAAACCGCACTGACAATATTCGTAGTTGATCTCCCCTCAACAAGGTCAATCACCTGCACATCACCACCATACGACCGGACAAGGTCACTTCCAACGATATATCGCGATCCGTCGAGAGCGGCAGGATCATAGTCTCCCCCCTTCACCAAAACGTCGGGCCGGACAGCTTCGATCAAACTGAGCGGAGTATCTTCATCGAAGATTGAGACATAGTCGACTGAACGGAGGGCAACAAGGAGAGCTGCACGCTCACTCTCCGGCACGATAGGCCGCCCCTCCCCTTTCAATCGCTGAACCGAGTTGTCGGAGTTTAAGCCCACAACCAAAATATCTCCCAGTTCTGCACTTTGGCGGAGATATTCTACATGCCCTAAGTGAAGGATATCAAAACAACCGTTTGTGAAGACTATTCGGCTCCCACTCTTTCGCAGATGCTCGCATAGATCACGAATGTGAGTAATGTCGAGGATACGTGACGCGAAGGGACTGTTTTGCATGGTAAGTCAGGCGTGCATGTTGTGAAGCGAGTGCTGAAGAGCAGAACGCGTAATAGGAACTGTTCCAACCTGCTCGCAGACAATCCCGGCGGCAATGTTTGCAAGCTCAACGGCTTCCCGCATTGGACTTCCGGCTGCTGAGGCAGCCGCAAGGGTTGCGATCACTGTATCCCCTGCACCAGAAACATCAGCAACTTGAATCGATCGTGTGGGAATACGCTCTGGCTCTTCACCATCACCGATTAAGATCATTCCCTCGCCACTCATGGTAAGAACTACGTAACGGCTTTGGAGTCGTTCTCTCAGCTCTTGGGCAGCGCTCAACTTATCTTCCAATGATTCAAGTCTCCGCTGAAGTGCATCTTCCGTCTCCTTCCTATTCGGCTTGAAGAGCGTTGCTCCCTGAAAGGCAAAGAAGTTTTCAAACTTTGGATCGACGTAGGTTGGAACGCCACTCTCCCCTGCGAGGTAAATAATATCGTGAATGAGTTTCGGGGAGAAGACCCCTTTGTTGTAGTCTTGAAGAATAATTCCGTCGAGATCGCCAATCTGCTCCTGAAGCTTCGCCATCAATTTCTGTTGAACGTCTTCACGGATGGCTCCACGACTCTCTCTGTCGGCTCGAACGATGTGTTGTCCCTCAGCAATCACCCGAGTCTTCACGGTTGTTGCCCGATCACTCTCCACAACAAGTCCACGGCAGGCAATGCCGAGATCGTCGAGAAGAAACGAGAGTTGTTCCCCTGAGCGATCACCACCTATCACACCGAAGACTGAGGTCTGAACACCAAGCGATGAGAGATTGTAGGCAACGTTGGCAGCACCACCCGGATGTTCTGCCTCCTCTTCAATTTCGACGACAGGGACAGGTGCTTCTGGGGAGAGTCGAGATGCTTTGCCCCGATAATATCGGTCCAACATTACATCTCCTACAACGGCAATCCGTGCGCGGCTGACGCGGTCGAGAATCTGTTCTATTCCAGAGTCTGTCAGAAGGGTCTGCATATCCTTACGAAAAAAAGCCTTTGTTATGCCCGGCAAGAAGAAAGCCCCGGTCAGTCACCGAGGCTTTCACTGCCGATAATGTACTGTTTCTCATGTTTACCCGAGGTAGGCTCGCAAAGCCTTCGAGCGAGAAGTGTGACGCAGACGCCGGATTGCTTTCTCCTTTATCTGCCGAACACGTTCGCGTGTCAGGTTGAACCGCTCACCAATCTCCTCAAGTGTCAACGAATGCTCTCGGTCGAGACCGAAGTAGAGGCGGATGACCTCTGCTTCACGCTCAGAGAGTGTGGAGAGTGCGCGCCGTACTTCGATCTTCAGCGACTCGCTCATCAGACCATGATCTGGCGAAGGCTGAGCATCATTTGTCAGAACGTCGAGCAGACGATTATCCTCTCCCTGAGCAAATGGTGCGTCAACGGAGAGATGGCGTCCCGAGATTTTAATCGTCTCAGTCACCTCACTCATCGTCATCTCCAACTCTTCAGCAATTTCTGAAGCGGTTGGTTCGCGCTCATACTTCTGCTCCAGTTCACTGAACTTCTTGCCGATTTTGTTCAGCGCGCCAACCCGGTTCAAAGGAAGGCGAACGATACGGGATTGCT
>JBFWSB010000023.1:0-22849 GCA_050248595.1 Kapaibacterium sp. (SeqCode)
ACTCGATGTTGTCGTGTTGATGATGGGTGAGAGTCTTGCTCTCACAATCAACTATCTACGTTCTCTCCCCTTACGCCTCAACCTCTTCCTCTTTCGGTTGTGCGAGTAGTCCGCGCAGTACGTACTGGAGAATGCCTCCGTTCAGGTAGTAGTGCATCTCTTGTGGTGTGTCGATCCGCACCTTAACTGTGAACTCGCAGACGCTGTTCCCCTCACCAGAAGCCTTCACCTTTAAGCGACGTTCGGTTGGGAAGCCATTCTCGAAGAGTTCGGTTAGGCCAATAATGTCGAAGGTCTCTTTGCCAGTCAGACCTAACGTCTTAGCACTTTCATCTTCTAAGAATTCGAGTGGTAAGATTCCCATGCCGATCAGGTTCGAGCGGTGGATGCGTTCGTAGCTCTCGGCAATCGCTGCTCGGACGCCGAGGAGCATCGGCCCTTTCGCCGCCCAGTCGCGACTCGATCCAGTGCCATACTCCTTCCCGGCGATCACAATCAATGGCGTCCCACTCTCCTTGTACTTCATCGATGCTTCGTAGATCGAAGTTACCCGATCTTCCGGCAAGTAGTTTGTGAAGCCACCCTCGGTTCCCGGCGCAAGCTGGTTCCGCAGACGGACGTTTGCGAACGTTCCCCGCATCATCACCTCGTGGTTGCCGCGCCGTGAGCCGTAGCTGTTGAAGTCTTTCGGCAGAACGCCGTGAGCCATCAAGTACTCACCGGCTGGTGAGTCTTTCTTGATTGATCCGGCAGGGGAGATGTGGTCGGTTGTGACGCTATCCCCTAACAGTGCCAGAACTCGCGCACCAGTGATTGGGCTTGCCTTCGACGGAGCCTCGGCAGTCATCCCTTCGAAGTATGGAGGGTTCTGCACGTATGTCGAGTCGCTATCCCAGGCGAAGAGATCGCCGGTCGGTACATCCAGATTTCTCCAGATTTCGTTTCCGTCGAATACTCCTTGATAGATCGTGGAGAACATCTCCGACTTCAGTGCCTCCTCAACAGTTGCGTTCACTTCGGAGCGTGATGGCCAAATGTCTTTCAAGAAGACATCGTTCCCATCGTGATCCTGTCCCAACGGCTCGTTGTATAGGTCGATGTCCATCCGTCCTGCCAACGCATAGGCAACCACGAGTGGAGGAGAGGCCAAGTAGTTGGCCTTCACGTCGGGGTTGATTCGTCCTTCGAAGTTCCGGTTGCCGGAGAGGACAGAGCAGGCGACGAGGTTGTTGTTGCGGATCGTCTCGGAGATCACATCGGGAAGTGGCCCGGAGTTGCCGATACATGTGGTGCAACCGTAGCCAACCACGTGGAAGCCGAGCTTCTCAAGCTCGCTTAAGAGTCCGGCATTCTCTAAGTATCGGGTCACAACTTTCGATCCCGGTGCTAAGGATGTCTTCACCCACGGCTTTGCTTGCAGTCCAAGAGCCGCAGCCTTCTTTGCAAGAAGACCGGAGGCAACCATCACCGATGGGTTCGATGTGTTTGTGCAGCTTGTGATTGCGGCAATTACCACCGATCCGTGGTGCAGCGTGTGTTCTGCGTCGTCGTGTGTGAAGCGGACAGCCGAGTCGTCCGAGGCAAAGTCGTGCGTCTGGCCGTTCCCTCCTTCACCCTCCCACTTGCTCACGTTCTTCTCTGCGTTCTGCAATCCTCCCGGATTCAGGATCATATCTACTGCTTGATAAAATGCTTTCTTTCCATTGGAGAGAAGGATGCGATCCTGCGGACGCTTCGGCCCGGCAATGCTTGGCTCTACTGTTGAGAGGTCAAGTTCCAAACTCTCGGCAAACTCTGGCTCAGGTGAGTCGGCAGTGTGGAACATTCCCTGCTCCTTCATGTAGGCTTCCACCAAGTTTGCGTGGTCGTCGCTTCGTCCACTGAAGCGGAGGTAGCGAACCGTCTCGGCATCAACTGGGAAGAATCCGCACGTTGCGCCATACTCTGGAGCCATGTTTGCAATCGTTGCGCGGTCGGCCAGTGGAAGGCGTGAGAGACCCGGCCCGTAGAACTCGACAAACTTTCCAACTACGCCATGATTGCGGAGCATCTCCACAACAACAAGCACAAGGTCGGTTGCCGTTGCCCCCTCTTTCAACTCTCCTGTCAAACGGAAGCCGACAACGTTCGGGATCAACATGGAAACTGGCTGACCCAACATGGCGGCCTCTGCCTCGATACCACCAACGCCCCAGCCGAGAACGCCGAGACCGTTAATCATCGTCGTGTGCGAGTCGGTTCCAACAAGTGTGTCAGGATAGGCAGGAATCGGGCCGGTTGCTCCGTTCATGTAGCCGCCGGGGAAGACAACGCGGGCGAGGAACTCAAGGTTCACTTGGTGAACGATACCTGTCTCCGGCGGAACCACTTTGAAGTTGCGCAACGCATCTTGTCCCCAGCGGAGGAACTGATAGCGTTCCTGGTTTCGCTCATACTCCAGTTCCGTGTTGATCCGCATCGCATCTGGGCGACCGAATGCGTCGACCTGAACAGAGTGGTCGATTACCAATTCAGCAGGCTGAAGTGGGTTAATTCTGTTTGGGTCACCCCCCATCTTCGCCATTGCATCCCGCATCGCAGCAAGGTCCACCACAGCCGGAACGCCGGTGAAGTCCTGCATCAGAACTCGAGCCGGCGTGAAGGCAATTTCCTCGACAGGAACAGCGTGAGCATTCCACTGAGCTAACGTCTCAATATCCTTTGAAGAGACAGCACCACCATCTTCGTGGCGCAAAAGGTTTTCGAGGAGGATGCGGATGGAAACGGGAAGGCGGTGGATGTTCTGGTTCAGTTCGGCGAGGGCGTTCAGGCGGTAGATCTCATAGGTTCGATCCCCGACCTGCAACGTTCCGCGTGCGTTGAAAGAGTTAGTGCTCATTACGTGCTCCGTAGTCTATAGATATTCTGTTGATAGAAAGCTGTTCGGTTGCGAAGAATATGGTACAGATAGCTATCTGTAGAGGGGTGTGAAGAGATTAAGGATATTCTTCGACTGCGCGTTCCGCCGTAGCAGATGGGTGAATCTCTACCGTTCCGGCAAAGCATACCAGAATACGAAATCTTCCCGAAAAGATACAGTCAAGGGTATGCGCAATCTTTGGGTTCACAGGAACTTACAGGGGATAGGGGAGAGGGTACTGGGGAGAGAAAGATGGGTTCTCTTGCAAATAGCGTCAGAGAGAAATGGTCAAAAGAAGGTGAAAATTGGCAATAAACGCGAATTTTTCAAAGATAATAGTGGAAAACACAAATTACTCAGTGTATTGAGTAATTTTGCTCAATACACTGAGTAATTTGTAAGGCTTGAATGTAGAGCCATCAGGAGGACGAAGAAAAATGTTTAGGCGACCACTTCTCGACCAACTTCTACAACGATTGAGAGAGCCGAGAAAATTCATGCAGATTCTTCTCGGTCCTCGGCAAATTGGTAAGACAACGTTGGCAAGGCAAGCTATAGAGCAGCTTTCAATTCCAACCCACTTTGCCACTGCCGACGAACCTGCGCTGAAGAGCATCGGTTGGATTGCGCAGCAATGGGAAGCGGCACGGCTTCAATGTCGCAACCTTGATGGTACACAACAACCGGCACTTCTCATTCTCGACGAGATGCAGAAAATAGCTGGCTGGTCGGAGACAGTGAAGCGACTCTGGGATGAGGATACGGCTGCCAAGCTCCCACTTCGCGTTCTCCTTCTTGGCTCCTCCCCACTTCTTCTCAGAGAAGGTCTTTCAGAAAGTTTAGCTGGACGTTTCGAGACTCTTCGTGCAACGCATTGGTCGTATGGTGAAATGCGAGATGCGTTCGGGTGGGATGTTGACACCTTCATCTACTTCGGTGGGTATCCGGGGGCTGCCTCCTTAATTAGTGATGAGGATCGTTGGCGGCACTACCTTCTCGATTCATTAGTAGAGACCACAATCTCCCGCGATGTTCTCCTCACAACCCGAGTGGACAAACCTGCCCTCCTTCGGCGCCTTTTTGAACTTGCTTGCCGCTATTCAGGACAAGAGCTTTCCTACCAAAAAATGATTGGTCAGCTTCAAGATGCAGGAAACACGACAACGTTAGCCGGATATCTTGACCTTCTCTCCGGTGTTGGAATGGTGACTGGACTTCAGAAGTATGCAGGAGATAGAGCACGGCAGCGTGCCTCCAGCCCAAAGCTTCAAGTCTACAACACAGCCTTAATGAGTGCTCTCTCTCCGCACAATTTTCAGAAAGCAAAAGAGAATAGAGTTTGGTGGGGAAGGTTAACCGAGTCGGCAGTTGGAGCACATCTCCTGAATGGGATTGGTCGAGCTGGGGAGGAACTCTACTACTGGCGAGAGCGCAACCGTGAAGTTGACTTCGTTGTAGAGAGAGGGAACAATGTAATAGCCATTGAAGTGAAGAGTGCGGGGGGAGGGGAGAAGCTCCCAGGTATCGACGCATTCACTCGTGCCTTCGGCCAAGCTCGTCCTCTGCTTGTAGGAAGGGGTGGTATTGAAGTCGAGCAATTTCTTGAGATGCCGATATCGATGCTTTGGGAGGGGTGAAGGGTATTAGATGGAGCAACTCTACGATACTACCTCGGCGGAGGAAACTCTGCCATCCTTTTCAATCACTACGATCTTCACGTGCAAGCTTCATCCGTTTTGGCGCAATCTTTATCACCGCGAGCATTACCCCTCCAAGAATGATCGTGCTCGCAACTATCAACCGCGTTGATACTTCTTCCGAAAGGAAGGCTACTCCGCCGAAGGCAGCGAGAACTGGAACCATCAGTTGAACGATTGATGCCTGTGTGGTTGTAAGGTTCCGAAGCGCTCTGTACCAGAGAACATATCCCAGACCAGAGGTAACGACTCCAGATATCAACGCAAGCAGGATGCCGTACGGTTTCAGGTGAAGCATAGAGATTGCGATCAAGCTCGCGGCAATTGCCATAGGGGCAGCTCGGGTGAAGTTCCGAGCAGTCATGGCAATCGGTGCTGAAACGCCCTTACCACGAATTGAGTAGATGCCCCAAGCTATTCCAGAAACCATCATGAGGAGTGCTCCCAAAGGATCGGGAGCCGAGATGCCGGGGAGTACGAGATAGATGAGACCAACGAGAGCTGCCGCCGATCCAAGCCATTGGGTTGGTCGAAGCCGCTCCCCCCCTTTCAGGGCTGCCCCTATCATTGTCACCTGTACCGATCCGAAGAGCAGCACTGCCCCCATCCCCGCGCTAAGTGAGATGTAGGCGAGAGAGAATGCCACGGCGTACGCAAATAATGCAAGACCGGATACCCATGATCCCTTCTTTTGTTGGGGTTCCTTTCTTTCACTAACCAGTCGAGATATCGTGACCAGTGCCAACGCACCACTGGTTAAACGAAGAGTAGTGAAGGAGACTGGATCGATGAGTTGCCCACCGAGAGCCATGCGGCAGAGGAGTGAGTTGGCTGCGAAGGCTATCAGTGTGAAGAGCGTAATGAGTAGGGTCGCCATGGGTTACTTACCACGATCAGGTAATGACATCGTATAGCAGACCGCCTCTCCATCGAGGACAACTGTGCCGTCGCCGCGCGTTACTGTCGTTTTAAGTTCGGTTATGGGTTTGTCGGTTCGAACCGCAGTCACCTCTACTGCACCGGTGATTGTATCACCCGGCCTTACCGGTGCTTTAAAGCTCCAGTTCACGTGCAGAAATACTGTACCTGGTCCCGGCAGCTTTTCGGCAACAACCGCGTTCAGAATAGCACTTGTCACACCCCCTTGAACAACAATCTCGCCGAACTTTGTCTCTTTTGCCAGTTCGGCATCGTAGTGCAGCGGATTGCGGTCGCCTGAGATTGCAGTGAACTTCTCAATATCCTCCTTCAAGACTTCGCGCGTTAATTCAGCTTTCTCTCCGATTTCGGGTGCGCCAGTTGGCCATGCCTTTTGCTCTTCTGTCATCAGTATCCTCTTTTGTTCGATAGCAATCGAAGTAGGAACCGTTAGATATAAGGTTGCAAACTTGGGAAAAGTTAGGCAAGATTTTGATATGGTTTTAGGGGGAGTAGCAATTGTTTTGTGGAGGGGAGAGAAGTCCCTTCTATAACATTGAAACTGTAAAAGAAGAGGGGGGAGATTCATTCCTTGATATTGATCGTGGCTACCTTCCTAAGATCAACCCTACGCCGAGAGTTCCATACTCGTAGTACCAGTCCGAGCCGATAATTGGCAGCCCAACTCCTCCCCTCCACTCAACGGCAATCAGGTCGAGAAGCGTTAGCCGGGCGTAGGCTCCAAGCTCCACTATCAAGGCTGATGTGTCGAGGGCAGAATCACTCGTATTACAGGTGAGAAAGAAGGGGAGGTGGAGACGTTCAAATGCTCCTACTTCCAGTCTCATTGGGAGAGGGGAGAGCGCACCGCCGATGCCACCATACAGATCGAAGTGAGGGCGCATATACGTTCCCTCTACATGTTGTGAGGTGGATCGAAGAAAAGGAAAAATCAAGATGACCGTATCGATCTTGGTGCGGGTATAGTCAACATCGATCTCACCTCCTGCAAATCCAATTGCAGCACCAAAATGGAAGCTGCCCTCACGTCCGAAAAGCCCAATGGAAGCATCGAATTCTGTTTGGTCGCGTAGGTCCGAGGAATCGTTCACGTTTCGCACGTGGTCGTACAGTTGAAACGAAGCGAAGGGAAGCATCTTATCTGTGGGGAGCGAATAGTCAACACTCTTCAACTGTTCGGGAAGCTTGAACGAAACGGTTGCATCAACTGCCATTCCCGACTCACTCCGATAGAACGTTGTCTGTAGCTCTTCAGGCTTTTCAAACGTTGGAGTTTGGGCAGCAGGAGATGTATAGAAACTGGCGCAGGAGGAGAGGCCGCAGAGTGCAGTCAGGATCAGAGTATAGATGGTGAACACTATACGATAGCAGTTCATAGTTCGGTTATACTCCCGTCAGGTGAACGTGTAGAGGCATGACACGCCACCTGACGAGATATAACCTTGATTGAGAGAGTGTGCGCAAAGTCTCCCTTCAATTACGTTCCTTTAGTTTCTACCCCTAACTCTCTTGAGGCAACATCGCTTTCTTCTTTCGTGGGAATAATAAAGTGTTCTGTTTTATACAGTTCACCATTGGTATTGAAGTGCTTCCACTCACCGATTTTCAAACCGTCGCGATTGTATTGGCCAACCTCTTTGATCTGAATTGAACTTGTTGAACTTAGTCCATATTTGCTTCGATTGAACCTGATGATGTTCTGAATAATGTTCTGATAGTGAACTTGCAAGTGGAGGTATTCTTTCCCCTCACCATAAAAGTCTTGAACGTTCTCTCCATACTCAACGCGAATAGAATCGTAGTCAGAGCGGAACTCTTCACTATCGAACAGCCGTAGGTCTTGAAGGAGTGCAAGTGTAGATTGAGCGGAGCTTTGTGCGAGGAAGATAGGGGAGTCTTGCGCGAAGATGTTGAGAGCAGAAGCAGATGCTCCGTAAAGGTTGTTGTAGTAGACCCACTCCCCCTCTTTTTTATACTGTACCAATGGAGGTGTGTTGTATAAGCCTGTTCCTCCAAAACCTGATGTCACGACTCCGTTTGACTGAGAAATATCACGTGCCGTGATGGCAGTGGAATTCAGAGCCGTCAACTCAATGTTCTGGAACCAGAGCAGGTTCCCCGGATTGTGTACTCTCTCATGTCCCGAGGCTATCAACCCTCCTCCGGGAGTGTAGACCTCGGTCCAGACGAGGTTGGAATCTAACGGCTTGCGCACCCACGTTAGGGAGGAGAGGCGATCGTAGTTGGTCTTCGTAATCGCATTCCCATCTTTAAAGGTAATCTCCTCAATCAGCACTCCCGATCTATCGAAGCGCTTCCTAACTCCGTTCAACTTGTCATCTCTCCAATTCTCAGTGCGGCAGAGTTGTGTAGTTCCTTGGTAATATTCTTTCCACTCTCCAGTTCGTTTTCCATCTTTGAAGTAGCCCTCAATCCAAGGCAGACCTGCCGCAAAGTTCTGCTCCCAACGACCGTTCAACAGGCCGTTCACTCCTTCGCCGCGACACCAAATATTTTCCTCACTCTCCACAACTGAGTTCCCACCACCATTCCTCTCGAAGTACGTAACCATGCAGGCTGGCTTCTGTGGAATCTCATATTTGTTTGGGGCAATCAGGGCATCGGGCATGTAAAAATCGTACGCACCTTGAATCAGCTTCAACTCCTCCAACGTAAATCCTGAAGCCTCCTGCCACTCCAACAGCTCTTTCTCGTGAATATCTTTTACCCAAGCATAGTTGTCTGTTGCAGCAATGCGACGGGCTAACTCTTCGTGGCCAGTCTGTTGTAGCAGATACCCAACTGCGCAGTGCGTATTATGTTCGTCGATAAAGACTGGAATGCGTTCGTGCCGATAGTAGTTGAGGGGGAACTTCCCCCCCTCGCGGTATCCATCGAGCACTTCAATCAAGTGGGTGCGGCACTCGTATTGTTCAGCACTCAGGTGGCTGACAGGGTTCGAGCGGAGAATCGGAATGACGCTGCTCAGGTGTGCCTGCACATATTCTCTGTCCGAAGCGAAGTATCGAGCTTCCCCTTTAGGAGCCTGACTTTCATACTTCCCCCAGTTGAAATTGAATTGGCAAAGCTGATCGTAGAACGTTGTAGCAGAGAGATGCTGCACGACGAAGAGCAAGAAGAAGGGTGCGATAAGGTTTTTCATAGTAGTCGAGGTTTGTGGCTGAATTTTTTTTTATGCTTCTTTATCATCAGTTCCTTTCCAGAGATTTCTTCCGACAGTGACGATAGCCGGGAAGCCTAATCCTAAGGCTAACCAAATCAGACTCTCTCGATTCTTTCCGGTATCATTCCGGCTGATATTCTGAGCAACACTCTGCTGTTTACTTTTACTCTTCTTCAGAGTGGAGATATTGGGTTGAAGAGAATCTGCGGCTGGCTCACTCTGGTTAAGAGTGTCAATTGTTGGAGCCGCTGCTGGTGTTGGTGGAGGTGCTACTGATGGAACTTCCGGGGCGGAGACCTTTCGGTTCTCCTTCGGCAACGCTTGTGGTCCTGGCTCCGGTGTTGTTGGGGTGGTTTGCTCTTTCCCCTCTGAACTCTCCTCAACACTCTCTACTTGAAACGCTGTGTCGATATGGTACCAGTTCCTTCGAATCTCACCGAAGTTTCCCTCACCTGTGAGAGTAAAGGTTTCGTCCAGCCCACTATGGCTTCGGTGTGCAATGAACTTTGTCTGCGAGAAGAGGTGTGTGGATTTTAACAGAAAGAGGGTAGCTGTACAGAGATAGATGAATTTCATGTGATGGCTCCGCAGAAATGAATGATGATGGCTTCGGTACTTTCGTAATTGATGGGAAGGTGACGCAGTGTGGAGTTTGTGTAACCAGATTTTTTTGCGACGATATCAACGCTCAATACAACGCATATCCACTCGACCTCCGCGGTTCTTCTACTTAATAAAGAAGGGGAAGACGTATATCGTCGTGCAGACATAGGCCATCCTGAAAAGGGGTTGTCACGCTGAGGTCTGCCGAAGCATCTCACCGGCTCAGTAGTGCACCACTCTCCCCACTCCTTGTGAGATTCCCTACGGTGCTGCCTGCGGTGGTCTTCATTCCGCTTCGCTTCATTCTGAGTGACAATCTTGGGTAGGTAGATATACCTCTTCCTTAATCTAATTCGGTATTACAGAGTTGCGAGATGTGGTGAAGAGCGGGAGAACTTCGATTGTCTGGTCCAATACCTATGGCGAACCTCAGATGCATCTCGCAGGTGGCACTGTTGTGGATATTCCGGCTTGGATGGTTATTTGATTACGGCGCAGAAGAGTGGGGGAAAGGTCGGCCTCACTTGGCAGAAGGGTGTTTTCAGCTTCGACTATTCTTTCCCAGAGGCTAAGCTCCACGGAGAGCATTTGCTATCCGAATTTTTCCTGTAGAAAGAAGGCTGGACTACATGATAGTCCCACCCGGTGGATGTATTCTGCTACTTTGGATCTACAATATCTTCTGCGCTCACGCCGATCTGAACGATCCGGGGTTTGTCCACTCCGGCTACCCCAACATACTTGAAAGTTGTACTGTCGATCTCGCGAACCTCTGCCTTTTGAATCACAACCAATTCCTTCCCGTCGAGCAGTGGCCAGAAAGCCGATGCCTGAGGCTGAACTGTAGGATCTGGGCTGAAAGTGAAATTGACGCCGGTGCTAGTCAAGTAGGCGTGGCCGAGCGAATCGGTGATCCAGAACTCATCGATTGCTGACTGCTCCGCAACGTTGCGCAGGATTGCGTTGATAGAGTCCGACGACATGCCAGCCCGTTCGGCGGCAGCAACAAAGTGGGCTGTAAGGAGTGCCTCGCTAACCATATGTTGACCCACAATCTCCTCAATCTTTGCTTGCGCTTTTTCCTCGTGAAGGTCTCCTCCTGCTCTATCTTTCTCGGTACCGCAGCCAACGATCAACAGAGAAGTGGCTGTGATCACCTGAACAGTTCGGATCATTCTTTTGCGCGTTGTTGTGGATGCCATACAAGTTCCTTAGTAGTTGTAGTGAGAGTGGCTAATCATCTTCCGAGAGATATAATCTTGAGTAGAAGAGTAGATCAAAGTGATAGGACAATTTTTTTGACAGCAATCCAAGCTGATGTATACCCAAAGTTTTGTACTTCTCCGATAGATCATAATCGTTTAGAAGTAAAGACTATTCGCCTACTGTAATGTCCAGATTTTATTGGCTGTGGAAAGGTAAGAACATCTCGGTAAATAGATTTGTTGATGTTACGAAGAGGAAGTTGAGAGTCAGCAGACACAACCTTCACGCGATTCCTCTCTGTAGTCTCACCTATATGGTGGTAGATGTCGTGAAGGAGATGTAATGTAGCTCATTCACGCAAATTACCTGTTCCGATGATCGAGTCAGTTCTAAACGAGAGTGGAGCAACACCTAATGAGGAGAGAGGAGGGGAGTGGCTAATAGCTCAGCGAATCGGATTCCGGTTTGTTGCGCTCTTTGCGCTCCTCTTTATGCTCACGCTTCCTTTCCCACACCACTTCTTGCCAGATACGGGAGAACTGCTGCGTCCGCTCTTCGAGCCACTCGCTTCGTGGACTGGGAGGAACGTCTTCGGTTACGGAGAGGGCTTCTTTAGTCCACTCTTATCTGATACTACCGGACTCTACATTCACCTCTTCGATCTCCTCGTCATCTCAATCCTCTTTACTGGAATCTGGAGCCTCGTTGATCGGAACCGCAAAGAGTACCGTCGCGCACTCTACTGGTTGGTCGTTATCGCAAGCTACTACCTTGCCCTTCAGCTTCTCGACTACGGATTTAACAAAGTCTTCAAGTGGCAGTTCTATCTGCCAGAGCCGAACACACTCTTTACAACAGTGGGTGAGACTCCGCGCGACCTCCTCTACTGGAGCACGATGGGAGCCTCTCGACCCTACACAATCTTTGCCGGAATTATGGAGGTCGTTGCCGCCCTCCTCCTCCTCTTCCGTAGAACGCGAACCTTCGGAGCAATCGTTGCCTGTGGAGTAATGGTGAACGTTGTGGCTATCAACTTCAGCTTCGACATTTCAGTAAAGGTTCACTCTACGTTTCTTCTCTTCCTTTCGCTTCTCGTCTTGGCTCCAGAAGTTCCCCGATTATTCAACCTCTTCTTTCGACCGAGCCATTTGGCTGTCGGACGTGACGGATCAACTCTTCGTAAATCCTCCAGACGTTCAGCCGACAGCATTACAACAATTGCAAAGGGGATGATCATTCCCCTCCTTCTCTTCGATACCCTCTCTCCCTACGTCCTCTCCGGAAACTTCAACGATGACGCTGCCCCACGCCCACCACTTCACGGAGCCTACGAAGTTGTGGAGTTCACGAAGGGTGGGGAGAGTATTCCTCCGCTAACAACAGCCGAGCACCGCTGGCGACGCCTCTTCGTCCACCGACGTGGGTATATGATTGTGCAGGGGATGGATGACAAGATGAAGGACTACGCCCTTCGGGTTGATACCGAGGGGAAGAGATTCCTCCTGAGTGATCCGAGAAGCAAGGAGAACTCAACCCTCGACTACGTAGAGATCGATCTGGATAATCTGATTGTGCGAGGAAGAGTCGGGAGCGATTCGATTAAAGTGAGGCTGAGAAAGATTGACCTCCGTTCGTTGCCGCTCCTACAGAATGAGTTCCATTGGAGCATCGATCCGAGGAGTGAGTGACCTCACTCTTCGTAAGTCTTGTCTATGATTTGCAGGAAGTCTCTCCACAGGTACGTAGAGGTCCTCTACACCTGTCAACTTAACTTGAAGTATCAGTCGCAATCTCAACATCAGGTGTAAACCCAAGCAAGTTCACAATGCAATTCAACTATCAACCAACACTCGAAGGAAATCTTCTCAGGCTCAGACCACTTCTCGCTGAAGACTTTGACGAGCTGTACGCCGTTGCTTCCGATCCACTCATCTGGGAACAACATCCAGTGAGTGAACGGTATCGCGAAGATGTCTTTCGGGAGTTCTTTCGCGAGGCAATGGAGTCGGGGGGAGCGTTGATTGCTATTGATGCAGCGAATGGAAAGGTGATCGGCTCATCTCGCTACTACGAATACAACCAAGAGAAGAGCGAAGTCGAAATCGGCTGGACCTTCTTAGCTCGTCCTTACTGGGGTGGAGCCTATAATCGAGAGATGAAGCGGCTGATGTTGGAACATGCCTTTCAATTTGTGGAGAGTGTCATCTTCCTGATTGGCCTACAAAACTTCCGCTCGCAACGAGCAGTGGAGAAGGTTGGTGGAGTGCGTGAACCGGGAACCAGTCTCATAGAGGGGAAGGAACGTTTGATCTTCAGAATCTGGAAGGGAGTATCCCCTGCATCGCAATCTGGAGGAGCAAGAGAATAAGGTAGGGTGGAATAACTCTGAAGGACTGTGGAATTGAGACTTACAGTACACTTATACCAAGAAGGCTACACGTAGAGTCACCACTCGAAGAAGGAATGTAGGTTCCTTACTGATCTCTCCACTATCCATTAACAACGGGAAGGGAAGAGGGGAAGAAAGTAGTCAAACGCTTCTTCATCATTTCTGGATTGTGTACTTTCCTCTACTTCATAAGTAGGTAGTCCAACATTAGATATGATGATTATGCTCATCTCTACAGTACCGTCGAGTCCAGTTTGGTTCAACGTGAAGGGGTTGATAACCTTCTGTTTTCCTCTTGCCATTCTACTCCTTGTGAACGCCGCCAGGCTCAACGCGCAGTATGCTGGCGAGGCACTTTATCTTGACTCAACCGGCAGTTATGCCACCGTAGTTAGCACCACTCCTTTCAAGCTCTCCGAAGGAACTCCTTTTACCATAGAGACTTGGTACTTCGTTAATGCTGCCTCAGCAACTATCGTCTCTGCGTCGGATGGTTCGCAGACTCGGTGGGCACTCCGGGTTGAGAATTCTATAAGCGATAGCTGGTCAGTCCTGTTTGATTCAACCGATGTTTACTCGGTTGCTACATCCAACTCTCTTAGCACCACAGCAGGGCTGGTTTACGGGATGTGGAATCATATCGCGGTCACTTCCGATGGATCAACTATTGAGTTCTACATCAACGGAATCCGCTCCGACCGGTTTTCCGACACGCGGACGATCTGGCGGTCGGATGGCTTTGCAGATATCTATGTTGGAACCCAATACAGTAAAGCAGCAGGGAGCTTAACAAGCCGTGCTGGCACCCACGGTCGTCTGGATAACCTGCGGTTCTGGAGTAGGCATCGAAGTCAGGATGAGATACGGGAAGATATGTCCGGTCCAGTTGAAGACCGCACAAGCCTGGTTGCGGAGTATACCTTCGACAGCGGAACAAGCAATATGATCTATGGGGGGGGAGCCTTCATCGAAGATGCAGAACTCCCCTGGATTGAACTGTCCCCCGGCTATACATTCGACGATGATCTCTCTTGGTCAACCTCCGGGGGGGCAGCCTCATCAATCTTGCAAGTCACTTCCGACCAGATGTATCAGGGGGATAGGATCGGTCGGTACATGTTGGTGGGACATAACGGGGGGGGACTGTTGATGGTAGACGCGAGCAATGATGACTTGACAGGACGGCTTGAGAGGGTATGGGAGATCGTCTCTGCGCGCATGGACTATTGCCGTTTTACCTTCACCAATGTCTCAGTCTCTGATTTTGATCCAGCGAAAGTGGTGATGCTGGTTGCAAGCGATTCCGGGTTCAGCAGCAATGTCCGCCTTCTCCTAAAAACAACCGACAGTCTGGCCGAAGGATTCAGCAGTAATTGGAGCTTCGAGGGGGGAGACTCAGTCTACGTGACGTTTGCGGAGTTGAATTTGCCAGAAGCACCAGTGCTGAGGGCCAGCCTTGGCTTCGGACCCTTCACGCAGAGTTATGAGAACCAGAACACCTTTACAGTCACCGATCTCCCGGAGGGAACGAGCAGAGTCATCTTCAGGGTAATCAATCCCTACGCATCACCCGATGAAGGGCAGCTTGACTCACTGATTGTTGAGGGGAGCAGTCTGAAGAGTGCAAGTTATACGCGGGAGATGGGAGACCTGCCGTTGGGAGCGTTGCTTACCTTGGAGATCCAGAGTAGTTCTCTGAGTGTTCCCCTCCAGTCGGTTCAACCCCTTATTATGACAGAGGATCGGCCTGTGATCTCCTCGACCGATGGATTTGTCGGCTATCCACTGGGGACAGTTCGGACAAACACGTATCAGGTCGACTCACTTCCGCCACAGACAAGCGCCGTGACATTTGAACTTGTGGATATTGCCGGCAACCCCTTTTCCTTCATCGACACAAGCGGCAGCACCATACTCTTGCGGAAGAGAGTGGAGGGGACAGACCTGACGACAGCGTCGTGGACGCTCGGGATGGATACGTTAGAGCTTCCTCTCTCCTCCACCCTATCTGTGACTGTAGAACATGATGGTGGCCTTCCCGGCGGAACAACATACAAGGTCGGTCTCGGAATTCTTTCCAAGCAGATGGTTCTCTACACGGAGGATTCGTGGGGACCATATATCTCAAACAACTACGAACGTGCGGAGGATGGGATCACACCTTGGAGCGACGTGTCAGTGCAATCTGCGTCGTTCACGGTAACGCCTCTTCCTCCGAGAACCGAACGAGTCATCTTTGATTTCCTTAACGACACCGGGGAGGTGCTTGCGTCGGATACCGTCCGTTCCAACGGAGTCAACTGGCTCTCCGCGGCAATCAGCCGCTCCTTCAAGCTTACCAATCTATCACCACTGGTCGACACACTTCGGGCAACCGTTTTTGTGGAGGGGGGGCCAGAAGAGGGAATCATTGTCTACCATGCAATCGACATCACACCGCAGCCGCCGAGGGTTACGCTCGACCCCTCCGATTACTACAACATTCCGAGAAATCCTCTGAACCTGTTAGATACAACGAAGACAGAGGTTCTGATTGTCGTGGAGCCGAGCACAGCCGAGACCGATTCGGTGGCCATACAGTTCTTAGACGAAAGAGGGGACATCATGGATGATGTGAGTGGTGTGCCGACAGTGATCTCGGGCGTTCGAGCCTTCAGAAGCCTCTACGACTTTGCGTCGCTTCCCTACACAACAACCTCGATGCGTGCGGTTGTCTGGTCCTCTTCTTCGGCAAATCCGGTCTCGACGACGAAAGATATATCGTTGCTTATCCCACGTCCGCGGTTGCAGACGGTTCTGCCGAGGGATCTGTATCGTGAAGGACAACAATTCTACGAACACTTTGCCTTCGATCGAATCCTGCCCGGAGTCACTCAAGTTGATATCGAGCTTGATGGAGATACGCAAAGCTTCACGAAGAACAGCCCACCACTTGCCCACTCTCTGGTGCTGAACGAAAATGGATCGGGGACCTACTTTGAAATCCCACGATTTCCGTGGGTCACTATTGATGATACACTCGTTATAACTGTCTCTTTCTGGTTCCGCACAACCCAGGAAGGCTACGCCCCGTTGTTTGGTCTACAGTCTCCATCTCTGGACAAAGTCGACTACTGGCCGTGGATAAAACTGCTTGATGATGGGAGGCTGCGCTTTGGGTCGAATGAAATCACGGAACCAGATATAGATCCTTATGCTATTGAAACTCCCTATAAAGTCAACGATGGGAAATGGCACCACGTTATGGCAACATATGATGGTCGTGGTCGCGATGGCTCAAGTGAGGGTGCAATGAAGTTATTCGTTGACGGTGGACTGATCGGTAGGCAGAAAGTGAAGTATCCGTGGGTAAAGTATTACTCCACCTACTCCTATGTCATCGGTCGTGGCGTTCCGTACATAGCCTATGGCACGACTCTCGTAGACTACTTTGTGGGCGAGCTGTCGGAGTTGAATATGTGGAGTGAAGAGCTAACGATAGAGGAGATAAGCGAGGCGATCTACAGCCAGGATGGGGGTGCAATTGGAGTAGGGACACAACGGGCTTACCTGCCACTGGATGAGGGGAAGGGATCAATTGCAGTGAACAGGAAGACAAATAGAACTGTCGAGATTGCGGGTGATCCTGAGTGGAGAACCTACAACGGCCTCTCTCACGTCACCGCGACCTTTGATATGTCAGAATTGGCTGCGGGGAATCATGATCTCGGCGTAATGCTCTTCTATCCTGACGGACCTCTTGAAGGTGTTACATACACTTGGCCTCTTGTTGTGAGACCGAGTGAGGACAAGATCACACTCTCCTCTGATGGTGGCTTCGGGCCATTCACAGAGGGAGAGAAAGTCAACGTGAACTTCACTACAACGTTCGATCAGGGAAGTGCCGCGACCGTCAGGTTCTCGCTGATTGATTCGGCTGGTAATGTTATCGGCACAAACGTAAAAACTGCATCGAATCAGTCTGCGGCCATTAGCTACGATATGGGGGAGGCGGAGCCCGGCTCATCGGTATGTGTCCGACTTTTCGGAGATGGACTTGCCGCTACTGACCCATTGACCAACCCGGTTTATTTCCCACTGGTGGTGAACCCACTTGTTCCTCCGACCTTTGCCGGGCATACCGGTCCGTTTAAGCAGGGGATTGCTCCCGGTGCAATGCCGATTCCGAACACCTTCACGATCAACAGCTTTTTAGATGATCTACGGTTCGAGGCACTTTTTCTCGATACCGCTGGCTATGAACTGGCCTCGCCAAGCGTAGTGAAGCGGAACGATACCACTTGGACGATCACCTACGACATGGCGAAGCTTGCTCCGCCGATGACCTATCTGATTCTCAACACCTTTGTCGGAAGCAACCCTGTACCCCAGGCAAGAGATACGCTCGCCCTGACGATCACGCCAACACGTCCTGTCTGGTTCAACTACGCAACCTATGATGACGTGGTCGACAATGGCGATGATACCTGGACATTCACGCTAAACAGTCCTCTCGGTGGAATTGTTGCCGGAGCGGGGAAGGGAAGCCCAACCAACAGCGTAGGGATCGATTCATCCGGGGCGGTTGCGATTCCGAGCGAGTATCCGATGGTTGGAGACCAGAAAATGGATAATCCTCTCGCAACGATCCAGGCACGACTCAGCTACAACGTTGCACGGGATTCACTCTGGCTAACCGAAACCCCTTCTGTCACTGGAGCATTGGGGTTTGCGAGTTCGTACTACCCCTTTGAACATAATGTGGACAAAGCAACGATAGATGACGACAACAACCTATTGATCAACTATAGTACCAGCGGGTACATATCGATCCCCGGGACTGTTCCCGGGTCTGTTGTCCCATCGATCGGGTTATATGGCAAGGGCTTCAACCTGCTGAAGTGGTTGGGGGGAACCCAGAAGCTTGCCGACGTTGCACCGGTGGCACCGTTCGTGTCGATTCAGCCAACGCTTGGATTCGGATACGGCATGGCTACTCACCTTGGCGTTCAGGATGGCAAGTGGGGCGGAATCGGAGATCTTGACATTACTGGTTCTGCGCAGGATGGTGCATCGGGTCGATTTGGTCAAATGGCGTTGGGTGTGAATCTGATAGTAGGGATACAGATGATGTGGGGAGTTGCGCAGTTGGATGCTACCCTCAGCTTGAGGGGGATTGTAGGTGTAGGTAAAACCTATGTGACGTTACCGAAACGTGACAGTGCAGTACTTGGATCGTTTGGCGTACAGCTCTATGCCACTGTATCTGCAAAGTTGTTCTGGGGACTGGTGGAGGTAGATATACTGGGACCATACATGGCATTCCACCACCAGTGGGGGGACGCAATTCCCGAGCCGTGGCCTGATCCGAAAGAGGGTTGGACGTGGAGTGGAACAGAACGGAAGGGAGACGAAAAGAACCAGCCTGCCGTTGCCGGACTTCCTCCCGATTCCACACTCAAGAAGGTTGACGTCCCTCGTCTCTTTCCTCAGCCAGCTACTGCCGTTGATAATGGTAGCATGAGTGTTGTTTGGATGGAACAGGATAGGGGAACAGGAATCGGAACACTCCGCTTTGCCTCGCTGGACGTGTCGCGAGCACCGTTCACCCCGCCACTTACAATCACTTCCAATGCCAACGGGATCAACACTCCTCGGGTTGATAACCTGAGTGATTCAATCCACATCATTACCTGGTTGCAGAACAGGTACAGGCGGGGGACTGCTCCGCAGGATCTTTCGCTGCTCGATGCTGCTCGTGCCAGCGATGTCTGGTACGCTATCCTCAATTCACACACAGGACAGGTGGAGGGGATGGGAATCTTGGATGATGACTTCTCCTCGATGACCGGTGGTCGTATGGAGGGGAGCGCGTGGGCTACTGCATTACCGGGGGAAGAAGGATTGATTACCTGGATTGTTGCCGATCCTGCCGAGAGAACATCAGATATCTATTCTGCAAAAGTTGCACGGAAGGATGGCATCTGGAGCGTATCAAGCCCAAGCAGAGCTTCAAATCTGGCTGGAGTGGAATCGAAGCTGCAAGTGATCCGGACCCCGGAGGGTAAAGCCTCGGCGGTCTGGATCAACCAGCCGGAAGATGACCCCTACTCCAACCGGATCATGACAATGGAGTTGGAGGGAGAAAACTGGTCGGAACCGTGGGTGCTGATCGATTCAGGTCAGGGGTACCACTTCAACGATCTTGATGGGGCGATAGGAGGAGAGTATGGGATTCTGGCTCTGACCGGCATGGAGATTGTTGACGATACCGGCAAGGAATTTGTGATGGCCATACCCTGGGGAGAAAACGGATGGGATTTCTCAAAGAAGTACCAGTACGCGGAAGAGGGGGGCTATCTACAACGCCCACGCGCAATGGTCAACGCTCAGGGACTGACCGGAATCCTCGTGCAGAAGAATAATAGCATGGTTGCCCCAAATTCCGTTGTCAGTCAGGTCGATCTGCTCCTGAGCGATCAGTCGACCGGTGGTGGCTGGAGACACCGGAATGCCGATTCGTTGTTAGGGGATACAGCCGCGATGGTATATGATCTGGAAGGGGTATTCGTTGGCAATCTCCTTGTGCTCTTTGCTCACGAGAACAAGACGCCGTATGGAGTACACAGGCCTCTCTTCGGCAAGTATTTCGGGGATGAATCGATGAACCTTGTGATACGTGCAGTAGAGGTCAACAATGCGTTGGAGGTTATTGATCGAGATGAAGGGAACCTGACAACGAGTGTGAGGGAGAAGCGAGAGGAGGTTCGCCTCAGCAACTTTGGGTTTACAACCGTCAGCCCGATGCCGTTCAAGGATGGTGCGGAGATTGGCTATTACCTGGAACGTGGTGGTAATGTGAAGATCGAAGTGGTTGATGGAGTGGGAAGGTTGGTTGCAAGGTTGGTAGAGGGAACTCTGGAGCCGGGAGAATACAGAGTAACTCTTTCTGGCAAGGATATTCCAAGCGGTTCCTATCACGTCAGGTTCACTCTCGATGGGCAGACGATAAGCAGAGGGGTGATAAAAGTGGAGTAGAGATTGCCGAGGAAGGCTTTGCAAAACTTATAGAGAGAAGACTCTCGATGATAACCCTTTCCGACTTTGGTTGGAAAGGGTTTTTTATGCAGAAAAACGTATGCAAGAGAGGTGTTGGTAAAAGCCGCTTGACCTGCGCAGGAGACACTTCTGGAGTTTAGATGGAGAATCCATGAAGTTTTTTCTTTCAGTCTGTTGGATATCCGTTAATGTTTAATTACATTCTATCAGGTATAGGTAACATTATGTCTCCCACCCGATTCTCTCACCCTGAAACACTCCTTCACAGCCGAAGAGTCTGTGGCTCCTCTCTGTCTCAACACGATTGAGATTCACAACTAACATTTCGGCTCCGTAGCCAATTGTACGAAGCCACACATAAAAGGAAAGACCATGCTCCTATTCCGATTCTGTGCGATTGTGGCCTGTATCCTCCTACCACTAACGGTTACCGCGCAGCTGCGTGATCTGCATGCAGGTCGCCTGGTTCTCGACGATGATGGAAACGATGGAGGATTCCACCGTCTGATTATCAGTTCGGGTGACTTGCCAACCAATGCCTACCTGGGAATTCCGACGCCGCTCGATTCAAGTTCAGGATACTTCCTGATCTCTAACCCGAGCGGTATCGGTGGCCAGCAAATGAGCGGCCCTTTCAGTCTTGATGAATTGCGATTGATCTCAAGCGGAACGTCGTTCTACAACTCGTTCATTTCGCCGACCGGGATGACCAGCAATATTATCTACACACTTCCCCTCTCACCAGCCCCGACAGCAACAGTGGCCGATGGCTTGTTGCAGCTCGACAGTGCCACCGGGCAACTCAGCTGGGTTGATCCGGGAACAGTAGTCAGTGCAAACGCTTGGTCGTTGAGTGGCAACACCGGGACGACAGCGGGGACGAACTTCATCGGAACAACGGACAACGTCCCCTTGCACATTCGTGTAAACAACGTCGACCGGATGATCTTCAATACGAACGGAAGTATTCAGGTTGATTCGAGTGGGAATGCTCGTGGAGCATATGCAGTAGACATGCAAAGCAATCGTGACACGGCAACGCAGGTTGCTTCAGCACCATGGAGCGTGGTTGGAGGAGGGGGCTGGAACACAGCGACCGGGATTAACTCGACAATTGGAGGCGGACTGTCGAACACGACCTCCGGTGTTCTGAGTACGGTTGGAGGGGGGCAGGTGAACACGGCCTCGGGATTGATCTCAACGGTTGGCGGAGGATCCTTGAACATAGCTTCGGGTGATTTTGCTGCTATTGCAGGAGGAGCCAATAACAGAGCTGCAGGTGCCTATTCTGCCATTGCCGGAGGTAATGGCTTAACCCTGGACTCGTCGGCTAGCGGGAGTTTCGGGTATCTTGGTGGCGGTACCATAGTGACCCCGAACTATATGACGATCAGCGCACCAGAGGTAGCGGTCTTTGGGAACACGGATCTCTGGCTTGCAAACAACGACACGGCGGCAAGTCAGCTACGGTTCTATGAGTCGAACACAGTAACCGGAGCCTTCCCCGGGACGACGAACTACACATCGTTCGAAGCGGGAGATCAGTCGGCAGACATTACCTACACACTTCCTCTCACAACAACACCATCTTCAATAGTTGCCAATGGCTTGCTACAACTTGACAGCGCGACTGGGCAGCTTAGTTGGGTTGATCCGGGAACAGTAGTCAGTGCAAACGCCTGGTCGTTGAGTGGCAACACCGGGACGACAGCGGGGACGAACTTCATCGGAACAACGGACAACGTCCCCTTGCACATTCGTGTAAACAACGTCGACCGGATGATCTTCAATACGAACGGAAGTATTCAGGTTGATTCGAGTGGGAATGCTCGTGGAGCATATGCAGTAGACATGCAAAGCAATCGTGACACGGCAACGCAGGTTGCTTCAGCACCATGGAGCGTGGTTGGAGGAGGGGGCTGGAACACAGCGACCGGGATTAACTCGACAATTGGAGGCGGACTGTCGAACACGACCTCCGGTGTTCTGAGTACGGTTGGAGGGGGGCAGGTGAACACGGCCTCGGGATTGATCTCAACGGTTGGCGGAGGATCCTTGAACATAGCTTCGGGTGATTTTGCTGCTATTGCAGGAGGAGCCAATAACAGAGCTGCAGGTGCCTATTCTGCCATTGCCGGAGGTAATGGCTTAACCCTGGACTCGTCGGCTAGCGGGAGTTTCGGGTATCTTGGTGGCGGTACCATAGTGACCCCGAACTATATGACGATCAGCGCACCAGAGGTAGCGGTCTTTGGGAACACGGATCTCTGGCTTGCAAACAACGACACGGCGGCAAGTCAGCTACGGTTCTATGAGTCGAACACAGTAACCGGAGCCTTCCCCGGGACGACGAACTACACATCGTTCGAAGCGGGAGATCAGAGCGAAGACATTACCTACACACTTCCCCTCTCAACAACGCCATCTTCAACAGTTACCGATGGCTTGCTGCAACTCGACAGCGCGACCGGACAACTCGGCTGGGTCGATCCTGCCTCGGTTGTCAGAGCCGCCGGATGGTCGTTGAGTGGCAATGCCGGGACAATAGCGGGGACGAACTTTCTCGGAACAACGGATGCGACGGCGTTGCGTCTCTATGTGAACAGCGGAACAAACAACAGTCTAATCCTGAACACGAACGGGAGCGTCCAGCGGGATGCAGGTGGAAATGCTCGTGGATCGAATGCTGTGGACATGCAGAGAGTGCGTGCGTTAGGTACCCAGGTAGCCTCAGGTCAGGAAGGAGTGATAGGAGGAGGAGCATCCAATATCGCAGCGGGAGCACATTCTACGGTCGGAGGGGGGCACAATAACACTGCTTCCGTAGGCGACGCAACAATTGGTGGGGGCGGGAACAATGTTGCTTCCGGAAATGTCGCAACGGTCGGTGGGGG
>JBFWSB010000024.1:0-21677 GCA_050248595.1 Kapaibacterium sp. (SeqCode)
TCACCAATGGTTTGCAGAGGCTACCGAACGTGAGGGATCCGACGTTAACGCAATGACCCTTGCCACAGTCTCCGCACAAGGGAAACCGTCGGCACGGGTTGTATTGCTGAAAGGAGTTGACAGTGGCTTTCTCTTCTTTTCGAACTATGAGAGCAAGAAAGGGGAAGATCTGGAGGATAATCCTTCGGCAGCGTTGGTCTTCTGGTGGCGTTCGCTTAATCGCCAGGTTCGGATTGAAGGGGAGGTAGCAAAAATATCGCCAGAAGAATCAGACATCTACTTCCAGAGTCGTCCCCGAGGAAGCCGCATTGGTGCAATAGCTTCGCCACAGAGCCGCATTCTCGAAAGTCGGGAAACGTTGGAAGAACGGATCAACCAATTGTCAACCGAACTTCAGGAGGAAGCAATTTCTCGCCCTGACTACTGGGGAGGATACCGACTGAATCCCAACCTGATCGAGTTCTGGCAAGGCCGAGAGAATCGGCTACACGATCGGTTGAGGTATCGGCTACACGACGGAGAGTGGGTGATAGAGAGATTGGCTCCATGAAGTCGCCATCCCCATCACATCTCCTATCATTTAAATTCTTTTAGCTCAACACGCTGCTGATCCAGTTCTAAATATGTCCGTCGCTCCCCCATCCAATTCCCCAAATTGACGTAGACTCCTCCGTCAAACTCAACCACGGCAGGCCGGTGGTTGTGCCCCATCACAACTAAGCCAAAACCTTCTCCTTCAATTTTCTGCCGTGCAAAACGCTCCAGACCATCCCCTTCGCCGGGGCGTTCCCCACCGTAATGTTTTTTTGTTGTGTGGTCACGACTCTTTCGGGATGCTCGGGCAGCAACCCCAATACCAATATCGGGATGGAGCCACCGCCAGAGTGTATTTGAGATTCTGGCACGAAGCACTTTTTTCAGGATGAGATACCCTGTATCGTTGAGTGCTTTTCCATCTCCATGAGAGATCAGAGCGCGACGCCCAGCAAGTTCCCGTTCCACATCGTCTCGATGCAGGTGAACCCCTAATTCTGACTCAAAGAAATCTCGGTGGCCGAAGTCGTGGTTGCCAATAACATACTCAATGGGAATGCCAGCATCGCTGAGTTGAGCAATCGCTCCGAGCGTGCGGACAAACTGTCGAGGAATAACAGTACGGTACTCGAACCAGTAGTCGAACAAATCACCCACGATCCAAATTGACTCGGGGTTTTGGGAGCCAACCTCCTCAAGGAATCGAATCACGTGGTGCTCCCGCTCACGGGAAACTTCGCGGGAACCAAGACCGAGATGAGCATCTGAAAAGAAAATGTGCATGGCTAAAAATAGGAAGAGACAGACCGGTAACGATATACCAATCCGTCTCTCTCCTCTCTTTTCTTTCGTACAACTCTCACCGAAGCAGGAAGCTGTTCCCAACTTCACACCTCTCCCTCTCTATTTATTTTCGGATATGAATCGTGGTTCCCCCAACTGTTCCCTCTGCTCCCTTCACCCGAACGAAATATGTTCCCGAAGAGAACTCTTCAGTCGAGAAATCTACTCGGGTCTCTCCACCACCGAAGAGACCTTCACGCAGTAGTGCCACCTTCCGCCCTAATTCATCGTAGAGTTCAACTTGAAGCCACTCTCCATCTTTTGAAAGATCAACAATCACAGTTCCTCTCTCTCTTTCCACATTCGTTAGACCTCGTACCACAACCCCCTCTTTCCCTGAGAGGTTATCCTCAACATCTGATCCACTCGGTACATACTCTACACTGTACCAAACTGCTTCGGTCTCCCCTTGGTTAATAGTGATGCGATAGTCGGTTCCAACCTTTGTTGTCTGTAATGGCTCTCCTTTCGGCATTCCCTGCTGGTCGAGTGGGGTCAAGATTACAGCCTTCACATCTCCCGCTCCCTTAAATTCAAGCTCCACGCGAACTGGTTCTACCAGCATTGGCCCTCTTCCCCAGAGACTTGCCGTTGAAGAGTCGACCCAACTCCACTCTGTCGGTTCTGAGCGAGTGACGATCGTCAACAGGGAGCGCCCTGGCTGATTCAGCATTTTCGTAGGGTCGAGCGGAACCCACAGCACTGTGGCACTCTCGTTGATGGTGAAGACATTCACATCGAGCAAGTCGAGACTGATTCCACCCGGACGATTCAGCAGACCGGTGGCAGCCTGTACGTAGGGGGTGTTAACGGTCATCGTTCCACGAGCGAACTCCCAACGGATCTCCCGCGTATCGCTATTTACTTCGCCGTCGGCCTGGGCTGGGAATGCAAAATCGTTTGCTTGGGTAAACTGGGTGGCATCGAGGGAATCGACAACCAACCGAACAATTGTTGTGCCGAACCCATTTACTCCCCCGGGAACACCATAGGCTCCCCAGCTTCCCGCAAGACGAGGGAGAAGTTTAATCTGATCTTCAGTATGCTGCAAACGAATTGTTGTTCGGGCCGGCGAGATAAGTCCGTGGCGAATAATCTGAGAAATAGCTGGCATCATTCCTGAAATCACCGGATTGTTCCGCATTGCATACCAGTCGGCACTGTCGATATAATCCCGGCGGTTATCTCCGCGATCTTCATCCCACGTATCGTAGATAAAACCATCCCAATCTTGGAGCATGAGATAGGCTGGATTTTGGAGCATCGACTCAGCCTGATAGCGATTTGGGAAAGGAGTCGTAAAGCTGGTAATCATCGGCTTGTGTGCTTCGGCAAAAATTCCATTGCCGTATATAGTTCCGCCATATGCCTGACGCAGAGGGGAGTAGTTGCGCACGTGCCACGTTCCATTTTCACTGCTAACCCAATCCCACCCCTGAGAAGACATCGTCACATCCATATCGCGCTGTGCGGCAACATCCATCACTGTTCCGGCCCAGATTTTCTCGGCACCAACAACCAATTGTTCCGCCCCGATTGTATCAGTCACGTATCGCTTCAGGTCGCTGAAATAATCTCGGTCAAGTTCTTGATAGAAGGCATACTGATCCAAGAACCGCTGCGGCGACAGACCAGCATTCTCTCCCCACCGATTACGCGCCACCGATACGTTCTCCAATGATTCTCCCGGAGTCAATCCCACAGGAGCGACTTCACGAAGTTGCATGTCGTCGATTGAAAGTTCGCCATCCTTATCCCCGAAGTAGAGGTAGAGGTTCGTGACAACACTACCGTTATCTACAGGAATCAGGAATAAGATTTCATGCTCTTCCCACCACGGGTGGATATCACGCGCTACGTTGAAACCAGGATAGAGTCCTCCCTGCCCAGCATAGGCCACTGCCCGAATCGTTCTTCCATCGGGGTTACTACATTTCGCTTTAAAGGAGAGACGATAGATGGTGTTGAATTGGAAGTTGACAGTCTGGGTCATGTAGCTGTCGTATACGTTATTCTTCGCATCTCGAACCCTCAGTGATAGTGCCTCCACTCCGTCAGGCACACTATCGCGAGTTAAGACAGGAAGGACGGAGAGACCATTCCCCGCATTAAAGCTCCACTCTCTATCCCATTGCTGACTTTCCTCAAAACTTCCCCCCTTCAACGAGTTAGGATATCCACCCCCCGGAGGCGTTACGCTCCAAGCTGAGGCAAGTGCACTGGTTGAGCCATACTTCTGCCGAAGCCAGGCATTGAAGAGCGTATCAATCCGCCGAGTATGCCGCCAATTCAGCACCGACCCACTACTGTATATATCATAGGAAAGTCGGTGAAATGTATTCATTGCCCGGCGGTGCAGAATTTCCAGCGTAGCAACTGCCGGTTCCTCCCGATAGGCAGTTCCAGTGAAGGGGTTAACGTGGTTCAAAAGTTCTCCCGCAACATGCTTGTGGGCAGCTCGGGCTTGGGGATAGATAAATTGCAGTCCTTGGCCAAGCCAAGGAATTGTGTCGAGAACTTCCGGCGAGAAGCCATCTTCTACGCGAGGTGCTCGGGCTGAAAGAAGAGTAAATGCAGAATAGATCCCATTCTCCTTTAACTGGTACACCAACCAATCAAAACGGCGTGCTTGCTCGGGAGCAAGCGACCTGAAGCCGTCGGCAGGATTCAAGATTGAGAGAGTGGAAGCCCAGCTATAAGAGTAATCCATGTAGCGGAAGCGAACAAGGTTCACCCCGAGTTTGCGCAACCGTCGAGCTTCGGCAATAGCGTCAACGCTATCGGGGAAGCAGGCATTCCCGCTGATTGTCACACCAACGAAACGGACTGGCGTTCCATCTTCGAACTCGAAGTTTCCCTCTTCGTTTGCACGCAGGAAACCATGTGTTCCTGCAGGACCTTGGAACGACGTGGGAAGATATGGGCTTGACATCGTGTCGAGAGGATCGGCAGAGAAAGGAAAACCGTTTTCAATGCCGAGACTTTGAGCCTGTAGCATTGCTGCTGTCGGATAGAGGAAAAAGATCAGCAGGAAGATTGTAGCAAACTGACGAACCATGAAATCCTCCAAGAAAAATTTGGCTTACAACATCACTCTTAGCGTGTGCACCACAGACTTCGTACGCAGCCTTTTGAGAGATTGAAGCTGCAAGAACCTGAACCATTACAATTAGACTGCACAGAGCATCAAGCCAAAATATACGGTGAAAGAGAGTGCCACAGAAGCCGAACAGTTGTAACCTGATCACCTTTTGCTTGGCGATAGAGGGAACAGAGTGCAAAGTATCCGTCTAAAGAGAGTTGCAAGAAATAGCCTCTCAGCTCGGTTCGTCCGAATAGTACCCCGAGAAGTGAGAATAAAAAACGTTATCGTTTACTTTCCCACAATTGCAAAGGCGGTTATATTACGCGCCGTTCCCCCGTCTGCTGACCTCTGTTGGCAAGACGTGTTGAGAACACCAAACAATTCAGTTTTATAAACCAACCACGGAAACCAGATGAAGACCGGAGCAATTCTACGTCTGACGTCCTTTCTTTGCACTGTATTTACGTTCACAATCCTGACGGGATGTGGAGGGGAAGGAGGAGGAAGTGATGTTTCAACTAAAGTTGAGCAGTATGCAATCGAAACCGAAGACAAATTCAATGTAGCTCCGGGAGCTGATCCAAGCGTCTCGGCTGAGGATGGGGGAGCCGGCTTTGAGGATATCGCAGAGGAGGGAGGCTGGAAGTCCAGCACGTTGACTGACGAGCAAATGAAGTTGATCGCCGATCCAAGCGCAACAAAGGGGGGCGAGTTCAAGTTTGCAGTTTCCGATTTCCCAGCAACCTTCCGCGCATATGGCAAAGACGAGAACAGCCAAGTAACCCGGATGATCCACGGGTTCGTCTTCGAGCCACTGATCACGGTGAACCCTATCACGCTCGACTTCCTTCCAGTTCTCGCATCCCACTGGAAAGTCGGGGAAGATGGCCAGACCTACTGGTTCCGTATCGACCCTAACGCTCGCTTCTCAGACGGGCATCCCGTAACAACCGAAGATGTGCTCGCTACCTACAAGCTGACAACCGACTCTACAATTCTTTCCCCCTACACCAACACTTTTTACGGAGGCTTTGATCCTCCTGAGGCAGTGAGCAAGTATATCTTCAAAGTACGATCCAAGGACAACGGTTGGAAGAACATGCTCTACTTCGGTGGAACATCAATCTTGCCAGCACACGTCATCGGGAACCTCTCCGGTAGTGAATACCTTGAGAAGTACCAGTACGATATGCCACCGGGAAGTGGTCCTTACATCGTTCGTTCAGAAGATATTATCAAGGGGAAAGTTGTTAGCCTAACTCGTCGCAAGAACTATTGGGCCGCCGACTATCCGGAGAACCGTGGTGTCAACAATTTCGATAAGATTTCTCTTCTGGTAGTTGCCGACGAACGCTTACAATTGGAGAAGTTCAAGAAGGGAGAGTTTGACCTCTACCTTATTGCCCGTGCGCAATGGTATGAAGAAGAGTTCAACGATGAACCGGTAAATCGAGGACTGATTCAGGTACGTCGCATCTACAACGATGAACCTCAAGGTGTGAGTGGGCTTGCGTTCAACATGCGGAAGCCACCCTTCGACAATCCGAAAGTCCGCGAGGCATTTGCCTACCTCTTCAACCGTGAAGGCTTGGTGAAGAACCTGATGTACAATCAGTACTCAATGACCAACTCCTACTATCCCGGCTCGGTCTACGAGAACCCGAACAACCCAAAGATCACATATAACCCTGAGAAGGGAACCGCACTCTTAGCCGAAGCCGGGTATACCAACCGGAACAAGGAAGGCATTCTGGTGAATGCTGAGGGGAAAGCCTTAGTGATCGAGATGCCAATAACTGACAACTGGGTACGAGTAATGACACCCGTACAACAAGAGTGGAAGAAAGCTGGCATCAAGCTGGAGTTCCGTCAGGTAGATGGTCCAACCCAGTTTAAACTATTGAACGAGCGGAACTTTGAGATGGCGTTCATGAGTTGGGGAGGCTTGCTCTACCCAAATCCAAAGAGTTCGTTCCACTCAGAACTTGCCGACGTTCCAAACACCAATAATATGGGTGGATTCAAGAACGCGCGAGCTGACGAGTTAATCGAGAAAGAACTGGTTACCTTCGACCAAAACGAGCGGGTGAAAATCATCCGCGAGCTTGACAGCATTCTCGTGGCTTCACAGCAGTATGCACTGGCATGGTATGCTCCATTTACCCGGGTGGCTTACTGGAATAAGTTCGGACATCCAGACTTCTATCTCGGCAAGATCAGTGATTGGACAAACATCATCAGCACTTGGTGGATTTCGCCGGAGAAGGCAGAGAAGCTGAGTGAAGCGTTGAAAGATCCATCAATTGACCTTGGCAAGGGGGAACGCGACATAAAGTTCTGGCCCGAATACAACGAGAAGCTCAAGACCTCAACTCCGGTTGCAGGGAACTAACAATAATCGAATAATCCTGTTAACCACCTTCTTCTGAGAAGCAGAGAAAGAGAGAAGTGGCCGGTACGGTCTCTACCATGCCGGTCGCTTCTACCTTCATTTCAGCCACACGATCAAGCGACGACCATATGTTCAACTACTTTCTCCGCCGTTTTCTTCTGATCATTCCAACGTTTTTCATCTCTACGTTTATTGTCTTCGTTATTCTGCAGATAACACCGGGCGGGCCGTTCGAGCAGATCATGTTGCAGACAAAGATGCAGATTATGTCAGGTGAAGCTGGCGGAGGAAGTAGCAATACTCAGGAATCAATTAACCTACCAGAAGAATCCGTTGCGGAACTCAAGCGCTATTTCAACCTCGACAAACCAATCCCTGTGCGCTATGCAATGTGGATGGGGAATGTACTGCAAGGAGATTTAGGGAAGTCCTACAAGTTCTCCGAACCAGTCGTTACGGTGATTAAGGAACGATTGCCAATCTCGATCTTCTTCGGTTTGACAGGATTTCTCCTCTCCTACCTCATCTGTATCCCACTCGGTGTATGGAAAGCAGTTAAGCACGGTTCTCCGTTCGACATCATCAGCTCGGCACTTGTCTTCATAGGATATTCTATTCCCGGATTCGCACTCGGCGCGGTGTTGCTGGTAACACTCGGCTCAGCCGGGTACTTCCCGTTAGGAGAATTTCACTCACTTGAGTGGGACTCACTTTCACTCTGGGGAAAGATTCTCGATCAAGCACATCACGCCGTCCTTCCAATTACTGCCTACATGGTTGGTAGCTTCGCTACATTGACAATTCTGATGAAGAACTCGCTGATGGAGAATCTTGGACAGGATTACGTCCGAACAGCTTTTGCGAAGGGATTGCCGGAAAAGCGGGTGGTATTTATCCACGCCTTCCGTAACTCTCTCATTCCCATTGTCACCGGCCTCGGACATTTCATTGGATTGGTGTTCGCCGGTTCATTCCTTATCGAAAAAGTTTTCAATATTGATGGTCTCGGTTACGTAGGATTTAAAGCGATCGTCGAGCGCGACTACACCTTTGTAATGGGGACTCTCGCGATCGGTATAGTAGTTCTACTGATAGGAAATATTCTCAGTGATATTTTCTATGCACTCGTGGATCCTCGTATTAGGTTCAAATAGCGGAAAGAGCAAGGCAGAAGGCGGAATCGAACTTCTACGGAAAGACCAAACAACATAGGCATGGCTCAGGAACATTCGTCAGACAACTCATTGAATCAGGGAAATAGCAGAGAGGGGAACGTTCCTCCGCTTCAGACACCACAGCACGAGTCGGGAGAAATCCGGCCTACGCTGTTGGATCGAATGCAAGCACGGCAATCTGCTTTGTTGGCAGCAAACAGGTTGGCGGACGATGCAGGAGAACGTAGCGAAGGAGGGGAAACTCTTGAACAGATAGATGGGCAACAACCCGTTCGCTCGCGCGATTCAATCTTGCGTCGACGTTGGCGCAAATTCAAATCCCTTAAGCGCGGATACTACTCCTTTATTCTGTTGATTGTACTCTACGTCTTCTCGTTCTTTCTTCCCTTATTCGTAAACAATTTGCCGTTGATGGTCTCCTACAACGGTGAGACCTATTTCCCGGCGTTCGCAGACCTTATCGGCTCTCCCTACTATTCATGGGAAACGTTTGGCCGTCCGGGAGATCAAAGCTTTGTAAACTTTCACGAGCTGCAGAAGCAGATAGAGAGTGACGCGAGTAGCGAGAATTCGATCTTGATGCCACTCTATAGTTGGGATCCGTACGAAGCTGACTACGAGGAGGGCGTCCCCCCGACAGCCCCTTCGTCTCGACACGTTTTGGGTACTGATCAAACTGGACGGGATGTCCTCGCTCGGATTTGCTATGGCTTCAACATTTCGATTTCGTTTGGTCTGATTCTAACGTTCATCACGTTTTTCCTCGGTACACTCTTTGGTTCGTTAATGGGATACTTCGGCGGAAAGTTTGATCTTGTTGTACAGCGTGGTATCGAAGTCTGGCAGACCTTGCCCGGACTCTACGTTATCATCATCGTCAGCTCGATTATCATACCGAATTTCTTCGTTCTCATTCTCCTCCTCTCCGCATTCGGTTGGATGGGAATGACATACTTTATGCGGGGAGAATTCTATCGAGAGAAAGCAAGAGATTACGTGGCCGCAGCGGTTTCGCTCGGTACAAAGGACTCCGCAATTATCTTCAAGCACATTCTGCCGAACTCATTAACTCCCCTAATTGCAACATTCCCTTTTGCGGTAGTAGCAGGAATAACCTCTCTGGTCAGTCTCGACTTTTTAGGATATGGCCTGCCACCTCCCACTCCAAGCTGGGGCGAGATGCTCAGCATTGGCTTGAACGAGTTCAGCGGAAACTTCCAGAACTGGTGGCTTGTGATAATTCCGGTTACGGCAATGTTCTTCACGCTTCTGATGGTCACGTTTATTGGCGAGGCAATTCGTGAGGCGTTCGACCCAAAGGTCTTCTCTCGATTGAGGTAGTGCCGAGCAATTCATCCAACAGAGACGTGAAAGAATAGAAGACTTTGTCGCCGAAGTGAGTAGAACAGGAAATAGACAACAGCCAGACGCATAATCAACGAAGGACTGAAACAGGTGAGCAAGAAGACATTACTTGAAGTACGCGATCTGGTAACACAGTTCAAAACCGATCGCGGTATTGCAAAGGCAGTGAACGGGGTTTCGTTCGATGTCTACGAGGACGAAGTGCTTGGGATCGTCGGGGAATCAGGTTCTGGTAAGTCGGTCACCGCTCTTTCGGTGATGCGCCTGATTCCAGACCCGCCGGGAAACATTGCTCACGGTTCAATCAAATTGAGTGGTCAGGAGATCCTGAATCTGCCAATTGAGAAAGTTCGTGAACTGCGAGGAAATGAAATTGGAATGATCTTCCAAGAACCGATGACCTCTCTCAACCCGGTCTTCACTATCGGCTTCCAGATGAAGGAGGGGATCATGCTCCACCAAAAAGTGGATGAAGAGACCGCCTTGAAGAAAGCAGCAGAGATGCTCGACTTGGTAGGTATTCCAGCCGCAGAGAAACGCCTGAGCGAATACCCTCACCAGTTTTCTGGAGGTATGCGCCAGCGAGTGATGATTGCAATGGCACTTGCAAACAATCCAAAGCTGTTGATTGCCGACGAGCCAACAACTGCCCTCGACGTGACGATCCAGGCTCAAATACTGGAACTGATGATCCAACTGCAAAAGCAGCGGCAAGGCTCTTCCATTATCCTCATCACTCACGACTTAGCAGTTGTCGCCGAGATGTGCGACCGGGTGATCGTGATGTATGGAGGTAAAATTCAGGAACTTGGTTCGGTCCGTCAAATCTTTAAAAACCCACTCCACCCATATACGCAAGGATTGCTCGAATCCATTCCACACCCAGTTCAGGGAAGCCGTATCCACCGCCTGAAGGCAATTCGGGGTAACGTCCCGAACATTATGGAGCTGCCGACAGCCTGCAAGTTCAACACCCGCTGCGATTATGCGCTGCGAGGACTATGCTTTGAACAGGAACCGGGGCTTGCCGAAATCGAGCCGGGACACTTTGTACGATGTCACTTGTACGAAGAGTCAACAGAATTAGCAACGGAAGGAAATAGAGGGGAACAGAATCGATGAGCGATAAACGACTATTACTCGAAGTCAAAGATCTAAAAGTTCACTTTCCCATTCACGCCGGATTATTCCAGCGGAAGGTGGCCACTGTCAAAGCTGTAGATGGGGTTTCCTTTACGATGTACCGGGGTGAGACGCTCGGGCTTGTAGGTGAATCTGGATGTGGCAAGACGACAGTGGGAAGAACTATCATCAATATCACGAAGTTGATGTTCCACAATGCTGAGGTAAGTGGTGAAATTCTCTACCATATGCCGAACGGCGAAGTGATCGACTTTGTGAAGCTGAACAAGAGGAAGATGCGCCCCTATCGAAGCGAGGTGCAGATGATCTTTCAAGATCCATACAGTTCCCTGAACCCTCGAATGACGGTAGAGCAGATTATTGAAGAACCTCTAACAATTCACCGTCCAGAAATGGGGAAAGAAGAGAGGCGAAGCAGAGTGTTGATGCTTCTGGATCGCGTTGGCCTTCAACCTGAACAGGCCGGACGCTATCCTCACGAATTCTCTGGTGGGCAACGTCAGCGCATTGGCATCGCCCGAGCACTTGCCACAAACCCTGACCTTATTGTCTGCGACGAGCCAGTATCTGCACTTGACGTGTCGGTGCAGGCACAGGTGATTAACCTGATGCAAGACTTGCAGGAAGAATTTGATGTGAGCTTCCTCTTCATTGCGCACGATCTCTCCGTAGTAGAGCATATCAGCACACGCATTGCGGTGATGTACTTAGGCCACGTTGTAGAACTTGGCGAGTCAGAGCAGGTCTACTTCAACCCAACGCATCCATACAGCCGCGCACTCCTTTCGGCTGTGCCACAGGCTGATCCCGACAGTGGTCGCCTTGGAAGAACTGTCCTTGAAGGAGATGTGCCAACCCCATTAAACAAACCGAGCGGTTGCCCATTCCGCACACGTTGCCCGATTGCACGCCCTGACTGTGGGAACAGCTTCCCACGTTTCGAAGAGAAGGAGCCGAAACATTGGGTAGCCTGTCCTTACGTCGATGCTGGGGTAGAGATTGAGACCCAATGAAGATAGAGAGTGGCTCTCACGTAGAGACTGACCAACAGGACGTGAAGAGAGACGTTTCCGATATTCTTCCCGGCTTTCGCCGCAAGGCATCTCTGCTCGGCAAGCGTATTGCTTTGCCTGACGCACTCGATCCCCGCACTCTCAGGGCGGCTCGAATACTCGCCGACCAAGGAATTGCGGAACCAATTCTCATCGGGAACTCTGAAGCTCTACTTCGCTTCGCCCAATCTGAGGGGATATCTATTGCGAACATCTCTCTGGTTGAGCCAGGTTCAGGTGAAGGCCATTCTCGCAGGGTAGAAACATTCTATCAACTCCGCCAACACAAAGGAATAGCAGGAGAGGAAGCGGAGAAATCTTTGCACGATCCCCTCTACACCGCTGGCATGATGGTTCACCTCGGGGAGTGCGATGGGTCCGTTGCCGGCTCCCTTTCAACTACCGGCGACGTTCTCCGAGCTGGCATTCAGACAATTGGTCTTCAGACAAATGTCTCAACTGTCTCTTCTTTCTTTCTTATCCTCTTTCCTGATAAAGTCTACGCTTTCGCCGACGGAGGTGTTGTCCCGAACCCTACACCCGAACAGCTTGCCGACATTGCACTGATGACAGCTCAGAACTACAAACTTCTAATCGACCGAGAACCCTTTGTGGCCTTTCTGTCGTTTAGCACCAAGGGGAGCGCGGAGCATGCAGACGTGACGAAAGTTCGGCAGGGATTCGAGATTGCCTTGAGAAAAAGCTCAGGTGGGGTTGTGATGGATGGTGAGTTGCAGCTTGACGCCGCAATTGTTCCGGAAGTGGCTGAGCGCAAAGCTCCTGACTCTCCACTTCAAGGGAGAGCAAACGTTCTGATATTCCCTGACCTCGACTCCGGCAACATTGCCTACAAGTTGGCTCAGCGGATGGCTATGGCCGTTGCAATTGGCCCTATTGTTCAAGGACTTGCCAAGCCAATGTTCGATCTTTCCCGTGGCTGTTCAGTGGATGATATTGTCGACCTCACGGCAATCTGTGCTCTCTCTTCAGAACAAACTGTCTGAAACATTCTCCCCTCTATCCTTTTTCGGTACTGTACCGTTATCGGTGAAATCGCCAACTCACGTAAAACAGACCTAATTCAGTAAGAGGCTATCTATGAATATGAAACTGACAATCATCATTTCGAGCATTATTCTCTTCTGCGCAGCAACTCAGGTATATAGCCAGCCACAGATTGGTGACTTCGGCTTCGGATTAATCTTAGGGGAACCAACTGGCCTAACGCTGAAAGGCTCCGCCGGAAAAGGGAATGCTTGGGATTTGGCACTCGGCTCCTCTTGGTTCGGCAGTCTCCGAATCCACGGCGACTATCTCTGGAATGTTAATGCTTTCAGCTCACGCAAAGCCGGGCTATACTTTGGTCTCGGCGCGGCACTCGGTTTTGGTCGAGGAAAAGGAGTCGTCTTCAAAGGGAAGAAAGGGGAATGGTACTATTACGATGATGAAGAGGCTATGGCATTTGGCGTCCGCGGCGTTGCCGGCGTTAACGGAATGCCCTTCAAAGCTCCAGTAGAACTCTTCTTAGAAGTTGCGCCGTTAATTGGCATTACACCTGCCACTGGCGTTGGAACCGACCTTGCAGTCGGTATCCGCTACTATCCGTAAACAAACGATCCTCTGATGTTGAATGCACATCATCGTCAGTATTAGAGAAGATCAGATTGGTGAAATGGCTCGACAATCCTTAGCATTGTCGAGCCATTTCACATTCTCCACTTGCCTGCCTTGACTTTTCTTCCAATCTTTCCCTGTGACTGAACCGCAAGAAGCAGGTCTTTCTTTCTCTCAGTCGTAGATCGTCAACAAACCATTCAGAAGAACGGATTGCCATGAATCAATCTCCCTTACACAAGGCGTTGAAGGAAGCCCGAACAGTTGTGCTGATAGGCATCTTGCTCGCAGTCAGCTTTAATCTCTTTGCGTCAAACAAAGTACCCTGGATTCGAACGACAAAGCAAGTTGACACAATATCCGATGACGCACTATTCAACGACATCGACACAACTACAATCGACCAACAGATCGACACGCTGCCAGTAGTCGACACCGGAATGTCGGCAGAAGAGCTTGAGAAGCATCGAATAGACTCTATAAAGAAAGAAGAGCAACGGGTTCAAGATTCGATCAAGAACGAGAAGAAACGCACTCAGGATTCGATCGAGAAAGCAGCGAAGGCAAACGACATCTCCAATATTCCGGTAGATGGTGCAAAAGGAATCACAACGGATCAGGCGAAGAAATTGTTCGACATGAAGGCAGCCCTCTTCATTGATGCCCGCCGGAGCGACCAGTTTGGGAAGGGACATGTTCCGGGAGCACTCAACATTTATGCCTACGAGTTTAACGAGAACATCGGCAAGGTAGCAGGCCTTCCAAAGAATAAAAGGATTGTGGTCTACTGCGACGGTGGCGAGTGCGATCTAAGCCACGACCTTGCAGATGAACTCGCAAAATTCGGTTTCACAAAAGTTGTGATCTATACCGGTGGTTGGGAAGAGTGGAGCAAAACCAATTACCCTAAATCAACAGGAGAGTAAGCAATGGCAGAAACCTCAACAAGACAGCAATCTGGAACAACTTCCACGCTGAACGAAATGCACCCAGCAATGCAATCTCTTTCGTTAGCCGTTCGCATTCTGCTCGGCGTAATCTTTCTCGTCTCTGGTGCAGAGAAACTTGGCGCACTCGACACATTCGCACACGCCATCGCCAACTACAAGATTATTCCGTTTGCGTTGGCAAACATCTTTGCGGTGCTCGTAGTTTGGACAGAGATTGCAATTGCCGTTCTCCTGATTGCCGGGGCAGCCGTGCGAGGGACCGCACTCGTCACCGGAACGCTTCTCACAGTCTTCCTGATTGCGATTCTCACGGCAATGGCTCGCGGCCTTGAAATCGACTGCGGTTGCTTCAACCCTGCCGCAGGTGTCGAACCTGAAAAAGTTGGTTGGCCGAAGGTCTTTGAGGATTTGGCACTCCTCGCAGGAGCAGTTTTTCTGATCTACTTCCCTAAGTCTCCACTGACAATTGATCGCCTATTGCGAAGGCAAGGAAAAGAAGGGGAAGAGGGATAGAGGTAGAGTGGAGTGACTTTCTACGGTATAAACTCACCGCAATGATTGAGGGAGAGAATTATGATGATAATAGATGAAGAACAATTGAAAACTTCTGCTGACTATGAAGAACTTCCCGAAGGAGCACCCTACGAATTAATTAACGGAAACCTGATCATGTCACCATCACCCAGTTTTTTTCACCAAGACATTTCGGGCGCACTCTTCGTACTGATGCGTCAACATGCTCAAGAAGACCACTTGGGCAAAGTAGTTACCGCCCCCATGGATGTCTACCTAAGTGACCACGATGTTGTGCAGCCAGATATCCTCTTTATCAGCACTGAACGCCTCAGCATTATCGAGGAGAGAATACGTGGTGTGCCGGACCTAATCGTTGAGATACTCTCTCCCTCCAACGCATCTACTGACCTCTGGGACAAACGCCTCCTCTACGAACGCTCTGGTGTTTGTGAATACTGGATTGTTGATCCTGAACGCCATCGCGTTGAGGTATACGAAAATGTGGATGGAGTTTTCGTTCGATTTGCGGCAGCGGAGAAAGAGGGTGAGGTCTCATCCAAGGCTCTGAACGGATTTACCTTGAACGTTGCTGAGGTATTCTAATACCTGCTTTAAACGAATACACAAAAAAAGCCGCCACGTTTGCACGTGACGGCTTTTCAACTTCTGGAACGAGACCTACAGTTACTCTGCTGAAACTCGCTCGACAGCGGTAAGCTCCATCTCGTAGCCGTTGATCGGTTGCGAAACGATCCCACCTGCCATCACTGTCTTCGATCCCATTGTCTGACGCAAAATTCCATCCGTAATGTCGACATCATAGTGGATGAGAACAGAGTCGTTAATGATGTTCGTATTTGCTGGAATGGTAATAGGTGAAACAATAATCTCCGCGAGATTCGTAGCATTAACGTTCACCCAGTTATCGGTAGCGTAGGCAGCACTGTATGTTTTGGTCGGAACAGTAACCTCTACTTTGCCGAGATGCTGCGAATTGATGCCGAGCTTCAACTTCGCATCAAACACCAATGGGGGCACAGACACATTATTCAATGTTTGGCTAACGATATTGGAGTTCGACTGAAGCACGCGAGCATTTGCATCTTTTGTGGTATTAACCTTTACCCAAGTGTTTGGAAGGTCACCGATATAGGATGTAAGGTCAATCTGTCCACCAAAACGTGCCAGAACAGTCTGGAAGAGATTATACTGCGACAACTCACCCTGATCGATTGCGTAGTAAATTTTTGAACGGCTCTTCTCAGTTGTCCCATCTGCTTCAAAGCGAACTTCTTGAATCTCTACCACTCCGTTCTCACTGAGCGTATCCAATCCACTCCGCAACACAGTCCAGACAACGACTTCCTTTGAGCTTTCAACGCGCGCGTTATTCTCATCACGCTCATAATAGTTATATGTGAACTTGTCCCCAGAGGTAAACTTCAGCACTGGATTTACTGACACAGTTGGGTTGTCGTCCCCACACCCCACCATAGCGGTTGCGAAGATAACGGGAACAAGAAGCAGAAGTGTTTTTCGAATCATGGCATTCTCCTTAAAAGATGTATTTGAATATCAGTGATATGTTCAAATGTTCACGGTATAACACGTGGAAACGGTCAACATAACAGCCCTCATCACTCAAGGTTCAATCAAGTCCTATCTCTACGCTATATCGATTTCGAACAAACAAAAACGTCGCCTGTCAACCAATTGACAAGAGGCGACGTTTTGAACAACCTTGCCGCAATAGTTTGGTTACGTGTTTAGGCATCTGCCGGGTAGACACTGATCTGCTTGCGATCGCGCCCTCTCCGTTCAAACGTAACCACGCCATCAACCAAAGCAAAGAGTGTGTCATCCTTGCCGATACCGACGTTATTTCCCGGAAAGTACCGTGTGCCACGCTGGCGGACAAGGATATTCCCTGCCAACACCTGCTGACCACCAAAGCGCTTTACGCCGAGATACTGCGGATTGGAATCACGACCGTTCTTGGTCGATCCTCCACCTTTTTTATGAGCCATAGCTTTTCTCCTGCTCTATCTTCGTGAATGCTTGTTTTTCTCAGCAAAACCTGCCAAATTCAGGCTTAGGCAGACACGCCGGTAACACGAATTTTCGTGTACTCCTGACGGTGTCCATTCATTTTGCGGAACCCTTTCCGGCGCTTCTTGTGAAAGACAATCACTTTGTCATCACGTCCGTGCTCGAGTACGGTTGCCGTAACTTTCCCCCCTCCAACGTTGATTCCGTCTCCATCAATTGTCATAACGACATTGTCGAACTCTACGGTTGCGTTCGGATCTGCTGAAAGGTGTGGAACAACGATCTCGTCATTCTCGGCCACCTGAAACTGTGATCCGGCGATAATAACCACTGCGTGCATAATTTCTACAAAGAATCAGTGAATTTTGAGTCGATTTACTCGCAAAGAGGGACAAAGATACAGTGCATTCCTCTGTGATCCAACAAATAGAATCGCACAAGGTTGTAACGGAAGCTGATTGCCTTGACTTTGCGATCCTACCTATATATTGCGGACATCTATGAATATTATCGTTATTGGTTCAGGCTTTGGTGGCCTGGCAGCAGCCTTGCGACTACAAACAAACGGACACAACGTAACACTCCTCGAGAAGCGAGATAAGCCGGGAGGACGAGCCTACGTATATCAGGAGGCCGGTTTTACGTTCGATGGAGGTCCAACTGTGATTACCGCTCCTTGGCTTATCGAGGAACTCTTCACAAATGCCGGGCGTGACCCGAAAGAGTATGTGGAGATGATGCCGGTCGATCCATTCTATCAGATCTGCTTTGAAGATGGCTCCACGTTTCGGTACAACGATGACCGAGAAAGTATGATCCGGGAGATCAGCAAATTTAATCCAGATGATGTTGAGGGCTACTTGAAGTTCCTTCGAAAAGCGGAAGATGTCTTCAAGACTGGCTTCGACCTGATCGATGTCCCTTTCACAACACTCGGCTCAATGCTGAAAGTTCTCCCCGACTTGATTCGCTTGCGAGCCGACCGTTCAGTTTACGATGTCGTCAAAGGTTTTATCAAGGATGAACGCCTTCGTCGTGTCTTCAGCTTCCACCCTCTTCTGGTTGGAGGGAATCCGTTTCAGACTACGTCGATCTACGCACTGATTCTCTATCTGGAGCGGGAGTGGGGAGTCTGGTTTGCAAGGGGTGGAACCGGTGCGGTAGTGGAGGGTATGCTTCGTCTCTTCAAAGAACTTGGAGGGGAACTACACCTTAACGCTGAAGTGGATGAAATTCTCGTCGATGAAGGGAGTGGAAGGACAACCGGAGTTCAACTGAAAAATGGCAACAGAGTTTCGGCTGATGCTGTCGTCTGCAATGGGGACGTCTCCTTCACTTACCGCTATCTTCTACCAGAACGTTTTCGACGGAAGTATACAAACAACCGAATCGACAGGATGAAGTACTCGATGTCGCTCTACGTTCTCTACTTTGGAACCGACAGGAAGTATGAAGAGATTGAACACCACACGATTATTCTCGGCAAAGGATACCAAGTACTTCTAAACGATATTTTCAACAAGCACCACCTCTCCGACGATTTCTCTCTCTACCTCCACCGTCCCACAAAAACCGATCCTACCCTTGCCCCCGATGGGTGTGATGCCTTTTACGTCCTCTCCCCCGTTCCACACCTCGATTCCGGTGATGACTGGACTCAGGTTGCTCCCCGCTATCGCGATATGATTGTTCAATATCTCGAGAAGAACTACATGCCGGATCTGAGCAAGCACATTGTGGTAGAGCACCACATCGATCCACTCCACTTTCGCGATACGCTCAACAGCTACAAGGGGAGTGCCTTCTCTGTGGCTCCTATTCTCACACAGTCAGCTTGGTTTCGCCCACACAATCGATCTGAGGAGATCGAGAACCTCTACTTCGTTGGAGCAGGAACACATCCGGGAGCAGGAATGCCGGGAGTTATATCGTCAGCAAAGATCGTTGCCGATATGATTGGAGAGGGGAGACAATCCAAAAGGCAAAATTAAAAATTCAAAAACAAGCCTGCTCCCCTTTTTGAATTTTGCCTTTTGAACTTTGAATTCCCCACTTACTTCTCCCCTCTCAGGAAACGCATTTGCAGGAGCGAGACTCCAAGAATCAAAATGAAGGTGACGTAGGCAATTGCGGAGGCGTACCCCATCAGATCGGAACGGTCGAACGCATTTCGGTAGACTTCGTAGACGAGCGTTGTTGTGGCGTTCAGTGGTCCCCCTTTAGTCATCACGTAGACTTCGGTGAAGACCTGAAACGAGCGGATCGTGTTCAGCACGATAACGAAGAGGAGCATGGGGCGAAGCCCCGGAAGCGTTACCTGAAAGAACTGCTGGCGTCGTGATGCACCATCAATCTCTGCTGCTTCGTACAGCTCACCCGGTATCGTCTGCAAGGCAGCCAGAAATAGCACAGTGTAGTAGCCAGTGGCAATCCAAACATCCATTGCCATAATCGACAGCAGAGCCGTTCCCGTATTCAGAAGCCAACCATCTTTAGGGTAAGGGATATTCAGCAAGTTCAGAATGCTGTTGATGTAGCCATCTTGCGCGTAGAGATTGGTGAAGATTAAAGCCAACACAACCAGAGCAGTAACCGATGGAATAAAGAATGCCGAACGATAGAATCCTTTCCACGCGATGTTACGGCTCAACATTACGGCCAACACAATTGCAAAGATTGTTGTGAACGGGATAGTGCCCACCACAAAGATTAACGTGTTCGCCAATGCCTTCCAGAATATCGGATCACTTACCAGACGCTCATAATTTGCCAGACCAATCCACTTCATCTGACCGGAGAGCGTTCGATACTCCGTGAAGCTCATGTACAGAGAGTAGAGAAGAGGGTAAATCCAGAAGAGAAGGAGAGTAATCAACCAAGGGGAGAGAAACAACCACGTGATCCCTTTCTTCTCAAGAAGAAAAGACCTGCTCTGTTTTGGTTTGCGCTGTAACAAACGTGGTCTGTTCACGGTCTGCTTGACTTGCTTTGGTTTATTATCACTCACTATCATGTTTGGCAATATCCACGTTGCAACAGATTAATTCGTTAGACTCCTCAATGTTGTACAGCATCTCTAAGCTTAGTACACTCAGCAAAAGGGAATAGGAAGGACTGATAGAGTGTCAAACCACATTCTACTGTCACTACACTTAACCTGTAGCCCCAACTATCTTCTCTGCACCGTGCGTTGCCGAGGAGTTGATTTCTGAAGACCAGTATAACCGAAAGAATATAATCGAGCCTATGGAATCTCCAACCGAAAGTCGAAAGAAGTACCGTGCAGTACGCTGGATAGCATTAGGCGGTCTGCTGATAGCAATCATTCTACTCGCACTCCCTAAAATCGACTTTACCGGCGACGAAGATAATGGTTCCGGAAAGAATGGCGCGGCGGCGAAAGGGAGAGGTGGCCCGGCACAAGTGGTTGCATACGTAGTTCAGGTGGGACAGACGAACACTCCGATTACTCTCGCCGGCACACTTCTGCCAAACGAAGAGACAGATATTACGAGTGAAGTCTCCGGTAAAATCACCGGCATCTACTTCACCGAAGGTCAATTTGTATCACAAGGAACTCCCTTAGCTCAACTGAATGACTCAGAGCTTCAGGCTTCCCTCAAGAAGGCTGAAGTCCGTTTGAACTTGGCAGAACTCAACGAGAAGCGAAAGGAAGGACTGCTGGAGCGGAACGGTGTAAGCACAGCCGAGTATGAAATTGCTCTAAACGAATTGGAAGTTGCTCGCGCCGACATTGCCCTGCTGCAAGCACAGATTGAAAAGACAGTAATTCGTGCCCCTTTCTCCGGACGGGTAGGCTTGCGCCACGTTAGCAAAGGAGCCTACGTTACGCCATCAACGGTTCTGACAACGTTGTACGATCTCGACCCACTGAAGCTCGAGTTCTCTATTCCAGAGTCGTATGCTCTTCGCGTCACCCCTGGGACAATCTTCCGCTATACCGTTAAAGGAATCAGTGGTGAACGGAGTGCTCGGGTATACGCTGTTGAGGCTGGAGTAGATCCTTCCACCCGAACCCGACGAGTTCGGGCAACAAGCCCAAATAGCAACCGCGATCTTTTGCCGGGACAATTCGCAGCCGTGCAAATGCCAGTTGGCACTACTTCGGATCTCCCGATTATCCCAACCATGGGGGTGATCCCAACGATCGATGGACAACAAGTGATGATAGTCAAGGATGGGAAAGCGGCTCCACGTTCTATCAAAACCGGAGCACGCTCAGAATCTTTCATCGAAGTATCTGAAGGGTTGCAGGCAGGAGATACCGTAATCATCGAAGGAATTCAAACAGCACGACCGGGGAGTCCGGTTATTCCCGTTATCCGACAGTAGCAGAGCCGAAGGAAGAAGCACTTTACTGAGTATCGCTTCAGTTTTTGAACTGCCGTTCGGTTTCTATCAGTTTCCACCGGGAAGAACTCCCAGAAATAGTCGAGTCATGAGTCTTTCATCATTAAGCATACGCCGCCCTGTTTTAGCGACAGTCCTCTCGCTGGTCATTATCCTGTTCGGAGTGATCGGCTTCACTCGGCTTGGTGTGCGTGAATATCCATCGGTTGATCCTCCAGTAATCACCGTCTCCACAAGTTATCCCGGTGCGAACGCAGATATTATTGAATCGCAAATCACCGAGCCTATCGAGGAATCGGTAAACGGCATCGCCGGTATCCGAACAATCACCTCAGTTAGTCGTGAAAGTCGAAGCACGATTACTATCGAGTTCACACTCGACATCGACTTGGAGACCGCAGCCAACGACGTTCGCGACCGAGTCTCACGTGCTCAACGATCCCTCCCACCTGATGTTGACAATCCAATTGTCTCGAAATCGGATGCCGATGCCGGTCCGATCATCTTCCTCAATGTCTCCAGCGATTCTCGCGACCCACTGGAGCTTACTGAAATAGGCATCAACCTATTTAAAGAACGGGTGCAAAC
>JBFWSB010000025.1:0-21607 GCA_050248595.1 Kapaibacterium sp. (SeqCode)
GGGAGTCTGCGCCGACTATCCCGATAGGTTTATCGGCCTTGCAACGCTCCCGATGCAAGCACCTGAGCTTGCCGCAAAAGAATTGGAACGGTGCGTGAAGGAGCTTGGCTTGCAAGGTGTGGAGATTGGTTCACACGTTAACGACTGGAATCTGGATGTGGAGGCGTTCGAGCCTTTTTATGCTGCGGCAGAAGAGTTGAGTGCGGGAATCTTCGTTCATCCATGGGATATGATGGGGAAGGATGAGATGCCGAAGTACTGGCTCCCCTGGCTTGTTGGAATGCCTGCCGAGACAACGCGGGCAATCTGCTCGGTAATGTTTGGTGGCGTGCTGGATCGTTACCCAGACCTTCGTTTCTGCTTTGCACACGGCGGCGGCTCCTTCCCGATGACGCTCGGACGTATTGAACATGGCTTCAATGTCCGACCCGACCTCGTGCAGGTTCACACGCAGACCGAACCGCGCGACTATTTGCCTAAGCTCTACTTCGATTCGCTCGTCCACGATCCATCGGCACTCAACTATATGCTCGACCTTATCGGGGAGAAGCGAATCATGTTGGGAAGCGACTACCCCTTCCCGCTCGGCGAACACCATCCGGGAAAGATGATTGAAGAGATGGGGAACCTTTCAACCGAAGTGAAAGATCAACTCCTCTGGAAAACAGCACTCGACTGGTTGGGAATGCCAGTTGAAGAAGTCCTGAATCACGCAAAGGCGCAAAGGAGCTAAGGCGCAAAGAACACATTGCGAACTTTGCATCTCTTTGCACCTTTGCGTGACTCTCTTTTCTATCTGACTACCACAACCATGAACCTTACCTTCCTCTACAACGGCACGAATCACACGGTTAACACCGAGAAGCCAATCGACATCTCGATTCCCCTGAAGTTCGGTGAGGCACAGCCGAATGCATTCTATCTTCCAAGAGCTGAGGCTGTCGTTGCTGAGGAGGGAGATTTCATTGGCGATACACGCCGTGGCGGAAGCTGCAACTGTGAAACTATCACCCTAAACCCGCACGGGAACGGTACACACACTGAGTGCATTGGCCACATGAGTACAAACCGCATTCACATCAACGCAGCCCTGCAAGATTCATTCATCCCAGCTCTCCTCATCTCCGTTCCTCTCGATTACGACCCTGAAAGCAATCCTTGCATCACTCGATCAACTCTCAACTCTCAACTCTCAACCCTCAACTCACAACTCGAATCTCTTATCATCCGCACACTCCCCAACGATCCATCAAAACAGGATGCCGAGTGGTCTGGCCACAACCCACCTTACCTCACATCCGACGCAGCTCAACTCATTCGAGAACTGGGCGTTCGTCACTTGTTGGTGGACACTCCTTCGCTCGATCGCGAAGATGATCCACTCCTGACATCACATAGAATATTCTGGGAGTTGCCCGAGAGTGGACAAGTGGAAGGGAATCCTGAAGATGGGAGAACAATCACCGAGATGATCTTCGTGCCAGACGAAATTAAAGATGGCTTCTACCTGCTAAACCTACAAGTTCCCCCCTTTGCACTCGATGCCGCTCCTTCGCGACCGTTGATTTATAGAGTACAGGATTTTAGTGCGAATTGATTGCATCTTACAGGTATATTTCAACTTTCAAAACCTGTGTCGGTAGAAATGACCATGAATGATAATCGCATTATTGTCGATCCGAATATTTGCAACGGTAAACCTGTCATCAAAGGGACACGGATTACGGTTCAAACTATCTTGGAGTTCCTCAGTTCTGGAGATGAAATTGAGGAGATACTTCGCCAATATCCATCTCTTGAGCGGGATGATGTGTTGGCATGCCTACGGTTTGCTTCGCAGCTGATGGGACACCATTTTATCATGCGCAATGTTGCATGAAAGACTACCACTTTTTAATTGACGAGAAATAGGTCTCATAGGGCGAAGGGAAGAGAACAAATCCTCATTCCGCAATCCGAAATACCAAATCAATCATCAACAAGTCCGAGAAGCTCTCGAAGGAAATTCTTCCCCCCTACTTCAATCTCCTCTGATTCTTCTCCGCTGATTGGGAAAGTCAAACTCTTGATCCGAACGTCGCCAACGGTGATATCAATGGGATTTGAAAGGGCTTCAGGGTAGATCAAGACAGCCTGCCGACACCGCTGCTGCGTGGCGTAAGCAACCACTTGAAAGATGTCGTCGTTCGCAGGTTTCACCGGCACTTTGTACTTCGTGTCGATAACGCAGCGCGTCGCACCACTCAGGTGATCCTTTACTAAGATGTCGAAGATAAAGGTGACCACCGCCCCCTCGCCGACGAGCGCACGCTCCTGCGTTGTGATGCGGATTCCTGCGTCGTGCAACTCCCCTCGCCCCCGCAGCCACTCGGCAACAAATCGCTCGAAGAGCAGATTCATGTCAATTAGGAAAGAGAAGGAGGGATGCTCTCCCGTTCGGTGAGCCGGGACGAGAGTGTCGAGGAAAAATCGGCAGATTGTGTGGAGCATCTCGTAATCGCTGTTCAGTCGGTTGTAACTGCGCCCAACACAGATCCTTGAACTGCAAGGGAAGGGAGAGACGCTCCGGGAAAGAGCACGCCAGGCTTTCCGAACTGTTGGGCGAACACGTTGGGAGAGTTGGCTACTTCGCAGCAACAGGTGGAGTGTCCAACAAATGATCTGGTTCTCCTCGTTCTCCACAGTCTGCTCTCCAAATGTGCAGGGGAGATCAGGTTGATAGTCACTCCTGATAAACTCCTCCACATCGAGTCTTCCACGCAACGCCTCAAGTCGGGCAGTCCGGGGGATGTAGGCACGGTAGAGTCCGCGACGAACGCGGTGGAGAAGACGCTCAGCCAAAATCAAGGCGAGCGCATCCACCATGCCGGGGAGGGTCTCGCAGTAGTAGAGGGTATCAAAAATTTTAAAGTCGATTCGGTAGGCATGCTCGATCATCCTGAAGATATTGCCAACCGGGGTTTTCGGGTGAAGGTGGAGTAAGAGGTCGTCGCCGAGTGGTATAGAGCCGACATATCCGAGGGAAGTTAGGAACCAACAACCATCCTCTAAAGGATCACGCTCAACCCGAATGACTGAGCTAAACTCCTTCCTCAACAGTCGGATATGTTCCGAGGTTATCCTCTCTTCCAGAACTGCTGTTCGCTCCCACTCCACCAGTTCAATCCTTCGCTCTGCAACGTTGCTCCTCATTGCATCACCCTCTTCTCCACTCTCTCCCACCGAAACTCTTCAACCTTGCCCGGATCATCGAAGAAGTATTCGTCGAGATATGGCTTGATCTCTGTTCGCCAAATCATTTCAATCCGCTCGCGAAGATTCTCCACCAAGAAGAACGAAATGCCAAGTTCGAAACCAGGGTCGTCGATTGCACTGTTGATCCCTTTGAGAAGGGAGATCAACGCGTCGAGGTCAACCCCTTCAGCAGACCCACTCCCCTCAGCAAAAAACTGGCGCAGCACCTCGTAGTCGGGAGGAATTTCGATGAAGGCAAAGCGACGGCGGAGAGCGTGGTCGACTAAGGCAATTGATCGGTCGGCAGTATTCATCGTGCCGATGACGTAGACGTTCGGTGGGATTGAGAAGAGACGCCCGTCACCAGAGAGTGGAACTGACCTGTCGCGATATTCGAGCAAGTACATCAGTTCACCGAAAACTTTCGAGAGATCGGCGCGGTTGATCTCGTCGATCACCATCACGCAGGAGGCCTCCCCTCGAAGCCTTGCCTCCCGACAAAAGCGGAGAAACCGACCTTCAACCACTGGATAGTCAAGCCCCCCCTCATCACTCCGCTGCGGACGAATGCCCTGAATAAAATCTTCGTAGGAATAGGATGGGTGGAACTGCAAGACTTCAATCAGACCGGGAGTCTCCCCGACTATGAGTCGCGCTAAGTGTTCGGCGATATAGGTCTTCCCAGTTCCGGGAGGTCCGAAGAGAATCATCTGCTTCTTCTGGTGGAGCGTATCTCTCCACTCCTCCACTTGCTTAACGGAGGTATGCAAGGCTGCCGCACACTCTTCCGGGCTTAGCCCACCACTTGCTCTCCCCTCTTCTCGATAGATAGCCTGCGGCTCCTTTGCCGAGGGAGAATCTTCGCTCTTCACAACGCTATCAACCGTTGAGCGAGAAACCTTCTTTCCCTTTAAGGCTGAGGTCTCCACACTCCACCAACTGAAGAGGTTGAACAACCGAATGGCTGGGAACTGCCGCACCCCTGCACGCTCGGTCAACTCCGACCCGACCTCTTTCACCAACTCAATCAACGTAGCGTTGACTGCTGGATACTCATCAATACTCGTTGAAAACTTCTCCCCCGTAAGGTGGTGCAAGGTCTTCGCCACTCTCGGATTCAGGACAGCATATCGCTTCGGTCGAACAGCTTCGAGGAGAGGGGTTAAGATTCCACTTTGTACTCCCTTGATGTATGGGACTGAGGAGAAGAAGGCAACGTGAGCATCCAGATTTGCTGGATCGTCGAGAGCAGCGTAGAAGAATCGGAAAATATCGTTTGCTACCCGAGGCCAATCTTTCTTTTTGATCCACCCACGCCGCTCGTACTCCCGGCGCATATCACCTTGCAGACCGGGAGTTACGTGAATCCATCCCCCACGCTTAACGTTTGCGCGGGTGTTGGCGTAGGGAAGGAGACGAAGGAGTATCTCGTCGCTCACATCATCACCCCGATCAAGTCGAGCTAAGATGTCCCGATAGCTTGCCCGCCCTTCACGTACCGACCGCTCGTACAGGGCAAGCCCAGCACGACCGTCGGGAGTCTCCAACCACGTCGCCACAAATTCATCGAACGCCCGGAGGAGAATATCACGTTGTTGAATCGAAAGAACCATAGGACAGCGAAAATACATACTCTTTCCCGCTTCTCGACGACCTCTTCCTCTGCGCTCTCTGCGCCTCTGCGGTTTATCTCCTCCCTCAGCCGGTAAAAGAAGAGATATGATGGCAGAAAGTTGGGGAGGTAGTCCACGGTCATTCTTACCTTTGCAGGAGAAGAATTAGGAAATCAGCAACAAGAGCTTGAGAAAATCAATATGACAGAAACGACCACGACACACCAACGCTCACTTGATTACGCGCGCGAGTTAGATCGGAACGACCCACTGGCAGAGTACCGGAACGAGTACTATATCCCAAAGGGAAAAGATGGGAACGACCTGATCTACTTCACCGGCAACTCCCTCGGACTCCAGCCGAAGTCAACATTCCGCATGGTGGAGCAGGAGTTGAAGGATTGGCAGACCTACGCTGTTGAGGGACACTTCGACGCAACCTACCCGTGGTTTAGCTACCACGAGATGTTTGCCGAGCCGGAGTCACGAATCGTTGGTGGAACTCCAGAGGAGGTTGTGGTGATGAACACCCTCACCACCAACCTCCACCTGATGATGGTCTCCTTCTACCGTCCAACAAAGGATCGCTTCAAAATCGTGATCGAGGAGAACGCCTTCCCGAGCGACCGCTACGCTGTTGCAAGTCAGGCTCGGTTTCACGGGTACGATCCGGCAGAGACCGTTGTTGAGTTGAAACCACGCGAGGGTGAGAATACGCTCAGGACAGAAGACATCGAGGAATACCTTGAGCGTGAAGGAGAGAGCGTTGCTTTAGTAATGATGGGAGGAGTAAACTACTATACCGGACAAGCCTTCGAGATGGAGAAGATTGCTGCTGCCGGTCACGCAAAAGGGTGTGTGGTTGGATTTGACTTAGCCCACTGCGCGGGAAATCTTCTACTGAACCTCCACGACTGGAACGTTGACTTTGCAGTCTGGTGTACATACAAGTACTTGAACTCTGGCCCAGGTGGCGTCAGTGGATGCTTTGTCCACGAACGCCACGCATTCAACCCCGACCTTCCACGCTTTGCTGGGTGGTGGGGAAACGATCCGGCCACTCGCTTCGAGATGCCACGCGAATTTGTGCCGCAGCGTGGCGCGGCTGGTTGGCAACTCTCCAACGCACAGATTCTCCCGATGGCTGCACACTGGGCAGCCCTCCAACTCTTCGACCGCGCCGGCATGAAAAACTTGCGAGCGAAGTCAGAGAAGCTCACCGGCTATTTAGAATATCTCCTGAGTGAGCGGGAAGGCTTCCAGATATTGACTCCCGCCGATCCCACACAACGAGGCTGCCAACTCTCCATCCGTATAGGCGACGACGCGAAGTCGATGGTTGGGAAGTTGATGGAGCATGGAATCGTCGCCGACTACCGCGTCCCAGACGTGATCCGCGTAGCACCAGTTCCGATGTATAACTCGTTTGAAGATGTTTGGAGATTTGTGGAGGAGTTGGGTGAGATGGTAGCAGGTTAAGAAGGCGACTGATTGACGTTCGGAGGAAATAATATCTCCTCCGAACGTCATTGCGCTGCACAATCAAATCAAGAACCAGTATGGAACAGATAAGAGTATCCGACTTAACCCTCTCCGACCTTAGACAACTCATTAAGGATGTTGTCGTTGAGACACTCCGAGAGACGCTCAGCGACCCTGATAACGGCATGGAGCTGCAAGAAGGAATTATTGAACGTATCGAACAATCTCTTCTTGATCTCAAATCTGGAAAGAGCCAAACAACTTCTGCTTCGGACGTTGCCTCATCCCTTGGACTCGAGTGGTAAGATGTGGGAAGTTGAATTTACAGATCAATCCATTCAAGAATTGCACAAGCTTGACAGAACTGTCGCCCAACGTATTCTCCGAAAGCTCCGATGGTTATCCGAGAACTACAGCTCCATTGAGCCTGAACGACTATCGGGACAACTCGCTAACCTTTTCAAACTTCGCGTTGGTGATTACCGGTTGCTTTATACTACGTCGAATGAGGAACGAAAGCTGATAGTTCACATGGTTGGGCACCGCAGTGAGATTTATAAGAGATGATTTTCTTTTCCGTTCCATACTACTATCTCTTTCAAGCGTCAGATCCCTCCTCCTCTTCCTTCTTACTGGTGCACTTTATAATAGAATCCAGCCAGGCTAAGTGACCTGTGGGATCTTATCTGAAAAAGAACATGGTTGACAGAATATACATTGCAGCATTGCGGTTCTTTCTTAAAAAAAGAGGCAAGAGCCTTGCGAATTCCCGGTTGTTGGCGACAAATATAATGTTCTTGCTCGAAATATTCTTGCTTGTCGCAGTTGTTTATTGGCTGTCTGAACTTGCCGAGTTCGAGGTGCCGAAAATTGTTTATTTGATCATTGCCATGGGTATCGGTTATTACAACATAAGTCGATATGATGTTACGGATTTGGATTTTCGTGATTCGAAATACTCTCTGCAAAAAAGCGACAAAGCTATAGTAATAGTGTGGGTTATTATTATAGTTGGAACATATGCTCATACTATTGTACAGAAAGTCATCGAATAAATTTCCCTCCGTACGTCATTGGGCTGCACAATCGAATGAGAATGGAACTATGACAGCATGACTTGAGCAAGCGCTTGCAAAAGTCCAAACCCTCTCGGAAAAAGAGCAGGATGCGATTGCATCAATGATCCTTGAGCGTATCGAGAGTGATAGGAGTTGGGAGGACCTCTTTACTGAGACTACTGAAGCGCAGTGGAAAGAGATGGCGGCAGAGGTTCTTCGCGAAGTAGGTTCCGGAGAAACAACACCCCTCGCAGATTTTCTAAATGAAGAAGAGGAGTGTAGACACCACAACGATTTCTGAAATAATGAGATCCTCAGTCACCCAGACGTTTCGGAAAACCTACCGCCAACTCCCTGCAAACATTCAAGCGCATTTCGCATAGCATCACAGGAATTATTCTGATGATAGCACTATGAAGGAGCCGAAAGGAATCTGCAAGACCAGTTCTCTGCGTCCTCTGCGGTCTATTCTTCTTTCTTATGGGAAAGAGAGAAAACCGCAGAGACGCAGAGGACGCAGTGAGAGAATGTGTGTGGTCATCCTTCTTTTGAATTTTTACTCTTGAATTTTGAATTCCTCGGACATCATCGGAATTGGCTTTCCGTTTTGTTCTGCACGGAAGCGTAGGTCGTCGATTAACGTCCACTTTTTCTCGACGATTTCGCCGCCGAGGAGGCTGACGAGACTTGGTTGAAGGATTGATGGGTTGAAGAGACTTGGCGAGGGAAGTTCTACAAACTTCACTTCCTCTTCTGGGCTAATTCCGGCACGATCCCTTGCAATTGCAATTGCGAGGTCGAGTCCGCCAAGTGTGTCTACAAGTCCGAGCCGCTTCGCGTCAACCCCCATCCAAACACGCCCCTGTGCAATCTCTGCAACTTCATCATAGGTCATCTCTCGACCATCGGCTACCTTCCGCACAAAGCCTTCATAGTAAGCGCGAATGTCGTCGTCGATGATCTTCCGTTCCTTCTCGCTCAGGTTCCGATGTGGAAGGCTAACGTCAATCAACGGAAGCGAAGGGCCGTAGGCAAGGTCAGCGTGTGAACCGCGCGCAACGAAGTCGAAGTTCGTGCCGATAGAATCGAATGCCCCCTTGTCGTAGAGCCACCCGGCAATCACGCCGATTGAACCGGTAATGCTATTTGGCGAGGAGACGATTACGTCGCCATACATCGAAAGCCAGTAACCACCCGATGCGGCTACGTAGCCTTGCGAGATAATCGTCGGCTTCCGCTTTGAACAACGCTTCAGTGCTTCGGCAACCAGGTCGGAAGCAAGTCCATCACCTCCGGGAGAATCGACGCGGAGGATGACTGCCTTCACGTCGTCGTCGTTTGCTACTGCGTCTACTTGCCGCGAGAGTGTTCGCGCATTGATTCCCTCATCCATCGCGCAGACTCCTTCGGCGTAGAGAATAGCGATGATCTCTGGTTCTCCCCAACGATCATCTGTCGGCAGTTGGTAGCGGGCGAGTGAGCCGGAACCGACTGGTTGATTCGGGCCGAGACGATCCATGATGCCGCGAACGGCATCCCAGCGGGCGAGCGTATCTACCAAACCGAGATCCATTGCTTCATCTCCCCGCAGCAGAGCAACATCCTCAACAATTCGGTCGAACTCATCGCGACTGATCTGGCGGCTTGCCGAGATGTCATCTCGCGCAAGTTCGTAGAGGACATCAACCATCCGCTCCCGCTGCTCACGCTCCCCTTCCGACATCTCCGAACGGGCAAAATTCTCGACGGCTGACTTGTATTTGAAGAGGCGAATCTCTTCGAACCCAATCCCAAGTTTGTCGAACATCTCCTTGTAGTAGGACCTCCCACTTGCATAGCCTCGCATCTCGATACTTCCAATCGGATCCATCACAACCTTGTCGGCAACAGAGATAAAGTGGTAGGTGTCGATGCTCGCGTTATCGAAGTAGATAACAACATATTTGCCGGAGGCCTTGAACCGAGCTAACGCAGTCCGAAGTTCGGAGAGCATCTCCCGGTTAATCGTCATCCCCGAGGTGTTGATTGCAATCCCTGCAATTGTTTCGTCCTCACGTGCAGCATCAATCTCATCGAGTGTCGACTGCAACCGTCTCCGTCCGTCGAAGAGAAGGAAGGGACGGTAGGCCATGCCCCCTTTCAAATCAATCGTTAAATATCTATGTCTCTCAGACATTCCTCGAAAGATGTTCCGATCATATTGTCCAGAGCGGATGCTGTAGGTTGTAGAGGCACGATTGAAATCGCTGTCGAACGTTGTCGTAGAGCCAAGGCCGAGTCCGCCGAGACTGAAGCCAAGTCCAACAGAGAGAACTTCCGTGTCGAAGTAGCGGCCAGTAAGTCTGATTCCGGGGAGTGGTTCCACTACTGCACCGGCACTCCAAGCAGCATCGCCGAAGTTGTCTTTCTCACGCCAAGTTGCATCGCCGAAGAGGGTAAGAATTTCATTGCCAAGTGGCCGAGCCGCAATCTCTACAGTCCCGTTCCTTCCCCCACCACTGAAGGCAAACGCACCACTCAATCCAACAGAGAGATAGTGGTTAGGTCGGGAGAGTAGACCGAGCGTCATGTGGCTTCTACGTTCGAGCGTTGAATCATCATCCCCACTCGACCAACCATAACCGATACCAAACCCACCACTCCGATCTCCTCCGGCAACACTAATCCGATAGTCAGTTACAGAAAACCCACCCGTCTTGTCGTGAATCACCCCAAAGCCAAGGTTCGGCATTCCAGCAAAAAGTCCCCACCGATTGAAGCTGTTCCAATCACCACCACCATCTGTCCAGATAAACTCAAGGTCTGATCCTTCTAACGGAGCCAACAGAGCTGGGTTAGAAAATCCGTAGAGTCCGTAGCGAAGTGCTGCCGGTGCGGACATCTCAAGTTCGGAGAGGGAACGATAGTCGGGGAAAGGTTGCTCCTGTGCGGAGAGTCTACCTGTTGAAATCAGGAGGAGTGCTGCGGCAACAAGTATTCGGTGTGTCATGATTGGATATGTATAGCAATAGTGGAAAAGCAATAGAGTACAATCATTGAAAGATTTATCTTCGCCCGGTTCGGCTACGCGACGCAATGAGCAAAGATGCGGGAAAAGATTGACCTAACGCAGTGCTCACTCGACGTTATGTAGAGTGCTTTGTAGTTTGCTTTATCATCTGCATTAGTGTATGTTTTTCGTGAACATAAGTGGGAGATATTATGGAACAGCCAAAAGACTATAACTTGACCGCTCATATACCGCAACATACTACTCATGCAACAGGCAGAGCAGTATGTTGCGGAAGGATGGTTCGATAGTGTTCAGTCATTGATTATCACCGCACTTCAACGCTACCTCGATACTCACCAGAGCGACCTGAACACAGAGTTTATACGAGAGGATGTCAATTGGGGGCTACGTGGGGGAAAATAGAGGGAACGCAAATCAGACAACAGTGATCTGTGATGCCGGACCGATCATTCACCTTGATGAGTTAGGTTGCCTGGATATCCTCGATAACTCTTTTATGCTCTTTGTCGAGTAATAGACGTTCTGCTCACGACTGATAGTAACTCCCGACTTTTAGTCGGGAGGATTGAGCCGATAACTGGGTAAGAAACGGCTTGAAGCCGTTTCCTTTTCTGCTGAAGCTCTTGAGCACCCCGATGAATCGGGGTGTTAATGATAGTGGTTACCGTAATAATCAAACTTCACTTAAGAGTATACGTGCCTGAAACAGTTACTCAAATCACGATAGCGTCAGCTCAGTAGTCCCATGCCACACCTTCTCCTCTTCAACAAACCATATCAGGTTCTCTCACAGTTCACCGACAGTGAAGGACGCGAAACTCTTGCCAACTACATTCCCATTCCCAATGTCTACGCAGCAGGACGCCTCGACTATGACAGCGAAGGATTGTTGCTGCTGACCGATCAGGGGTGGCTTCAGAAGTTGATTGCTGACCCACGCCACAAGTTGCCGAAGACCTACCTCGTGCAAGTAGAAGGAATTCCAACACCCGAGGCGTTGCACAGTTTGGAGAGTGGTGTCGAGCTAAAGGATGGCCTCACACGCCCGGCAAAGGCCACGACTATTTCTCCTCCCGAGATATGGTCCCGTATTCCTCCAATTCGCGAGCGTAAGAGTGTCCCAACCTCTTGGCTTCGGTTAACTATTCGCGAGGGACGGAATCGACAGGTTCGCAGGATGACCGGAGCAGTCGGGCTCCCAACACTTCGGTTAATTCGGCAAAAGATTGGTCCGTGGCGACTTGGAGGACTTCCGAGCGGGGAGTGGGTGGAACTCCCCTGCCCGAAAGATGAACGGGAGTTTCGGAAGATGGTTCGGTAATCTATCTCTTGGTGACCCTTGGTGTTCTTGGTGGTATAGTTCTTTCACTGTAAAGCACAAGAAGAACTCATCTGGCACTCACTTCCTTCGCACTTATCTCTTCGCTCTTCTTCACCAGTTCCACAAACTCTCTCCGGTATCCTTTTTCATCACTCCCTATTGCCGAGGTTGCAAGGTTGATAACCTGACTGTATGAACTGCTCCCTACGTAGCGAGACTTGCGTAACAACAGACCCCACTCCACCACCGCAGTGGCAAATCTGAACTCGTTACTTGCTGCCTCAATTGGCTTGCGTTCATCCAACACGAGATGTTCAACCAGATTGCTCACGGAATCCTTTGGATTCTTGTAGCGAAGCCGAGCTATCATTATGTCGTTTACCGTAAAGAGATTGGGACGACTTTCGGGAAGCCTGTAATCTTCCAGCTTTGCTGTATCTATCTCGTAACCGACGTTAGCCCCTTGCGACACAACTTCGTAGAAGGCTGTCACGTTGTGGCCTGCCCCAAGTTCTCCAGCATCTTTCATGTCGTCGTCAAATTCCAGCGCAGTTAGTACTCGATTTTCATAGCCGAGCAGCCGGTAGGCCGAAACTTTTTCTGGGTTGAATTCTATCTGAAGTTTCACATCTTTCGCAATCGTATAGAGCGTCCCACTCAGTTCACTTACCAGAATCCGCTCCCCTTCGTCGAGACGGTCGATATAGTAGTAGTTGCCGTTTCCATTGTCGGCGAGTTGCTCCATCTTTGCATCCTGAAAGTTCCTATCGCCAAACCCGAGTACGCTCAGGTAGATTCCTTTCGTTCGCTTCTTCTCAATCAACTTCACCAACTCTTCTTGACTTGATATCCCCACGTTAAAGTCACCGTCGGTCGCGAGGATTACGCGATTGTTTCCCTCTTTCAAGAAGTTTGCTTGTGCTATGTCGTAGGCGAGCGTAATTCCGGCTCCCCCAGCGGTTGATCCACCAGATTTCAGATCCTCAATTGCCTTTTTGATCTTCTCCTTCTCCGATCCCGGTGTCGACTCCAACACAAGGCCAGCAGCACCGGCATAGACAACAATGGCAATGCGGTCGTTCGCTCGCATTGCGTCAACCAATTTGTAAAACGATTCTTTCAACAGAGGGAGCTTGTTGTAGTCACTCATAGAGCCGGAGACATCGATCAGGAAAACGATGTTGCTCGGGAGTGCTTGGTCAGGATGAACCTCTCGACCTTGCAACGCAATGCGAACCAGTTTGTGCTCAGCATTCCAAGGACAATCAGAGACTTCGGTGGCAAACGAGAAGGGATGTTCGTCCCGAGGTTCTTCGTAATCGTACTTGAAGTAGTTGACAAGTTCTTCAATCCGAACTGCGTCGGTAGGGGGTAACTGACCACGATTTACGTATCCTCGCGTATTGGTATAGCTTGCTGCATCTACATCAATTGAGAATGTGGAGAGTGGACTGGATTCAACAGCACGGAAGGAATTTTCTGCGAAGAACTTCTCTTCTCTACCTCCTGTATCTCCAAATATCGTTGTAAGCCCCTGCTTAAGGGGAAGCTCCATGTAGACAATCTCTTCTGGAGCAGGAAGAGGGGGACGTTTGACCTTTGATTTACGAACTCTATAAGACCTGCTTTCTACTGGGGACAAAGGATTGTCGTGTGTATCAGAAATGCCACCACCTCCTCCCCCGCCGCCACTCGCTTTCGCCGTGCTATTATATTTTTCGTTTGTATTCGCGCAGGCAATAACAACTACACTGGATAGAACTATTAGGGATAGGAAGCGCGCAAGGCTGAGTAGATCATACCGTTTCATCGTAGACTCTCCGACAGTGAAGGGATCGATTAATAAGACTCTTAGTAAAGAGATTTTTGGCTCTCCCTATGTCACACAGGGTATAAATTTCTCCACTCTTTACCTGTTGTGAATCCCCTTCGCCCCCCTTTCCTCACACCACAAATCCCCCTATCTTTCCCGGTCTTTACTTTTGAATTTTTCATTTTGAATTTTGAATTGATTTCATGCGTCACGTCACTATTCTCGGTGCTGGTCTCACTGGCCCTCTTCTGGCTCTCTACCTTGCCCGCCGCGGCTATCACGTAGATATCTACGAACAGCGTCCTGACTTTCGAGTGCATGGATTTGTTGGGGGACGCTCAATCAACCTCGCGCTGTCGGATCGTGGGATTCGTGGTCTTCACGAAGCACGGGTGGAAGAAGAGGTAATGAAAGATGCCATCCCGATGAAGGGAAGAATGGTGCACGGGTTAGATGGGAGTCTGCAATTGCAGCCATACAGCAGAACTGGAAGGCACATCAATTCAATTTCGCGGGGTGGACTGAACATCACGTTGGCGAATGCTTCGGAGCACCACGAGGATGTGAAGTTCCACTTCGATTTAGCCTGCGTTGACGTTGACTTAGAGCGGAAACAGATCAAGCTCCGACATACTGAAACTGGCGAGGAAATCGTGCGCGATGTCGATCTCCTCTTTGCCGCCGATGGAGCTAACTCTTCACTTCGTCAAGCAATGGAGCGGAAGGTGGATGGATTCACTGCAAGAACTGAGTGGCTCTCGCACGGCTATAAAGAACTGGAGATACCACCGGGACCGAACGGGGAATTCTTGATTGAGAAGAACGCGCTCCACATCTGGCCACACCACGACTTCATGATGATCGCCCTGCCGAACCCGGATGCGACCTTCACCTGCACACTCTTCGCACCGATGGAGGGAGAAAACGGGTTCGATCAGATCAAAACCGACGATGACGTCCGCGCCTACTTCCAACGATTTTTCCCAGATGCACTTCCGCTGATGCCGACGCTGATTGAGGATTGGCACAACAATCCCACATCGCAACTTGGCACGCTCTACTGCGGCCCTTGGCATGTAGATGACTGGGCCTGCCTGATTGGTGACGCAGCCCACGCAATCGTCCCCTTCTACGGACAGGGAATGAACGCCGGCTTTGAAGATTGTCGCGTGTTGAACGATGTGCTAAATGACCATGAAGATGAGGACTGGGGAGAAATCCTCCAAGAGTTCTACCTCCGCCGCAAACGCAACACCGATGCCATCGCACAACTTGCCGTGAGCAACTTCCTCGAGATGCGCTCGAAAGTTGTCGACGAGAAGTTCCTCCGAAAGAAAAAGATCGACGCAGCCCTCGCCGACATGTTCCCCGACCGCTGGGCTCCACTCTACGAGATGGTCACGTTCAGCCACATCCCCTACGCCGACGCACTTGAGCAGAGCAAACGGCAAGATGAGTTGTTAGAGCACGTTGGATACGACCAAGTAGAAGCGACAATAGGAGAAGGGACAGAGAAGGTGGAGGAGGTTTTGTTTGGGGTGAGTGGGTAGAAAATTTACGTGTGGAAGGAGAGAAAGCATTTCGTGGTTTGAGGAGTGGAACCCCTCATTGTTTACCGATGTCATGACTCTACTCCTGTATATACATACACCCAGAGCAGAGAATAAGAGAATGAGCATTGATCGCTTCAAATACCCGAGGACACCCCACCTTCCTTGGTCACCTGGTGTGTCCGAAGATGATATCCGTGTTGCCGATGTCAAGATGTTTGTAGGCAAAGATGTTGTTGTCACCGAAAAGATGGATGGTGAGAATACCACGATGTACACCGACTATATTCACGCTCGATCTATTGATGGAAGGAGCCACCCATCTCGCAACCACGTCAAGCAACTGCACGCAACAATCGCACATCTGATTCCAATGGGTTGGCGATTATGTGGCGAGAATCTCTATGCACAACACTCTATCATCTATAAGAATTTAAGGAGCTACTTCTATCTCTTTTCTGTCTGGGATGAGAAGAACAATTCTCTGAGTTGGGATGAAGTTGTAGAGTGGGGGCAGCTCTTCAGCTTAGAGCTGCCTCGAGTTCTCTATCGAGGCATTTGGGATCAGGAGCTTGTACAGAGCATAGAGGTTGACCCCGTTCATATGGAAGGCTATGTTGTGCGTAATGCTGAATCATTCGCCTATGGTGACTTTATCCGAAACATAGCGAAGTGGGTTCGAAAGGATCATGTGCAGACAGACGAGCATTGGATGTATAGTGAAATCATTCCCAATCAATTAGGCTCTAATTCAGATATTGTCTAACTCCTCATGAACGACTTTTTCAATCAGATCGCCTCAGGGGAAAGGGCTTCGTTGCATGAGATAATCAACCATTGCGGTACTCAATTTGAGCTATTCGAGCATCTTGCCACAACAATGCAAGATCCTGAATATCATGCAGAAGGAGATGTGTACACTCACACTGAAATGGTGTTAGATGAATGTTATAAGATTCTTGAAGAAGAGAAGAACGAGTTTACAAGTACCAACCGTCTGAGCTTGATTCTCGGCACTGCATTTCATGACATTGCAAAACCACTAACTACCCGCACACAAGTCTTCGACGGTGTTGAGAGAATCGTTGCACCACGCCATGCAGATCGAGGTCGTTCGTATATCGCAGCAAAACTTCTGGATCTTGAATTGCCTATAGAAGTTGTGCACGATGTGATGATGATTGTTGGCCACCACCATGACCCGAAGAAACTTGTTCAGAAGAATTCTCCTCCCCACGCATATCACCGCCTTGCCCGCATTGCTTCTCCGCGTTTACTCTACTACTTTGAAAGAGCAGATATGAGTGGACGTATATGCAAGGACAAGGAAGGTCAATTAGAGATTCTGGAAATTTTCCGACTCTTCGCAGAAGAGACAAATACGTGGAACAACAAGTCTCCATACTCTGGGTGGGAAGAAACTATTGCGCAAGAAACTCCTGGCCTTCCTGAGAAGACACAGGAGTTAATCTTTGCAAAGGCAATTCATAGCGCAGAAGCAGGGTTACTCTTAACTCCGCATGAAGAACTTGCCCGATCGTATTCTTATCGTAATGCCTATCCTGAACTTTATGTGTTATGTGGGCCGAGTGGATCGGGGAAATCCACGTGGAGTGAAAAGAACATTCTTGATGCGCGAGTAATTTCTCTGGATAAGATTCGTGAAGAAGTGACTGGGAAACGAGAAGATCAGAGCAAGAATGGTCAAGTTGCCCAACTTGCGAAGGAACGACTCCGTGAAGCACTCCGCACAAAAAGCCGTGTTATCTGGGATGCAACATGTCTCAATCGCGAGCAAAGAGGAACGATTATTCAGCTCGGTATGGATTATCAGGCAATGGTCACATTGGTGGTGTTTTATCTACCAGAACAAATTCTTCGAGAACAGAATCAAAACCGACAACATCCAGTTCCAGACACTATCCTTACAAGACAATTTCAGAAGTTTGATTTTCCATATTTGGACGAAGCACATCGGGTGATCTATATCGACAAAGAAGGGAAGGAAATGGAGATCTCTAAGCCCTTATATTCTGAAGGATGACTAACACCATCACACTCTACCGCCCAATTGGTCCGGGAGAATTTCAACTCTTGGAGAAGAGTGGCTTTCGACGGTGGCCACCACGTTTGCCGGAGCAACCGATTTTCTATCCGGTTACGAACGAAGAATATGCCGAAGAGATCACGCGGAAGTGGAATGTTCCGGCAAGTGGTGTCGGCTACGTTACTCGCTTTGAAGTTCGAGAAGAATTTATAACGCAATACACTATTCATCGCGTTGGAGCAGCCAACCATACCGAGTGGTGGATACCGGCAGAAGACTTGGATCAGCTTAACGACAACATTGTTGGAACCATTGAAGTGATAGGAGAGTTTGATTAAAGACCGACAAGCTCAAAAGTGTGGGAGACATTGATTGAGCAAAAGGAAGCCACCGGCACTTATATCGCTTCCCCTCCCTTCGCATTTTTAATTTTTAATTTTGCATTATCAACCCCTTCTCCATTCCTCTGCAACCCCTCCAACTTCGTTCGCATGATTGGACTTCCACGGAAACGCTCCTCAAACTCTTCGTCGGTCATCGCCCTAATTTGGTCGAACGTTAGGTCGAGTCTGCCGGGACGGGGAGCGAAGTCGGGTTCGTCGGTTGGTTGTTGGAACTTGTTCCAGGGGCAGACTTCCTGACAGATGTCGCAGCCGAAAACCCAGCGGTCGAACATTGCGGCAAACTCTGGATCAAGCGGCTCCTTCGGTTTCTGCTCGATTGTCACGTAGCTGATACAGCGGTTAGCGTCCACGAGGTAGGGTTGTGTGATTGCGTCGGTTGGGCAAGCGTCGATGCAACGAGTACAGCTTCCACAGAAGTCAGGAATTGAATCGGTATAGAGAAGTTCTAACGACGTAAACATTACCCCCAAGAAAACCCAGCTCCCGTGCGACCGCGTAATAACGTTGGAATGTTTACCGAGCCAGCCAAGTCCTGCACGCACAGCCCACGCCTTCTCCATCACAGGCCCAGCGTCGACATACCAACGGTTCTCTGCTTCCGGGGCGAGCGTCATGATATGCTGGTGAAGCTTCTTCAACTTCTTCGGGAGAATCCGGTGGTAGTCACGCCCCCACGCGTAGCGACTCACCTTCACGTAATCCGGTTCTTCTGAGTGTTGGTAGGGAGTGTAGTAGTTCTTGGCAACAACGATCACAGAACGGGCAGATGGGAGAACCTCGCGCGGATCTGTCCGCCGCTCTGGGTCACGCTCTAACCACTCCATCGAACCGTTGTAGCCCCGAGCAAGCCACTCCCCCAGCCGCACGCCCTCCTCCGCAAGCCGTTCGGCAGGGGCAAAGCCAATCAAGTCGAAGCCAAGTTCTTCCACCGCGTGACGGCGAATCTCCTCGGTGATGGTTCCTTTGTCGAGCATAGAAGCAAAGTACGGAATTTGCCAAGTGGTTTGCTGAGGACTCAATACTGTGTAGAGGAGACTACCAGCCTCTCTTGGCAGACTCCTCTTTCAGAACTGCCCAACTTACTTTGTCTTCTCCTCCGTTTGGGTAGGTGCGCAGACCAAGCGTGCGAAGATATTCGAGAAAGATTTGATCGTTCAGCCCGTAGTACCGTGCAAACTCTTCGACTGCTTCCTGCGATCGGTCGGACATGATGCCAAACGAGATATAGTTGATCTCCTCCCGATGCTTGTCCCACGCGCTGAAGACCTCTCGAATAAACTCTCCCTGTTTCTCCTCCGAACTGTTGCAGACAGGACTTGAGGGATAGCCGAGTTCCATAAACCAGATTGAGCGATTTGGGTATAGCTCCACAACTTGGTTGAAGTCGGCACTGATTACCGAAGGATCTTGAACCGTAAAATCTCCGTTCAGTGGATAGTGTGTCGTCAGGATTACGTCGCTCTTCTCGTTGAGAATTCTGGCCTGTTTCTCCCTCGTTCCACGCAATCCTGCCAACGTCACCTTCACCCCAACCTTCAAGCCGGGTCGCAGTTGCCGAGCATACGATGCAGTCTCCTTGAAAAATCGTTGGTAGGTAGCCCACGCCTCCACATCGTTACCAAGGAAGACATCTACTTCGTTGCCGATAGCTAAGACTGCAAGGTCGAGATCGGGAATTTTCGAGAAGATGTAGTCGAGCAGACGCTTGTAGCGGTTGACAACTGCACTGTCGTCAAAAGGCTTTCCCTTGAGGTCGGATGGAAACCGGTCGTTATTCGTGTCGATCGGGCCAATCATCAGGGCTACTGACGCACTCCGAGTTGGATAGTAGGCGTTGGCAATTGCGAGAAGGTCGATAGCCGGATTGTAGATGCCGGGAGCAGTTTCAAGATCATCCCACCCAATTGAGAGACTAAACGTGTTTGCCCCGACAGAGTTAGCCCGGTTCACAACGGCATCGTAGCTCTCTCCTTCAGCCTCGTTTACATCTACGGCAAGAATCCGTTCTCCTCGCCGCTGTGGCTCGGAATCTCGGTCAACATTTCCATCTGTTGAACTACTGCATCCCGCAAGTAGTACGATTGATAGATATAGGTAAAGGGTATGGTAGTGCATGATTTTCTCCCAGTAAAGAGCCGTTGAACAAGAGGCATAGATATTTTTGATTCTGTTACAGTCCGCATAGTCAAGAGAGACTCCAATGCGTTTAGTTCGTATCTTCGCAGATGGCACAACCGCTGCCCATTCCTGACTGTGCAACGTGTACATCACGTGTAGGCTCTGTTTTCAGTAACCTTGCTGAATCAGAGCTTCCTGTACTTAATCAAAATAAGGTCTGTAGAAAATACAAGCGAGGAGAGTTCCTCTACCTTGAGGGAGAACCTGCGGCTGGACTCTACTGCATTCACTCGGGCAAAATCAAGGTATTCAAGACTGGACAAGATGGGCGGGAGCAGATTCTCCGTTTGGCAAAGCCGGGAGATGCACTCGGCTACCGAAGTTTGCTCGATGGGGGGAAACATTCCTCAAGTAGTCAGGCACTGGAAGAGACGCACGTCTGCTTTATTTCAAAGCAGATGTTCTACTCCTTGGTCGCCTCCGGTCCGAACTTCACCCTACGTCTCTTTGAGATTCTCTCAGATGAGCTTGACCACACAGAACAACGTGTAGTGGAGATGGCTCAGAAATCGGTGCTGGAACGTGTAGCCGAAACAATTCTCCTGCTTCAAAACACATACGGCTTAAAAGAAGATAACCGCACGCTCAACGTAAGAATTACGCGAGAAGACATTGCCAACATTGTCGGCTCAGCTACCGAGTCGGTAATTCGTAATCTTACTCACTTGAAGGAACAGGGAGTGATCGAGATTCGGGGTAGAGACATCCAAGTACTCGACTCTTCGGCACTTGTGCGGACAGCGAACCTTGCCGACTAACACTAAATTGAGTTGGTGAGCATTTTGGGTATCCACAGCTTCTCTTTCTTCAGAGCCTGACAAACGTCATGGTTTCCCCCTTTCTTCTTCCTCTATTTTTCTCTCCACAACCATTGTACCATCAGGCGATGAAGAAAGAATGCTATCCACCTATATTCTACACCGAGGATATTAAGTCGATTCGGCGAATTGAGATACCGGTGGGAGGGTTTCTCTACAGAGAAGAGATGCCCATTTGCTATGTCTACCTACTCCGCAGAGGAATCATCGGAATTAGTCGACGCGACCATTGTGGAGTAGATCGAATAGCTACTATCTTGCGCTCCGGGGATATTGTGGGTCTTGACGATCTGTTCCGAGGCGAATCATACACAAACAAGGCAATTGCACTAAAGCGGACGAGCCTTCACGCAATCCCCTCGAATCTTTTCATCGAAACCCTCTCCTGCGATAGCCACGTTGCCGTTCACCTCCTCTGCAACCTTGCCGACCGGATAGCCCGATCTGAATCGTACTGTCCAGCATAGATGCCTACTCCTTAACAGTAGCTATCGTAGAGTTCACAATAAGAGAATCACCACCAAGGGCACGAAGAAACACCAAGGCTTCACTCACTCTATAAAATCAGAATTGGAGTCAGTGGCACAGACCTACTCATACACTCACGCACTCACACACCCATCCACTCACTCACACACTTCGCCGCCGAACAACTTCCACCGAGCAGTGTGCTCTTGCCGAGATTGCTGCGGAGACACTTCCGAGGAGAGTTCGCTCGAAGCGAGAGAGACCCCGTGCCCCCATGAAGATGCAGTCAATCTCCATTTCCGAGGCGGTCTTCAGTATTAAATACTTCGGATCAATGTTATCAATTACTGAAGTTGACGACAAGCCTCGCTCTTTCATCCGCTCGGCAATCTCTGCGTGAAGTTCCGAAAATCCTTCTCGCTCTCTAATGTTGGCCTCCTCTTCGAAGTAGGAGTTCACGGCTGTTGTCAGCCAAACTTTCGTATGCTCTGGCCAGTGACGATTCAAGATTTCATCGACGGCAACGTTGGAATCGTTCGAGCCATCGACACCAACCAACAGTCGGATCGGTTGATCTTCTCTGTGTGGATTCCCCCGAGCTACTCGCA
>JBFWSB010000026.1:0-21562 GCA_050248595.1 Kapaibacterium sp. (SeqCode)
AGATATATGGCTTCGCTCGCGAGTCCTTCTTTGCCTACGTCGACACCGGAGCAGATGCCTTCCTCCACACCGAGCTTTTCTATCTGATCGATGAAGACCGCCACATTCGCGGGGTCTATCACGGAACGTTGGGAACAGATGTGATGCGACTTGTCGAGGATATTCGAGTGTTGCGTCGGGGTGAATAGTTGATCGTACATTAACCCCCGACTTTGAGTCGGGGGGATCGCGAGAAAGCCGAGCAAGAAACGGCTTGAAGCCGTTTTCTTCTCTGCGGATATTCCAGAACACCCCGATGAATCGGGGTGTTAATGTGAGGTGGTGGTTATCTCATCAATTCTTCAGACATCATTAAGTCGGGGAATGATGAGCGACTAAGAGACAGCAACAGAATCTTCCTTCCACTCACGAACCAGCTTCTCGTATTCCAACGCAAGCTGTGCTGATTTCTCGGCCTCTGCGGTCTCTACTACTACGTGAAAAGTGGGACGCTCTTTGTCGGGAATCAAGAGAACCCAGTCGTGATCGTCCAGCCAGATTTTTACGCCGTCGATAAGCTCTCGGCGCATCCCTTCGCTATGTTCCATTGCCCGACGCATTGCCCGTCCCTTCAACTCCCAAGGGCAATCAATTGTCCGGTCGGTCACAGCGCGGCGTGGCAGTTCACGGTCGAGTTGCCCTAAAGTCAATCCTGACTTTACCGTCATCTCCATGATTTTTGCCACGGCATACATTCCGTCGATGGCGAAGAGAAACTCTGGGAAAATGAAGCCTCCCCGCGTGCCCCCAACAAATCCAATGTCAGGATCACTCGTTGCCTCCATCATCGCAAGGTGTGTGTTCTTCGTGTAGACCACTTCCACGTTGTATTCGGCAGCAATCATCTCCACTTCTGTCGATGCTACCACCGGAACGGCAATCTTCTTCACGCCGGGATGTGTTTCGAGGAAGAGCTTCGTTAAGATTGTCAGGAGGCGGTAGTTGTGAATCGATGCCCCTGTCTCGCAGACGGCGTAGACTTTCTCTGCGCCGGGATCAATGATAAAGCCCATATCGTAGCCGAGCGAGGTGACAACTTCCCCCAACTTCTTCTGTGCGGCTTCAATCTCTTCCCGTTCACGAGCCATTCGCGTTGGATCTTGATAGCCGTTCAACGCAACAACTTCTGGTCCCAACGCGCCTAAGATATTAGGTAAGATTGTCGAGGCGACGCCGTAAGAAAAGTCGAGTGCTACTTTCATTCGAGCTACTCGGATTGCCTCTTCGTCGAGGACTTGCAAGAAGCTGGTGATGTACGACTCGTTTGTGCGCTCAGGGAAGAAGATACTTCCCACCTCGTTGTATGGTGCGCGCTGGTACTCCTCGCCGAAGAAGAGACGTTCAATCGACTTCGTTTTGCTCGGGGGCATATCTCGTCCGTCGGCACTGAAGAAGATGATGTCGGTTTTTCTACGGTCGTGAGGAGACTTTCGGATGTGGACGCCGGTTGCCTGCTTGCCGTTGCGAAGCTCTGACCGGGTGAGTGGGATCGGTGTCTGCTGAAGGTCGTTGACGATAACTCCGGCTGACATCAAGCCAGTTGTCATCGCCCGGTGTACCATGCGTGAGACGTTGTCGGCATCACGGCTAATCGCCACCGAGCGTCCTTTGCCAGCAAATGCCCCGAGTGCAGAGCCAATCTTTGCACCGAATTCGGGAGTCATCTCAATGTTCGAGAGTCCCGTAATGCGAGCGTTTGTGAAGAGCTCCCGAGTCCATCGGTCGGCCCACACCAAACTGGAGGAGACAGTGGAGCGGGACTCCACTTCTTTATCGGGCCAGAGTTTGATGTTTGCCAGCAGGCGTGCTTCGTTGCCGATTACGCAGCGATCTGCGATATAGACTTTTTCCGCAATCACAACATCGTCCCCGATCTCTACCTCTTGGCAGAGGACATCACTTGTTAACTGACTTCCTCTACCGATGCGGCTCCCTTCCCAGAGCACAGTGTCTCGGAGCTTCGCTCCAGCGGCGACGTGTGCTTTTGCGCCAATCACACAGTTGGTGATTGTTGCACCCGACTCAATAGTTGCGTCGGCCCCTACGATAACGTTCCCTTCAAACTTTGCATTCTCACTTACGTGCGCCCCCTCTTCAATCCAGACTGAGCCTTGATGCGTGCCCGGTATCTCTACCTTCACATCTCCCTTAAGGATGTCGAGGTGTGCTTGTTGGTACTCATCTAAATTCCCGACATCCCGCCAGTAGCCCTCGCCGACATATCCGTAGAGTCCCATATCCTGCTCCAACATCAACGGGAAAAGATCTTTCGAAAAATCAAAATCTTGTTGATATGGAATCAAGTCCAGAACCTCTGGCTCAAGAATATAGATGCCGGTGTTTATCGTGTCGCTAAAGACTTCCCCCCACTGTGGTTTTTCCAGAAACCTCGTGATCTTCCCATCCTCACTTGTCATTACCACACCGAAGGCAAGTGGGTCGGGAACGCGAGTGAGAACAAGTGTTGCCTTCGCCTTTTTCGCCTCGTGAAAGTCGATGGCTTTCTGCAAGTCAATATCAGTTAGAACATCACCCGAAATAACGATAAACCGTTCGTCGAGGAATGTGAAGGCGTTCCGAACAGAACCGGCTGTGCCGTAGTCAGCTTCGGACTGTGTGTAGAACATTTCGATGCCGAACGCACTTCCGTTGCCGAAGTAGCTGCTGATGGATTCGGGTTGATAGTAGAGGAGGGACATGATTTCACGAACCTCCAGTTTTTTCAGCAGGTTGACGATGTGGTGCATCATAGGCCTATTCGCCATTGGTGCCATCGGCTTTGGAAGATTGCAAGTCAATGGACGGAGACGAGTCCCGAATCCGCCGGCCATGATTACCCCTTTCATAGTGCTCTCGGAGAGGTTAAGTAAATAGACCGAAGCGGCTCTGCTTCAGTCCGAATTGGTCTTTTCTATGCTTGGGGGGAATTTAACGAATTGCGTCAAAAGGAGGGTTCATCCCTTTTCTGTCCCTAAATCAAGGATGCGGTCATTTAACCCTTACGTACTGTTACCCCACCCACCCCTTCCTCGATTGATTTCGCCTCCGCAAGGAACTAAATTTGCCGGCTGCAATGGAATCAGGGTCAGCTTTTCCCTCTCATACATAAACTGCTGTCGATTCCACATAGATAGAATAAAATACGATCTGCCGGTTTTCCGACGAGGACTTCACGAATGAAACTTTCCGATTTCAAGTATTCAGTTCCGAAATCAGCCATTGCTCAATATCCAGTTGAACCACGCGACAAGGCCAAGCTCCTTGTTCTGGATCGAAAGACCGGTGAAATTGAAGACAAGATATTTACCGACATCGTCTCCTACTTCGAGAAAGGGGATTGCTTGGTGGTAAACGAGTCACGCGTTTTCCCGGCTCGCCTTATTGGTAAGAAGGAGAAGACAAATGCCACAATCGAGGTGATGCTCCTGCGGGAACTCTCTCGCAAAGATGCCCTCTGGGATGTGATCGTGGACCCAGCACGCAAAGTTCGGATTGGCAACAAGATCTACTTCGACGACGGCAACCTCTACTGCGAGGTTATCGACAACACAACGTCGCGAGGCCGGACAGTTCGCTTCAACCATACAGGGAATATCTACAAGACAATCGAGCGCATCGGGCTGATGCCTCTGCCCCCATACATTGCCCGCGAAACTACTGACGACGATCGGGACTACTACCAGACAATCTTCGCAAAAGATAATGGATCGGTCGCTGCCCCAACTGCTGGGTTGCACTTCACGAAAAAACTTCTCGCACGCTTAGAGCGGAAGGGAGTACGGATTGCAAAGGTAATGCTCCACATCAACCGCTCAACGTTTGATCCTGTTGAGGTAGAAGATCTAACCAAGCACAAGATGCACTCGGAATATTTCGAGATCAGTGCGCAGTCTGCCGAGACAATCAACAAGACTATCAAGGGGAAGAAGAAGGTCTTTGCAGCCGGAGCATCAGTAGTGCGCGCACTTGAAAGCTCAGTGCTGACTGCCGGCACGGTGAAGCCGAACAAGGGGTGGACCGATAAGTTCATCTACCCACCATACGACTTCCGCATTGTCGACCGCTTCATCAGCAACTTCCAACGTCCTGAGAGCACGGTTCTGATGATGGTAAGTGCCTTCTCGGATCGAGAGATGATCCTGAAAGCCTACAAACATGCCCTGAAGAACGACTACCGCTTCTTCAGCTACGGCGATGCGATGTTGATCGTGTAAGTGCATTGTTAGCACAGAATACAATTGCAGAAAGGGTGCAGAGATTATTTCTCTGCACCCTTTTGCGTATTGACTATCGATAGTGAATCGCGCGCGCTCCACACGGCTTCATCAAGTGTAGTTGGAACTATTGTTTAGTCAGCCTTTGCCAGTCGTGCGGGTTGTTGACGTTGGTGAGGTCTTGCAAAAATTTGAGTGGCAGATCAGCATAGGTAAAGTTTCCCCGCGCCAAGAGATTGCGCAGAGCATAGTCTTGATCTTGGCGTTGCCCTTCTATCAAGGGGAGAGAGGTGAATGAGTAAATGGAGAAGAGAGGTTCCAATCTCCCTTGGTTCTTGCAGATAAGGCCGTGAGAGTCAGTGCCGTGGGGACGTTGCGAGATAAGCCAGCGCAATGCTTCCACAGAAAGTAGTGGGAGATCGCAGGAGATCAAACAAATATCTGATCCAGTCAGTGCCAGTGCTGTCTCAAGTCCGCCGAGTGGGCCTATGCGTGGATAGTCATCAGTTGCAAACTGAACTTCAGCAAAAGGCCAGCCTTCAGGTTCGCTTCGCCCTACAACAAGAACGGGTTTTCCGGTTGACGTTGCAGTCCGGACAGTTCGTTCAAGCAGACTCTCTCCGTTCCATTGGAGGAGTGCCTTATCCTCTCCCATTCGGCGAGACTCGCCACCGGCAAGAATTGCAATAGTTAGCATGTAGAGAAGGAAGTTCTTATGTCGCTCATTAACCCCCGACTTTGAGTCGGGGGGATTGCAGTGAAAACTGGTCGAGAAACGGCTTGAAGCCGTTTCTTCTTCCGTTGCGATTCCAGAACACCCCGATGAATCGGGGTGTTAATGGGAGTCGGTCTATTTCGATAATATAGGGGTTACGCAAACTCCTTTGCGTAACCCCTAAGATATTCTCACGAACAGACCAAAGAGAGTAGGACATGATAAGGTCTACACATCCCTAAGTCTCTCTCGGATTGCTCCGTCGCGGTAGACAAAGTAAATCACCCCGGCATGGTCGTCAGTGAAGAAGAAGTTGTTCTCGCCAACGCGAAGTATATCGCACGGCCTTCCATAGCGCTTCCCATCTTTCAGGAAGCCATTCACAAAATCTCCCAGCACTTTGTTGTTCCCTACTCGCACGATACTGTATCCTCTCTTCATGGCAACGTTACCCGATCCGTGGAGGGCAACGAGGAAAGTGTTGTTCAAACTTTTATCGGTTGCCCCCCCAAACCAGTCGAATCCGAGTGGAGAAGAGTGGGCTAAAAATCCTGCCCAAGCTGTGTCGGCTTTGTCGGGGGAGAGTGCGTTTTGCTCGGAGCCGTAGACAGGATCGGCGTAGATCTTGTTTTGATACTGGTAAGTGTATGGCCACCCGAAGTTTGCGCCCGGGGTAATTCGGTCGAAATTATCTTCTGGCTTGTCTAAGCCGAGGTGATCGGCTCCCATGTTCGTTCCCCAAAGAAAGCCTTCAGCCCACCGAAGTCCGACGGCGTTGCGTAAGCCCCGAGCATAAATCTTTAACTCACTTCCGTCTGGGTTCATTTCCAGAATCGCAGCTCGAACTTCCTCCTTCTCCTCGCAAACATTGCAACTGCTCCCGACAGAAACATAGAGCTTCCCATTATCGCCGAAGGCAACCGTGCGGGTGAGATGCCACCCACCTTCACGATAGCTCTTGCCGTAATCGGGGAATGTTGTGATTGTATCTGGTGCCCCTTCTGGCCGCTTATCACCCTTAGTGTAGCGGTAGCGGAGAAGAGCGTCGGTTACAGCCGTGTAGAGCCAAATCTCCCCGTCGGAATCGACGTAAAAGGCAACGTTGTTCGGATTGCGAAGGCCATCAAGATAGGTGGTCTGCTTGTTGAAGCGTCTGGTGGCCAGGTTGAAGTCTTCAAAAATGTAGACTTTCCCCTTCCTGTTATCGGAGAGGTCGTACATATCGGTCACAAACAATCGATTGTCTGGACTCATTGCCATGAATCGTACTCGCTTCAATCCTTCGGAAGCCACGGCAATCTCGAATCCCTCGGGAAGGTTCAACGTGAACTCTTTCTCCTTTACGAGGTGTGTTGCTTCGGTAAGCCTGATTGTATGGGGACGAAGTTGTAGTGGAGCCTCAGATTCGGGAAGTGGAAGTTGATGATCTTGTTCTTCCTCGCCCCCCTCACTATCGGTTTGCTCTTCTTGCTTCGGAGCTTCTGTGATTTCGTTGGCAGACGATTCTCTCCGGTCAGTCTGCTCTTCTGAACAGGAAAGAGAGAAGAGAATGAGAGGGAGTAGAAGAGTGGTGAACAGCGTAGCTCGATTCGTTTGCATGATAGTATAAAAGGAGATCATTGTGAAGATTACGGGTAATCTACGCAGATTTCTCCACGAATTCGACATGGATGGGAAGGGGGACAGAGATTGCTGATGACTTCCGATGGTTGGGAGATTTCAGTGAGAGCATCTCTTACAAGTCCTACGAGATTGCCTATCGTTGATTTTTTAAAAGGCCCTCTGAAGGGGATGAAATTTCAGTTACCTGTTGTAATTACAGTTTCACTTCCGTACATTCGCTCCCGACTCCACGCCCACCACGAGAGTCCAACAATGTCTATTACGAGGCTAATCCTCATGTTCGTGTGTGGGAAAGCGCCATACCCTCTACTTGTAGCTGCCATACTCTTCTGGCCGTTCACTTCCCTTGTTGCTCAAGACTTAGATAGTCTCGGCACTGCTCCTCCCCTCACATTGTACGGATCGGTTGGCGCATCGCTGATAGGCTATTCAGCCGACGGCATTGATGAGCGGCGAGAACCTCTTTCCTGGACAGTTAACGGTGCTCTCGACGCTTCAATCTACGAGATCGACATTCCCATCGACTTTATTCTGAGTGAGCAGGAACGTGACTTCCGCCAACCATTTAACAGAGTAGGGCTTTCGCCCAGCTACAAGTGGGCACGAGTTCACCTTGGCTACCGCGCACTCAACTTCTCGGATTATACACTTGGAGGGACGACATTTCTCGGGGGAGGAGTCGAGCTAACTCCCGGACCGCTCCGCATTGTTGGGATGTACGGGCGGTTTCAACGAGCAGTGGAGGAGGATACAACGCAAGAGTTTGTTCTTCCAGCTTACGAACGGTGGGGATATGGTGGGAAGATTGCTTACGAAGGGGGTGGGTCAGATATTGGGCTTATCTGGTTCCGTGCTTGGGATGATTCTTCCTCTTTGAGTCGCCAGCCAACAACAGTCGATATTCGTCCGCAGGAAAATACCGTAGTCGGTTCAACACTCGAGTTTGATATTGTGCCGAATCACTTTCGATTTGAGAGTGAGGGGGCGGCCAGCATTCTAACGCGCGACATCCGCTCCGCACCATCCGACACAACCGACATCCCATCTATCGCCAACGATATTCAGACCGTGCGAAACTCGACAACGTTGACACTCGCGGCAAAGTTGGGGCTGCGCTACACGAGCAACGATTTCTCCGCACGCCTCGGCTACGAGCGAATTGAGCCAGAGTATGAATCACTCGGAGCCTACTACTTCACGACAGACGTTGAACGCTTTACGCTGGAACCGTCGTTCAATCTCTTCGAGCAACGTTTGCGCGTAAGCGGATCGGTTGGCCTCGAGCGTGATAATATTTTGGAGACGAAATTAGCGCAGACCAACCGAGTGATCGGTTCGGCACTTGTGGGGTGGGATCCCGGGCAGACCTTCGGGATTGACGCGAGCTACCTGAACTACTCTACCGGACAAGTAGCCGGACGTGAACCGATTAACGACACAATTGCTGTGCGCAACGTTTCGCAGTCGGCATCGCTTGCTCCGCGACTTCTGTTTGTGGGGGAGAAGACAAATCACTTTATCACCGTTGTAGGGAATCTTCAAGATTATACTGACAAGAATGCTTTCACTGGAGAGCTGGCCGACAGTCGCTCACTCACGGGGAACTTGATCTACAACCTCGCCTTTGTGCAGACTCCTCTCTCAACCGGTGCTTCGCTCCTCTATTCGGAGACGACAACCGGTGACGTGTTAACCACTTCTGTTGGTGGCTCGGTTAACGGGTCGGCAGGATTGTTCGGGAGCGATCTCTCTCTCGGCGCGTCAGTTGGCTATACCCGGACTACCCAGCAGTTCAATACGATTGAAACCAGTGCCGACGTGTTGAACGAAAATTTGAACGCCTCCTATCGCCTAAGTGATGCTGATCTCCTGACCTTCACTCTCTATGCTACGCAGAGTAGTGGCAACCTCTCACTGAACTCTGACTTCAATGAGCTGACAGGTGTGCTCAGCTATAGCCGATCCTTCTCGTTGAGAGTAGGAGATAAAAAAGAAGAGACTCCGTAAGTCCACCCAGAAGAGAGTCTTATCAAAGAATCTGTTTGTTTGATGGAAGAAAGAACAGTCAAAGCGCATGAATCATGATACACGACATGGGTAGAGGAATGTGGAGAAGAGTGGTCTGGTCCGGACTTCTTCTCCTGCCACTGATGACCGGTCTGCTGTTCGCACAGGGGGAGCCGATTACCGTGACGGTAACTGCTCTGCCACCATATTCACCAGACCTAACTCTCTGGGAGTCGAATCCAGATAAAGTGCTGATCCGGTTGACGAATCGGTCGAGCGAGTCGCATCAGGTGCGGCTGAGTGGCTTTGCGGAGAATCTCAACGGAAGTGTCCGCATTGTCACGAAGGACAATTTCCCGCGCAACCGCATCACTGTTGGCCCAAACGCGACAGTGAACCTGAACCTGCGTGACTTGCAGTTGTTCTCTGCCGATGCCGTGGAGTTCATCGGTGCGGAGAAGAATACGGTTGCTCGAACGAAGCGTCTTCCCGAAGGATCGTATCGCATCTGTGTGCGGGCACTGGAGTTTACAACACTCGTTCCCCTCTCGCCACAAGAGCCAAGTGGGTGCGCCACGTTTGTGATTCGTTTAGCTGAGGCTCCTCGCCCACTCCTTCCATCCTGTGGCACAACAGTAAAAGTGTTGAACCCACAGCTTGTCAACTTCCAGTGGAGCGTTCCGGCGGGAGGGCCGGGGAACGTGCAGTATCTCTTCGAGATGGCCGAAGTTCCTCGCGGCGTCGATCCAAACGATGCACTACTATCGAAGACATCACCAATCCTTTTCACGCGGCGACTGAACGCTCCAATTCTCTCCTACGGCTCGGCAGAACCTCCGCTACGCCTCGGCCAGCAATATGCCTGGCGCGTGCAGGCAATCGATCCAGCCCAGAGCGTTGTCTTCCGAAACGAAGGCTATAGCGAGGTCTGCTCCTTTATCTTCGGTGAGGCTGTCCCATTGATAGGAAGGGGAGATGGAATCGACATCGGTGGTGGAATCAACCCAGTCAAGCTCGACACTGGTAAGGGAAGGACATTCATTATTGGGGATGAAGGAATCCGTGTCAGAGACCTACGCACACTGAACGACCTGATTGTCCCTGCCTGCATTACTCTCTCCCCAAAAATTGCGAAGAGTGGGGCAAGCAGCTCCGTCCCCTTGTTCCAAGTGGAGATACAGCCGGGTATCAATCCAAATGCAATCACCGGAGGAAAGATTGAGATTTGGGAGGAAGAGTCGAAGTTGACAAACATTCGTCAGTTCGATGAGCGGAAGAAGAGGACAGCGTTTGAGGGAACGTTCAACGGACATGGGGCAAGTGATATTCGTCACACCAAAACAGGGAATCTCTCCCTTCTCGAACTGATGTTCATCAACCGGAAAGGTTCTCGACTGAGCTTTACTCCGACCGCAGGAAAAACGTATCGATGGCGGGTGACGTTGAACTTCGACGGCAAAGAGATCCGTGCCGACGGAACGCTCTGCAACTTTAACGAGGCGGTAAGTCCGTTCGGGAAGTTCCCCGACAAACTTGGAATTCCGAACCGACCTGACACGCTTGTGGCGGCTGGCTTTGAGATTGTCGTGGAAGAGTGGGATGCCTCATCAAAATCTGAAGATGCAAGCAAGCCAAGTGGTATCGGGCGGATCAAGTTCGACTGCGATGCAGGGCCGACAATTTTCACGCCGATCCCCTGGGGACCGGGAGACCTGAAACTGAAGCCGTATGAGTTTGGCGTTGTTGACTTCGTTGCCGATTCTGCAAAGGAGTTCTCGTTGCCGGAGGCTCGAACGCTTGACGGATCGGCGCGGGTTGGTGGCTCTCTAACAGTATTGATGCCCGATAGAAGTGCGACGGTTGCTAAGGATGAGAAGATCACAATCAGTGGTGGCCGCACAGAGATGATTTCTGCCGGAGCAGTGCGAAACGAGTTACTACTCGACCGCGATCTTCTGCTCGATCTCTTCGGGAAAAATTCTCCAGATGGTATTCGCGTTGCCTTCCGAGATGTGAAGTGGAACGGACCAGTGCAGCCGAAAGTAACGTTGACCGAAGGGATTGCCGTCTACCCGAGTGCGACACCAATCCCCACTCCACCTGCGCGACTCGACCTTCAGAACGGCTTCTCACTCGATATGGATTCGTTGACGATTGAACCGGGTGAAGCTCGGGTGGAGGGGAATCTTCTCCTTCCCCCTTCAATTATCAGCACCGATACCTGCACCTATGCAACGCTCCCCGTTCCGGAGACAAAGATTACTCCCTACTGCGAGTTCTATATCGAGTCGAACGACTCTACGTTTGGCCGTTGGGCGATTGGTGAAACTGGATTAGAGATTCTGGGTGAGGGATATGTCATCGACTTCTCCTCGACGAAGTCAGCAGGGGGAGTTGTTCCGGCACTGGGAAATATCTGGAAGGGAGTTGTTCTCCGCCAAGGGGTGACACCCGGTACAGGGCTGAAGGTTGTTTCGAATCGGGGATACGTGAAAGGGAAGTACGAGTTCACGAATGGGCTGATTGAGGGGGATGGATTTGCTGGCAAGCTCGACTTGAGTGAGCTACTCAGCTTCATTACGCTCGATCCTTACGACTACGTTCTCTACCTCCCCGAAGGGTCACTGGAATTGTCGGCAAGTGCCATTGATTCGGGCGAGTTCAAGAATGGAGAAATAGTCTTGCCGAAAAAAGGTGTCTCCCGGAGTTTGGCGGGTGGAACTGTCACGACGCGATTCAAGAAACTCTTCGTACAGAAGGATATGGATCTCTTCGCTCGTGTAGAGATGAATGATGCTCTCGTCTGGGGAGAGAAGGCCAAGCACCCGACAGATGTTCACTACTACGAGTTCTCTGCTCGGCAGGATAGCGGCTCCTTCTTCCTTGCTTCCCGCTGGCAAAAGAAAGCCTTCTTCCCGGTTGCCGACACCCTCTATAAGACACCTTTCCTCGGGATGCCGGAGACCAATCTTGAAGCGCAGGGGATGGGGGGAGTAACGTTCCCAATGCTCCGCCAGCGTGACTTCACAATCTATACTAAGGATATTCCTGACTCAACCGGGAACATCAAGTTCTCAGAAGAGATTGTTGCTGGAGCCTGGATGAACATTGGGGCGCAGGGCGTCCACACGGAATTGATTATCCGGCCAAACAAAGACAAACCGGGTCCACTCGACGTTGGGCCAACTTGGGCCGAGTACTATCAGGCAGATGGAGTCCCCTTTAAAATTCTCTTCGGAGAGATTGGTGGCGCAAGTCTCCCCCCAACGTTGACACACCAGACCAATCCAGACAAAGAGCGAGGAGGAATGCGCTTGCAGTTTGTGGAGAGTGCTGTCTGGAACAGTAATCTCTCTGGCGTAGCTCTTCTGGAGGGGCCGATAGGGATGCCGGTGATCTTCGAGGATATGATGTTCACTTCCACAGCAAATAATGCTGGAGGAAAGGTCAACTTTGCAGGAGATGATACGCTCGACTATTGGGGTGTGGAGATGGTGGCGAAGGATACCAGCAAGTCGGCTGGAATTATGGCGGTGAAGCAGGGAGTGATCTACCTGACTGCGGCTGGAATGGCTGAGCGGGTTCACTTCGACGAACCTTTCTGGCTTGTCTGGGGAGAGATGGAGGCATCGGGGAACTTCGGTCGCCTCTTCTTCGACTACAATAACGTCGGCCAACGGTTCGATGACTTTGGCTACTCTACCGAGTTCGTTGCACTCTCTCCGTTCGATCCGGGGAATCCAAGCGACTCAGGCTATCTTCAGACCTACGGCTCTCTCTCGATTCCCTTCTTCGGCGCGAAGATGATGTCGATTTCCGACTACCGTTCCGTTGCACCCGACACACCATACTTCGGACGCTTCGTCCGCGTTCTGGATAGTCCGCACATGGGGGCTGGGGCGAGCGACCTTCACTGGGAACGGTCCTGGGCCGGAGGACTTGCCGACCTCGTCTTTGATATGCTCTACGATACCGTCAGGCAAGATGGCTTTGTCGGTCCGGGAGATGTAAGTCTCCTGAGCATTAGTGATGGCGATATGAATGCCTTCCTGAGAATGAGTTCGTCAAGCTCCTGCTTCCGAGTGATCGAAACCTCGCAGCATGGCTTTGATATTGGACCGGTTGCGAGCTTCGGGCGGATTGCAGAGATGTGGGGGTGTGGCTGTATCGAAGATGGCACGCTGAAGCAGATTGCTCTCGGTGGTCAGCTTTCTCACTCCGCCACCTCAACCATCCTCCAAGCTCGAACAGGGGATGCGGTTAGTCTTGTCTTCAGCTATCGACCCGATAGGCTAACCTTCTACGCGAATGGGCAGATGTTTATCAACGTCGGTGGGAGCGATGTAGATGTCTTCGGGCTTACCCACTTCACCTTCGATTGGGGTGAGGGATATATGGAGGGATATTTCAAGGGGACTGTTTCGCTCGGCGCAGTTGTCGGTGTTCCGGTTGTTGCCGGAGCGAACTCTGGCATCTCCGGCTTCGGCGAATTCAGTTGGCATGCCGGACTCGACTATCAATCGATTCAAGGGCGCGTTGGCGTCTCGATGTACAACATGGTTGGGGGACTTGGCATTACTGTTGGTGGAGGGACAACGTTGGAGACCGGCGTCTACCTCGGCATCAACGCGCCGAAGAACAAGGCTTGGGTAATGGATGGGATCAACGGACGGTTCGGGTTGAACAAGGGGGGATTGCCCACCAACCTGACCGGCTTCTACGCCTACCTCGGTATCAGTCAAGGGGTCGATCTCTTTATCGTCTCCGGTGGCTATCAGATGTATGTCGGCGTTGGAGCGTTTGCCCCCTCAATCAGCGACGTGCCGTCGGGAGGGGTGATCGGCAACTTCGGCATCTACGTCTGGGGAAAGATTCTCGGCGGACTTGTCAGCGCGGCGGCTTGGGGGAACTTGCAGATGATTGCGGCGATCCCCCCCGCCTTCGAAGGATCGCTCGGACTGGAGGCCTGTGTTCTCTGGGTCTTCTGTGGATCGGTTTCGGTTCACGCCGGGTTCAACAAGGATGATGGATTCTATCTCTATTGATGGGGAGAAGAGAAATGAACAGCACCATAAAGAATATTATGCGATACGGACTTCTGTGGGGAATACTCTTCTTCGTTTTGTCGGCGTCGATACTGAATGCGCAGACACTTGAGCTTTTCACGACCTCGAGTGGTGGAGGGCAAATTCTCCTGATCTGGTCGCCAGACAGCGTAACGCCAAAAGTTCGCTACAACATCTACCGGAAGGAGGCAAGCGAACCTTCCTGGCCGGGGACGCCGTTGAACCCGACACCAATCGGGCCTTTGACGAACTGCACGGAGTTCAAGACCGTCATTCCTTCCGGCTCTGATCTCTGGACAATGCTCTCCTACGGGTTGGCCGACAGTACGGGAGGTGTTCCTCCAGTGACACCTCTCACAAATGTCTGCTCGATCACCTCCTTGCCAGTTGGCTCTGCTAAGTGGCATCGTGTGCAGTTCTTTGCCGGGTACGAGCCGAATGTTGCGAGGGTGATGGGGCAGTCCTACACAGATAACGCAGTCTCGCTCGGCAAGATATACGCCTACCGGGTTGTCCGAGTAAACTTAAGTGGTACAGAGTTGAAGCTCCTTCCCGAAAGCGAAGCCTCGATAAAGGCTGGAGCACCCGGTTCAATTCCGACTCCAGCCGGAGTTCAAGCTGTTGCGGGTGACTCTAAAGTTCAGATACTCTGGAGCAAGCCAGCCTCAAACAAGTTCCAGTCGTTCGACATTCGCCGTGCTACTGCACCGGCTGGACCCTGGACGAAGGTGAGCGATGTAGATGTGAGCGCAAACATCACATCTACAATCAACTTGGATACACTCATCCCCGACCGTCACGGCTTCACCGACTACGAACGATACGATTCAGTGGGTGGAGCTACATCCCACGCAGTTCCGAATCCTCCCGGTGCAGACCTAAACGTCTCCGGTCCGCGTGATGGAACTACCTACTTCTACCAAGTCCGCCACAAAGACCCTGTCGGCAACGCAGGCTCATGGTCGGCATCGGTTTCGGCGACACCACACGACAGTGCTCGACCCGGAACGCCTCAAGGAATAAGCGTGACAGCAATCGAGTCGATGAACGGGTTTCAGGTTCGATGGAATCGGGTTGAGCTGGACGAAGAGGGGCACGTGGAAGCGATGAAAGGATATCGTGTCTACCGTTATGAGATGCCGGAAATGCCAAACCTTGGGGCAACTGCTGTTGGAGGTTTGATAAATCAGCCGGGGGATACCAGCACGACGATCACCATCTTCGACACATCCCCCGGATTGCGGAGTCCGTGTGGTGATAAAACTTACTACTACCGAGTGGAGAGTGTCGACTCTTCAAACAACGTCTCCTATCGTTCGATTGCAGTAGGTGATGCACTGAAGGATACAACCCGTCCAGATAACGTGAAGGGAACAGAGGCGGAGGGATTTGACGACTTCATTCAAGTACGGTGGGATCTGAACAACGATTGCGACATCAACGAATATCGTATCTACCGAGCCTACTGCAACTACGGCGACTGGTTCCCCTGTTTAGAGCGTGACTACGACAAGAGAACACTTGATCTCTACAAGAAGTACGTGGGGATGTTCGGTGATCAGCAGGGGAAGCCAACATATCCGACAACGCACTACGATCCGAAAGCTGGGATACCGAAAAATCTTCCCGACTGTGGTGGTCCCTTCGAGTTGATCGGAACGATTACACACAAGGAGGCTGAGGAGCGAAAAGCTTCCGAAGGGAAGGCGTGGTTCAACGACGAGACTGTCCCGGCTGGTTCGCCGATCTGCTATGCCTATTTGGTGAAGGCCGTCGATAAGTCGCAGAACGAGAGTGGAACGATGCCAATCCCTGATCCAGCGAAAGAGATCATCGTCTGCCAACGGCTCCGCGACCGGAATCCTCCCGGCCCAGCAATCATCAGTGGTCTCCTCGCTCGTGACAGCACGGTGATTGTTGAGTGGATTGGTCCTCCGGTGCAGGACATTGCGGCCTACCATGTTTACCGAAGTGAAGAAGAGGATGGAGCCTACACCTGGGTTGGAGGACGGACTGTTGTTCCTCCTCCCGGAACTGGCGTTATCCTGACAGATCCGTACAAGCCACCTCCAGTTGTGGAGTGCGATTCAATCCCTCTCGTTAGTCGTGACTGGATGAGTGCGGGCAGAATCGTAGATACCGTAAATCCGCGCGACATCTGGTGGTACAAGGTTGTTGGGATCGATCAGCAGGGGAACGAGACGCCACCTGACAGTGCAGTGGGCGTGAGCACTTTTACCTTCAAGTCCAATCGTGAGCCTGGGCCGGAGATTACCTCTGTGACAGCAGAAGATGTCCCCTGTGCTCTGCGGATTGAGTGGACGCCAGTCTTTAACGCAGATTCGGCAGTCGGCTTTGCAGTCTTCCGCTGCATGAGTGCTGCGGGTGACTACTATCAGATAGGAACAGTCGTAATGGGTAACTCCTACGTTGACAACACAGTTGCGCGGAACACAACCTACTGGTATCGGGTAACGATGTTGAAGAAAGATGGATCGCTAACACAGCTTTCACCCCCGAAGCATGGCGTCCACCCGTAAGCAATGGAGGGGAAGCGTGGGGAAGAAGGTTGTGATTGTGATGAGGTGAGGTTCTTTGAGGAATATATATGGCTATCCGCTGTTGTCACTCAGAATGAAGCGAAGCGGAATTAAGAGTCTCGCAGGGAGTGCAGAGGGGGGAGGTATAGCACTACGAAGCTGGCGAAGTGCTTCGGATAGTTTTAGTAGTGAAGTTAGCCTGTGATATACCTCAGCTTTGTTTGGTATTAGAATCGTGAAGAACGAAAGAGCAATACAATTGTCGGTGATAGATCATGAAACGCATACAACAGACTACTCTGATACTGTTCGGAATGATTTTCCTCTCTGCTGGTGCAGTTGGGCAGGAAGAGCATCCGGCAGAGAAATATGGGTGGGGCTTCGTGAACTTCGGGACGCCGAGTTTCGGCTGGGATATTTATCGGAACTCCTTCTACGGCATTCCAGTCGACTCCAGCACAAGTTGGTTCACGGCTCCGTTCGATAAGCTCTTCTACGATCTTGCCTTCGAGACGACGTTGGCCGATCCTTCTGGAACCGGAGGGGGAGCTGGGAACTGCTTCGGACTGAGCATCCTCAGTCTGATGATTAACAACTACGGCGGCTACAAAGGATTCTGCGCTCCAACCATTCAGTATACCGAGACCGACATGAATGGTGCGCCAACCACGCCGGGATTGCTTCGGGCGATTAACATCATGCACGGTCATCAGATTTCTCTCGCCTTTATTGAGAGCGTTATCGAGCAGGTGAATGGTGGACACTCGTTCGACGCAGCCTACGCAGTCACCCGGGCTACGCAAGATATTGCCCGCGAGGGGCCGGTGATTGTGAGTGTGACGAAGGGGGTGCTGCCTACAGGCGGAGGTCACGCTATTATTGGCTATGCTGTGGAGAACAGGGGGGGAGGGAAGTATTGGATTAAGGTAGTCGACCCGAACCGTATCTGGGCAGATACCAGTGCTGGACACCGGGGATGGTACACCTCCGATTCAAACAATGTTTACGTGGACGGACATCACTGGAGTTTCTCGATGGCGGGTGCTCCGGTTCCGTGGCCGTGTGACCAAGTTGATTCAGTCACCTGCAATCCTGCCCCCGGCAGTGGCAACCTGACAATCTTTCCAATCTCAGTTGCCGGGCCTACAAGCCGCACCCCAAGTTCTCTCGGACTTGGCGTAACGCAGCTTCTGACGAAAGTTTTCATTATGAACAAAGAGGGAGCACTTCGCGGACGTATCCTACAAGTTCACGACGCGAAGGGGAAGCGACTCTTCGCAGACTCTTCTATCTACAAAGTTGATTGGGATTCTTCTACGGGGATGCAGGCAATGGTTCCCTTCTACCCGATGGCTGCTCCACCAAACGGAGTCCTCTGGCCGTTTGAGTTGTACTTCCACAAAGGGCAATTGAACGACGCCTCGGTTGACTTTAGTACGGGAGAAGGAAAGGCTGAAATCGTGGCAGGAGACAATCGGGGTTATGTCCGTATCTGGTGCAACGAACCAAACGTTTCCGCTCGCCTTCGCTACAGCGGACTTGGCGGAGCCGCCCCTACCGTAATTGTGGAGAACGCATCGAAGCCGATTACGGTTGACCTCGAACTCCTCGTCCCGATTCAACCCGGCACAACCAATCGAGTGTGGCGACTGAGGAATGTACAGATACCGGCGGGGAGTGAAGAGGGGATCAAACTCACAGTTGATCTCTATGGAGGAACCTCAGTACAGGGACTTTCATCAAGCCCAACATTACTATCCTACGAACAATTGTCGCTGAACGACGGGAAGAATTTTATTGCCGAGTCAGTTGATTTGATTCCGTCGAATTCGTTCCACATCGATTTCAAGAATTGGGCAGAGCGGAAGGGGAAGGCGGGAGAGGAAGTCAATTCAAAATTCAAAGTGCAAAATTAAAAATTGAAGAGAGAGATTTGTGAGGGGGATGAAGATGTTCGTATCCTCTCTCTCTCCTGTTTTTGAATTTTGAATTTGCAATCGAATTCTCAATTATTACTCGCCCCTTCCTGCACCCAAACGGCAATTCCGCGAGCTTGATCGCTGGTAATAATTGAAGAGATTGAGAAGGTATGTTGCTGGCGTTCGCGAACAACTTGTACCAGAAGGCTGTTTGTGGAATCTCCCGGCACAACAACTCCCGGTTTGTTGATTACATCGAAGTAGGATTCGAGACTCAGGTTCCCTGCCCGGTCGGTGCTGTTGTGGCAGCCACTGAAGTTGCAGCCAACATCAAACAGTGGCTGAACGTGCCGCCGATAGCTGACTCCGGTATCTGGAAAGATGACATCTCCCGGATCGGAGGGACCCGAGTCGCAAGCCATAAACGAGAGGATAAGCGTCAAGGCCGAAAGGCCGACTCCCCACTTAATGACTCTATGAATATCTTCTCTTCGCACAGACTTTGCACCAGAATTATCGTCAGAACTATAAAACGTTGAGGGTAGAATGTAGAACATTCTGGAGTGCCTCGTAAGGCAATTCACTCTCCCTCCGTTTTCTGGATCAAATTCCGTGCCACATCTTTTTTCGATGAGTGAGGTCGATTCCTGACACCTTCTCTTCAACTCAAGGCTACTATCTACTTTCCGAAATCAATAGCTCTCATCTTCATTCGGGAACGTTCCACCCTTTACGTCGGCAGCATATTGTCCGGCAGCAACTAAGGCACGCTCGGCAAAAGAATCGTAGCGGCGGACGAAGCGAGGGTGGAAGTCGATGGTGAGACCCAACATGTCAGCGTAGACGAGAATTTGTCCGTCGCACCCGGCTCCAGCTCCGATGCCGATTGTTGGGATCGTCAGTGATGAGGTGACTTGGGTGGCAAGGTCTGCCGGAATTTTTTCGAGAACAATGCAGAACGCTCCAGCATCTTGAAGTGCCATAGCGTCGGCTAAAATCATCTCTGCCTCCTCCTCTTCCTTCCCGCGAGGACGGTAGCCACCGTAGAGGTGAATCGACTGTGGTTGCAGACCTAAGTGTCCCATTACGGGAATTCCGGCTGCGGTCATTCGCCTGACAGATTCAAGGTTCTCTTTTCCACCTTCCAGCTTCACAGCACCAGCTAAGGTCTCCTTCATGATGCGCCCTGCGTTGCGGAAGGCATCGTCGGCACTAATCTGAAAACTCATGAAGGGGAGGTCGGCCACTACCATTGCTCGCTCCACGCCTCGCGTTACCGCCTTTGTGTGGTAGATGATTTCGTCGAGCGTGACTGGCAGTGTGGTTTCGTGACCTTGCACCACGTTTGCAACCGAGTCGCCAACGAGAATTACATCAATCCCCGCACGGTCGAACAGATTCCCCATAATTGCATCGTAGGCAGTAAGCGCAGCTATCCGCTCCCCCTTCTCCTTCATCTCGTGCAATGTTCGTGTTGTCACCCGCTTCGCTTGACTCATGCTGCAATCTCCATACTGCTGACCGTTGGTGTTATCAAGTAGTGGTCTTCTCGTTGTATTGATCCAATATCGAAGACCTGAGCAAATCCCTTCAGAAGTGCTTCTGCTATCTCCTGAAATGAGGGGAGAGGTGAGGAAAGAATATCGGAGAGTGTGGCGGTCTTCTCCTGCAAACTTGTGCGCATTCGTTGGCGACGTTCTTCCGGGATGCCGAGGAATTCGACGATGTCGAGGTGTGCTGGTCCGAGAAGGATGGAGCCATGTTGCAGCAGCACGGAACCATAGCGCCGTTGTGCCGACCCGACGACTTTCCTTCCCTGCCACGTCAACTCGTTGAGTGCAGATGCGCTGAAGCATCCGTCGGAGTCGAGATCGCGGTAGTGTTCGCGAAAGTCAGGACTGCTTCGGCTGAATTCAATATCGGTTGCACCAAGCAGGCCGAAACCATCGTTCAGCCCTTTGCTTATCATCGCGTACGTTTCGTGGACTCCACGGTCACCTGCTAACATCGCCACTCCGTAGGTAATCTCTTCGGCGTGGAAGACCGCCCTACCCCCCGTTGGTCGACGAACTAACTCATATCCGTGCGCAGTCAGAGCTTCGCGGTCGATTCGCTCATCTTTTTGATTGTACCCAAGCGAGAGAGTCCAAGGGGACCAAGAGTAGAAGCGGAGGCGGGGGATTCCATCGGCTGCGCAAGCCTCGGCCATCATCCTATCTCGCTTCATGTTCTCTTCTCCCGACTGATTCTCCTCTATTCCATAGAGCCAAGTCTCGGCCATCTCTATCTCTCCTCCATTATATCTCTATATCGATACCTATTCAGTCTCGATTCTCTTTTCTTCCCCATCAAAGAAGTGAACACGCTCTGGCAGAAGTCGAAGTCGGATTGTCTCCCCGTAGCGTGGTTGGTTGTCTGGATGAATCGAGGCGATGGCAAGTCCATTACGTGAGGGGAAGTGAACTAACGTCTGCGAGCCGAGGGTCTCAACAACTTTTACCACAACTTCAAAGCCGAGAGGGTCAGAAGAATCGGTCAGGACGAAGTGCTCTGGTCGAACACCAATTGTGGATGCCTCCTTAGTCCCTTCGGGCATGAATTGACCGAGGGGGAGGGAGACTGCCCCTCCTGTTCCAGCCTCTACAAATCGGTAGAGTCCATTCTCCTCAACTGTTCGTCCCTCAAAGAAGTTCATGCCAACCGCGCCGATGAATCCTGCCACGAAGCGGTTTGTTGGACGTTCGTAGAGTTCCATTGGGGGGGCAATCTGTTGCACTTCTCCCTTATTCATCACCACGATCATATCGGCCATTGTCATGGCTTCGACTTGGTCGTGTGTGACGTAGATCGACGTTGCTCCCAATTCGTGGTGGAGCCGTTGCAGTTCGGCTCGTGTCTGCGTCCGCAACTTTGCGTCGAGGTTGGAGAGAGGTTCGTCGAAGAGGAAGACTTTCGGCTTACGCACAATGGCTCGACCCAGTGCCACACGTTGCCGCTGTCCACCGGAAAGTTGTTTTGGTTTCCGGTCCAGCAACTCATCCAACTCCAACATTCGAGCTGTCTCGGCTACTCGCTGAGCACGTTCCTCTTTCGGAGTCTTCCGCATCTTCAGCGCAAACTCCAGATTCTCCCGCACAGTCATGTGTGGGTAGAGTGCATAGTTCTGGAAGACCATTGCGATGTCGCGGTCTTTTGGGTGGACAGAGTTGATGACCTGGCCACCAATACTGACTATTCCTTCGGTGATAGTCTCTAACCCTGCAATCATCCGGAGCGTTGTAGTCTTCCCGCAGCCTGAAGGGCCAACGATGACGAGGAAGGAACCATCTGGTAACTCAAATGAAACGTCCTTGACAGCTACCGTACCATCTTCGAATCGTTTCCAGACGTTGTTCAGCGTGACATCGGCCATAAATCAGTGTTGTTTGAAATCTCACGT
>JBFWSB010000027.1:0-21553 GCA_050248595.1 Kapaibacterium sp. (SeqCode)
CCACACAGCACCTGTAAGACACTCAATTGACGAGAACTTCTCACTTTCTATGGTGATAAGTCAACAACGTACAGGGTACTATGGCTATGCGATAAGCATTAGAAGTTTCATTCGGCTCCCTTCCAGGCGTGAGAATTCTGATCGCTCCGTTTGTGTGGACTGGACTCCCGGTCATACAGCGACTGTCCATCTATGGCAGGCAGGACAACAGGTGCTACTTCACCCAAAACTGGAAGAATCCGAAGGTCGGAATCGAGTGGAGGACTTCACCAGTCGCGGCATCGCGCACTACCACCACTCCCTCCGGGTCAGGCCAGCCGACAACTGCCGTCACTGTTTTGCTGTAGACAATCATCGAGCCATCAGCCGACCAATCGAGGTAAGCAGCAGCTTCACCTGGGATGCTCCACTTCAAATTGCCACTAACATCTATGAGTGCTGTATTGAATTCTCCTTCAAGATCTTGCCTTGTGCAGACAACCTGACTTCCATCAGGCGACATAGAAGGGAACGAGCCGGGAGCAATTTCACTCACCTTGCCACTTACCATATCAGCAATCCGAAAGTAGCCGTATGCGCCGAAGGCATACAAGAGCTTGGTTCCATCGGAAGACCACTCCACCCGAGTTAAGAGATCGTGTTCAACATGAAAGAATTCTTCAACGACTTCCAGGTTAGTACCATCACTGTTGATGAGGCTAAGATTTCCTGTACAACAAAAATTCTCAGTTCGTGTGAAAAAGGCAATGCGTGATCCATCGGGTGAAAAACGGCTAAAAGTGGAGTGGGCTGCCCCAATCGGAAGAAGAATAAACTGCGAAGGATCATCGACATTCTGGATCACAGCACGTCGATCGTCGTAACCTTTTTCACCAGTGTAGAATATCTTCTTCCCATCCGGTGAAATTGACATCGTCCCGGCATCAACTCTGAGGCCATAGCGGACTGGAAGAATTTGCACTGTCTCTCCAGATTCGATATCGACAATAAAAATCTCGGCTTCGTTGATAGTGTCCTCTTGAACCTTGAGTGCAGCAATCCGCCCTCCCCCCGGAGAGGACCAAAAGATGGTGTTGTCGGCAATAAGCCTCGAAGTTCCACTCTCAGCATCGAACATCATCATGTCGATACCATCGGACTGAGTGCTTTGGTAGATCAACCTCCCCGACCGGGGGATGTTAGTATCTGGAGAGGTACTGGAATTGCAGGCAGTGACCAAAACAGCACTGAGAATGAGCAGGTAAATTCTATACACCATTTTTATGTCGATGAGATTCGTATCGCTAACCCAAATTGATCTTCACAAGACACCTGTGCATAGGAAAGTTCTCACTTCTTTTCTGGCTTAATAACAGTCAGCCCTATAAAGACTTCTCTTTATCGTATTTTGGTAATCAACGACATCTTACTGGGATATTTCATTCGTAGCGTACCTCAATTTCCACATCAACCTCTGGTATCTATGTCAACATCAGGCATTGCTATTCTTCTCTTCTTCCTCTCGATCTCTCTGTCATATGGACAATACGATGTCATACGACTTTGCACCTACAATCTTGATGGGTTCGATGCAAGTCAAACTGATAGTCAGCACTTTGAAGATTTAAAACTTGTATTGAAAACCGCTTGCCCACGGCTCCTTGTGATACAAGGTATTCAAGGACGAGCCGGTTTTGAACGACTTCATGTCATAGTTCGTGAGGTGTTCAAGGATCACTTGGACAGTGCAACATTTTACATTGATTCTGAATCGGACACACAATTTGCTTTGTGGTATGACCCCAGAGATTTTCGTTTCCGTGAGGTTATCGGCATTCCCACAGCACCACGTCACTGTGGGATGTATCACTTTGGGAGGACTGAGCCATCCCTAAACGGAACATTTCGGGAAACATCATTTTATGTCATTACTGGAGATTTGAATCCGGGGAAAAACGACTCAGATATAGCAGTCCGCAGAGCAGCTGGTAAGTTGCTGTATGATGCGATTGATACACACATCTGGAGAACTCAACGTGATCCTCGAAATGCCATGTTCGTGGTGGCGGGAACGTTGAACGCATATTCGAATGAAGATCCTGCATACAGTGAGCTGGCAACTTGGAGAATTAACAGCAAGTATTTGTTCCATCCAGTTGATCGGATGGAAGCTTGGACTGGCGATACAACATATCCATGGGTCTACACATCTTCTTCACGGGCAGAGGATGGTGGGATACGAGAACGATTAGATGTTATTCTGATGAACGGATGGTATCAAGTCTGGAATTCCTATCGAGTGTTAGGAAACGACAGCGCACACTACGGAAAGCCTGTAACGGCACTCCCGAACACCATGGTCACAGACTCAGTTGCACTGGCACTGGAACATGTCTCTCGCCATTTACCTGTCTATGTTGATCTAAAGTTCATTACCAACAAACCTTTGAGTGTAGAGAATACTACTCCTTGGAAAGGATCAATTCTGAATTTATGGTAAAGAGTAGAACAGATAGTTTTCTCCATCTTACTTCAGCAAACAATAAGGAAGCGGCTCTCTCCATAAAGAAAGAGCCGCTTTTATAGACTGTGGGCCTGGAGGGATTTGAACCCCCAACCAACGGATTATGAGTCCGCTGCTCTAACCGTTGAGCTACAGGCCCGGTCACATCAGGCACTGTTGTTTGTCTGATGCGGGGTGCAAATATACGGTTCGGGGAAAGAATTTTCATCCTCTCTTCACAACCGTTTATATTCCTCACGCTCTCTCTTCTTTCGCCACTCTTTCCTGAGCAACTCGAAAAGTGCGACGACTGCGATTCCGACAATGATGCCGACAACTGCCCCGCCGAGGATGTCGAGTGGGTAGTGAACGCCGACGTAGATTCTTGAAAAGCTGACAGCCGAGGCGATAAGAAGCCATATCCAAGCAAAGCGCCGGAAGAACCAAAAGAAGATAACGAGTGCAGCGAAGTTGTTTACGGCGTGGGATGAGGGGAACGATTTCCCACCGCCGCAGTTGACCAAAAGCCGAACATCTTCCATCGCTCGACAGGGTCGCTCTCTTCCAACTGCCTCCTTCAAGACGCGACTGCTGAGTGGGTCGGCAATGGCAACCGTGGCAACCAATAGCAACGAAGCCCACTTGCCGTTAGCTCCCCCCCTCCAAAGGAGTAGGATGAAGAGGAGAGCGTAGACTGGGTAGAGGTGTTTTACGTTCGTGATGAAGGGCATGACAACGTCGAACACCGGGTTGGCGAGATCACTGTTGAAGAAGTGAAAAAGTTGTTGGTCGAAGTGGAGAAGGAAGTCGGGCATTGGACTCTTTGGGATCGCGGATTGTGGATTTCGGATTTGACGTAGTGGCTGAGAGTAGAGGTAGTCCAGTAAAACGATGACCTGATGTTCTTTCGACGACTCTTGTTTCTCAGAAGAAGAGATAGACCACAGAGTCGCAAAGGACGCAGAGATGAATACCCTAAATGAGATGTGGCAACCATAACTCTATCTACTCTACGAACTCTCAACTCTATAAACTCTACGAACTGCCCCAAGTATTCGAGGGCCGATTGCCCCTGTGACTGAGGGAACGTTGTTTGGAATTCCGTAGAGTGTGGCCCAGGCGAGGATGGCGAAGCAGAGGGCTTCCTTGGCGTCGACTGGAATTCCATGCTGATCGCTCGAAAGAACATTTGCGTTCCCTGCTTCACGTTGCAAAAGTTCCATCAAGGTTCCGTTCTTTGCTCCGCCACCACTGACGATGATTTCGTTGACCTGATCGAGCGGCGCAACATGCTGGCGCAGGGCGTCGACGATTGACCGAGCTGTTGCAGTCGCAAGCGTACGCAGAATTGTTCCATCGGATAGTTCTCTCTCTTTTCCAATCCTCGCGAACTCTCTCCCCTTCTCATCTCCGAAACGTTCGCGTCCTGTCGACTTCGGAGGAGGCTCGGCAAACCATGGATCGTTCAGAACGGCATTGAGCAAATAGTCATCCACCTCTCCTTCAGCGGCAACTCTACCATCGCGATCGCAATCTTCACCCCGCAGCTCCCGCATTGCCCCATCCATCAGAACGTTCCCCGGTCCGGTATCGAATGCGATAAGTTTGTTCCGGTCGAGGTTGGCCGGGAGCCACGTCAGGTTTGCCATACCACCAATGTTGAGGGCAACACGATTCTGGTCTGGATTGTGGAGAAGGATTGCATCACAGAACGGAACGAGCGGAGCACCCTCTCCTCCGGCAGCTACGTCTGCTGTTCTGAAGTCGTTGACGATTGTTGTTGCGAGTCTTTCTGCAATAACGGCTGCGGAGCCGATTTGCTGTGTGACTCCGTTGGATGGATCGTGGTAGATTGTCTGACCATGTAAGCCAACAGCGTCGAGAAGTGCTCGGTCGATTCCGTTCTCCTTGAGTCCACTTACAATAATGTCGGCGTACAATTCCCCTAAGGCAACATCGAGGTGGGCAACTTCACGACTGCTAAGCTCACCAGCTGAGGCCCCCAACAGCTGTTGTCTGAGACTGTCGGTATAGGGTCGACTGTGAAGCCCCAGCAGTTGATAGCCAATACTCTCCCCTTCACTCCAGATTTCTGCAAAAGCTACGTCAACACCGTCGAGTGATGTACCTGACATAACTCCGGCAATCACAAGCCGTTCTTTGCTCCTAAGATTGTCGAGTATCATATCCTCTGCTATTTCCTCAAACGTAGTGAGTTGGTGACAACGCTGACTGAACTGAATGCCATTGCCGCTCCGGCAATCATTGGGTTAAGCAGACCAAGTGCAGCTAAGGGAATGCCGACGACGTTGTAGAAAAATGCCCAGAAAAGATTTTGTCGGATGATTTGCATCGTCCGGGTTGAAAGGCGAAGCATTGCTGGAACTCGGCGGAGATCATCACCGATGATTGTCACGTCGGATGCCGAAGCTGCAACGTTGGTTCCCCCCCCCATTGCAACCCCAATATCTGCTATCGTCAAGGCTGGTGCATCGTTCACGCCATCCCCAACCATTGCAACTCGCTTCCCTTCGCTCTGCAAGTTCCGAATCACTTCCCCCTTTTCTTGCGGGAGAACTTCCGCAATCACTCGATTGATTCCTACCTGAGCGGCAATGTCCTCGGCAATAGCCCTGGAGTCACCAGTAAGCATGATCGGCTCGATCTTCATCTGTTTCAACGCAGCTACTCCCTCGACAGCCTCGGGTCGTATTGTGTCGGCAATCACAAAGGCTCCTGCAATCTGACCGTTGAGCGATACCCAGACTGACCCCTCAGGAACATTTGGAAGAAGCTGCTCAGCCTCAGCAAACTGGCTCTTCTTTCCTACAAGAAGTTGTTGACCATCCACGACCCCTTCAAGACCAACTCCAGCCTTTGTCTCGAAGTGGTCAACTGCAATCAAAGGGATCTTGTTCTCACCAGCATAGCGAACGATACTCCCACCTATCGGATGCTCCGACATCGCTTCGAGCGATGCAACAAGCTGAAGAAGCCGAGTGCGATCTTCTGCCGGCACCGTGATAAAATCAACCACTGCAATCTTCCCCTCAGTCAACGTTCCGGTCTTGTCGAAAACCACGGTGTCAACACGACCTGCCGTTTCGAGTGACTCTGCATTGCGGATCAGAATGCCACGGCTTGCTCCGCTCCCTGTTGAGGCGATAATCGCTGTTGGAACGGCAAGCCCCATAGCACATGGGCAGGCAATCACCAGTACAGCAACTGCACTAATCAACCCTTCTGAAATTGTACCATCACCGACCGTAATCCAGAGAACAAAAGTGAGAATCGCAATTCCTAAAACAACCGGGACAAAGATACCGGCAACTTTGTCGGCTAAACGCTGCACTGGAGCTTTTGAACTCTGCGCTTCGTCGACAATGCGCATAATACCAGAGAGGATAGTTTCACCTCCGACATTGCCAGCACGCATCACAAACGCTCCACCAACGTTCACAGTTCCTCCCACAACATTCTCACCAACTTTCTTCTCGACAGGCCTCGACTCACCGGTGAGCATCGATTCGTCGACAACCACACTCCCCTTCTCTACGATTCCATCCACTGGAAGTCCTTCCCCCGGTTTAACGAGGAGCAAATCCCCCTCCCGAACAAAATCGGTCTCTACATCTTCAATCTCTTCACCTTCACCTTTCATTCGGTGACTGATCGCTGGAATCAGCGATGCAAGATTACGGAGTGCATCGGAAGCACGATCTTTTGCCCTTGCCTCAAGCCACCGTCCAAGCAAAATCAGCGTGACAACCACCGCAGCCGTTTCAAAGTATAGGTGGTGGGTGTTGAGTCCCGGAAGCAGGCTTGGAGCGAAGAGAAGGACTGAACTAAAAAGCCAGGCAGCCCCCGTGCCGAGTGCAACGAGGGTGTTCATGTCGGCAGTAAAGTGGCGGGCACTCTTCAGTGCAATCCGAAAGAACTCGCGCCCCGGAACGAAAAGGACTATAGTTGTAAGTGCAAACTGAAGAATGTTCAGCACGTGCTGATATGGAGCAAGCGTTGCTTGAAGTCCTGAGAAGATCATCGGAACCATTGCAAGGATCACAACAACGGTTGCTAAGGGAATGGCAATCATTGTTTGACGCCTAACGAGGCGAGCACGCTCAGCCTCGGGGGAGAATTCTTCCCCAGCAACAGGGAGATGTGCTCCGTAGCCGGCACGTTCCACCCGATCAATTAGGTTCTCTACAGGTACATCCCTGTCAACCTTCAACCGTGCCTTGTGTGTGGCGAGGTTCACCGCAACATTTACGACTCCCTCCTCCTTCAACAGAACTTTCTCAACGCGGGCGACACAGGAGGCACAGGTCATCCCCTCAATGTCAAGGTCGAGAAGATGGTTACCGGATTCAACTTGTTGCGTTGAATCAACCGCTATCGTATCGTCAATCGCTTCTTTCATATTTGTCTTAACCAGATACCGATGTTGTGGTAGAGCGAATCGTGAAGAGGATCACCACCAAGAACAGAAAGAGGCACCAAAGAAATACGTTTTCATCCCTACAGCCTCAGCATTCACTCTTAACTCTAAGAACTCTCAACTCTACACACTTGATAATATCTACAATCTACCAAAACTCTTCTTGCAGGTCGGAACTGAACATCCTACCTTTCGTGGATGAAACTCGGAGCACATACTTCTGTAGCGGGTGGTTTGCACAAGGCGATTGAACGGTCGAAAACCTTTGGCGGAACTGCCCTCCAAATTTTTTCTAAGAACAATAATCAGTGGGTTGGGAAGCCTTTGACGGATCAGTTAGTAGAGCAGTGGTTCCAGGCTGTATCGGAGAGTCCGATTGACTTGGCTGACATTGCGATTCACGATTCATATCTCATCAATCTCTGCTCACCGAATTTAGAAACGTTCAATAAGTCATACGACGCCTTTGTTGATGAGCATCGGCGAGCGGAGAGGCTTGGGATCAAACTTCTGAACTTCCATCCGGGAGCGGCAATAGATAGAGATCGAGGGAGTGCTATTGCGATCATTGCCGAACAAATAAACCGAGTTCACGAAGAGACCCACGACTGCTCCACCATTTCAGTTCTTGAGACTACCGCCGGACAAGGTTCCACTATCGGCTATCGATTTGAAGAGCTTGCAGATATTATCGAGCAGGTTGAGGATAAAAAAAGAATTGCCGTCTGCATCGATACCTGTCATATCTTTGCAGCCGGTTACGACATTCGGACGGAGAGTGGATATAGGGAGACTATTGAAGAGTTTGATGGGGTGATTGGTCTCGACTATCTGGTGCTTTTTCACTTAAACGACTCGAAACGTGAGCTTGGTTCCCGCGTAGATCGCCACGAGCATATAGGCAAAGGAATGATCGGAGAAGTTCCATTCCGCATGTTAATGGCCGACGAACGATTTGCTGAGATTCCGATGGTAATCGAGACTCCGAAGAGTGCCGACCTTCACGAAGATGTAGAGAATCTCGATCTTCTCCGAAGCTTTATCCCGACAATAGCGCAGGCCGAGTGACGTTCTGAATTCCCGAACAATGATTACCGACAAAGAGCTACTCCGATTCTATCGTATAAAACGCCTGCAACGGGGAGTGGAGTATGTTCTCCTCCTCACCCTCTTCATCTTCTTTCTGGTTGCCTTCTACCATTACTATCGCTTCGTGATAATTTTAGCTCTGACCTTGATCTTCTTCGGGTTCAACCTTCAACTTACTCGACAGAGGGAGCGGCGGCGAACAGTCCCGAAAATGAATCGAACAAGTTTGATAACTGACATGATCGAATCGATTCTTTTCCTCCTCCTCATCTTCTTGATGTCATTCCCGACTCTCTTCGGCACGTTGTTCGGTTCGACACCGCAGGAACACTACGCGGTGATTGCATCGATTCTCTGCGGAATCTTTTTAGGTGGTCTCGTTGGTGAGATGCGCTTTCAGCTTCGCTCGTTCCTCGCCCTATCGCTTGAAGAACAAGAGAACTATATCTACAACCTGAAACGCTCTATCATTCTCCCCTACTATTCTTCCCGACCGAAAAGGCATGAGTAAATTGGATTGAGGCGATTGCAATTCAATGCAGTTGGCATGCCGATTGATGCGATCAATTGGTGCTGAATTGATCGCAGAATTGTACTTTTGCCTGACTATGTATACCGACAAACACTTGATGATAGATAGAACCGATAGTACAGAACAATTCTTTGAAGATTCTCTCAGAGAAAGTGCTGAGGTTGCGATAGCGACGATCGACTCCTGTCGCGCCGATGTAATGGCCGCGATTGATGCTCTGGTTCAGACCTACCGCAACGGGGGGAAAGTTCTCTTCTGCGGAAACGGGGGGAGCGCAGCAGATTGCCAACACTTAGCAACCGAGTTGATGATACGCCTTAGCCACAACCTGAACAGACCGGCACTCGGTGCGATTTCTCTCTGCACAGACCCCTCGAACCTTACCGCTGGTGGGAACGACATTGGCTTCGAAAATGTCTTTGCTCGCAACGTTGAAGGCTTAGGTCGTCCGGGTGATATTCTGGTTGGCATCTCAACGAGTGGGAACTCTGAGAACATCCTTCGAGCAGTCCAAAAAGGGAAAGAAATCGGAATGAAGACCATTGGTCTGTTGGGTGGAAAGGGTGGACGGTTAGTGGGAGAATGTGATATTTCTGTTGTGGTTCCATCGAACAACGTTCAACGTATTCAGGAGATACACATCAAGATCGGCCACGTTCTATGTGAATCAGTTGAACAGAAACTCTTTGGAGAAGAATGAACATGATGAAGCTACCCATGCAAGCTCTTGCCGGTCTCCTCTCCCTCCTCCTCACCCTTATTCCGACTCACCCAAGTTTTGGACAATCAACAAGTCGAGTTGTCCGATCTTCCAACACCTCTTCTGGAGCAATCGACTCATCGGCAGCACTCAACAATCTTGCAACCGATATTCGCTCTCTCCTCACGATGTCGAGCGAACTAAAGAGTGGCGCAGTTGGAATTCGAGTCGTCTCTCTCAGAAATGGCAAATCTCTCTTCGATCTCAACAGCGACAAACCTCTCACACCGGCATCCACTACAAAGCTTCTGACAACGTACAGTGCTCTTCTCCTCTTCGGGTCCGACTATGAAATCCCGACAATTTTGTACGGAGCGACCAAACCAGAGAAGGGGACAATCAAAGGCGACCTCTTCATTAAGGGGCATGGCGATCCACTCTTCTCAGTAGGAGATATTGATGAGCTGATCGTTAAATTGAAAAGTGCTGGTGTAAAAAAAATTGAGGGGGACATTGTTGGCGATGGGACATATTTCGATAGCGTGTACGAGCGGAAGGACTACAGTGGTGATGCTGATCACGTAGTTGACCTCCCCCCTGTTGCGGCTCTCGGCATTGAGAACAACATGGTAACGGTCGTCGTCTCCTCATCTCGAACTGCAGGTCAACTCTGTAACGTCCAGACCTTCCCTCCCTCTTCCGGTTTTGTGATTGTGAACTCTGCGAAGTCCTATGCGGCAAGCAAAAAGAAGTCGACACCGAAGAAAAAGAAACGCCGTAGTAGAAGCTCTCTTGAAGAGTACATTCCAGATCAATCAATTCCGAAGGCATCAATTGGAAGTTTTGGCGATGAAGAATACTACGACGAAGCGGCAGAGAATGTAGAGGAGGGAATTGCAATCTCCTTAACAACAGATGAAGATGGACGCCAGACGATTCACGTCAGCGGAACACTTGGCCTCAATAAAACCGTAAGTAAGCGGTACGAGATAAAGAACCCACCAGTCGTGGTCGCCGGTATGTTTTTTGATCGACTCCGAACGAACGGCATTGAGATAACTGGTGCTGTGCGGACGGGAGCTACGTTGCCCAAGGCTGTGCCGTTAGCTGAATTTCGGCGACCTTTAACTCAAGTCATTAGCACAGTGATGAAGCAGAGCCACAACCATTTCGCTGAGTATGTCTTCAAGATGATTGGAGCAGCCTCTGGCTCTGGCAAGGGAGAGAACGCTACGGCTACTCAAGCGAGGGCAGCAATTCGCCAATGTATGGAAGCTTCATCCGCTCCGTTTGAGTCATGTGTAGTAAACGACGGCTCTGGACTTTCGCGTCGGAACCTTATCTCTCCCCAAGCACTTGTGGCAACTCTTGTGGCAGCATATAACAATCGTCCTCTCTGGAAAGCGTTGTATGAATCCCTCTCAGTTGCTGGGAAAGATGGAACCCTAAGAAAGCGAATGAAAGGGACTCGGGCTGAAGGGAATGTTCACGGGAAGACTGGAACGCTCAAGAATGTCTCTGCCCTCACGGGGTATGTAACCAGTGCCGACGGAGAGATGTTCGCCTTTGCCATGATCACCAACGGCTACAACGTAGGAACCTATAAAAGTGTTGAGAACAAGGTTGCCGAACGGCTTGCAGACTTTTCGTGGGACGAAGGAAAAGTAGTCTCGGAGTAACGGAAATATCATCTCAGTTGTCACTCCAGTCACTCTCAGAAGGGCAAAGAGTAAAAGCACCCAATTGTAACGATTTCAGAGAATCATGAGCGAAGGTCTTGCCTCCTTCAATTTTGTTCATGATATTTGTGAGCGGTTCAGACATCCTGCCGGAACCGTTCTCCAGCAAAGATACGTTGCTACTGATGGCTGCATGTGCAGAGCCGCCGTGAATTACGGGTCTCTATGTGCCGATAGACCCACTTCAGCTTTGCGGATTATTTCCTCAGCATTGAACTTTCGATCAATCTTTTCTGAGTTGGTCGGAGACTTGTGACGCACCAGAGTGGAGAATGAGAAGACTGACAGCAGATGTCGATCGAATCCATCAGTTCCAAACGATTCTCAGCACGTTAATCAACCATATTTTATTCACTATAATTCTCGTACAGGAAGCCAAACAATGCCTGCAACAGCAGATAAGAAAAGAAAGTCCCGAAAAAGGATCAACGGTGATAAGGGAAACAACATGGAGAAGGGGAATGTGGAGAAAGTCCACGAGGAGAAAGGGAGTGGAGATCAATCAACTGGTAGTACCAGTGAGTCTTCTGGAGGAGAGAGAGCCTTCCACGATCTTGCCGAATTAAAGTCCAAGCGAATTGTTGAGCTAACGCAGATTGCTAAGCGGCTTGGAATTCAAGGGTATAGTGACTATCGCAAGCAAGAACTGATTTTCAAGATTCTTGAAGCGCAGTCTACCCAAGAACGGAAAGAGGGACACGACAGCAACATCCGTTTCTCAGAGGGTGTGCTGGAAGTACTGCCTGATGGCTACGGCTTCCTCCGTTCTGCGGACTACAACTACCTCCCCTCCCCCGACGATATTTACGTCTCCCCTTCACAGATCAAGAAGTTCCAACTCCGAACTGGTGATACAGTATCAGGTCAAGTCCGTTCGCCGAAAGAGGGAGAACGTTTCTTTGCGCTGCTGAAGGTAGAGCAGGTGAACTATCAAGACCCAGAGTCGATTCGTGACCGCACGATTTTCGACAACCTGACACCACTCTACGCAAACTCACGCATCAACCTCGAGACAACTCCGGGTGAATATGCGATGCGCATCATGAACTTGATTACCCCCATCGGCAAAGGTCAGCGGGCACTGGTAGTGTCGCCACCGAAGGCTGGTAAAACCGTTCTCTTACAGAAGTTGGCAAATGCGGTCAGCCGATCTCACCCAGAGATCAAGCTGATTGTTCTGCTGATCGACGAGCGTCCGGAAGAGGTCACCGACATGGAGCGTTCGGTTCAAGCTGAAGTGATTGCCTCCACCTTCGACGAGCCGCCGGAGAGACACGTGCAGGTTGCCGAGATGGCACTGGAGAAGGCGAAGCGCTTGGTAGAGGCAGGAATCGATGTGATGATCTTGCTCGACTCGATCACACGTCTTGCTCGCGCTCACAACACTGTGATCCCCCACTCCGGTAAGATTCTCTCAGGTGGTGTCGACGCAAACGCGCTCCACAAACCGAAGCGATTCTTCGGCGCGGCACGTAACATTGAGGAGGGTGGGTCTCTCACAATCATCGCAACTGCTTTGGTAGACACTGGATCTCGAATGGATGAGGTGATCTTCGAAGAGTTCAAGGGGACAGGTAACAGCGAGATTATTCTCGACCGCCACTTGGCCGACCGCCGCATCTTCCCAGCATTCGACATTGTCCGCTCGGGTACTCGGCGTGAGGATCTCCTGCTGGATGAGACAGAGCTGAACAAACTCTGGATTCTCCGAAAGGTTATCAACGACATGTCCTCGGTTGAGGCGATGGAATTTATGCTGAGCCGAATCCAAGGAACGAAGTCGAACAACGAGTTCTTGAAGGCAATGAACTCGTAGGTTAGATTCAAGAAGAAAGAAAAGATAAATGGGAGAGAGGATTGAAATCCTCTCTCCCATTTCTTTTGCTATCCAACCTCAGGTTTCGCTCTCGCCGTATATCTACAATCGGGATAGCGCGAACAACCGTAAAACGTACTGTTGTACTTCCCCCCCGTTCGCTCAACCAGAAAACCTTCCCCGCAGGTAGGGCACTTCACATCCATTGTTACCGGTTTTGTATGGCGACACGCGGGGAATGTGCTACAGCCGTAGAACTCACCATTTTTCCCCGACCGACGAATCATTGGTGAGCCACAGGCATCGCAGATTATCCCGTCAGCTTTCCCCTTCTCTGATCCTCGTGTACCAGCTGACTTCATCCCCTTCACAACGTTGGTCTCGGACTTCTTTTCAACGTCAGCCGCTGGAATCAGACGAGAACATTTTGGGAAGGAAGTACAGGCATAGTAGGGACCATACTTCCCCTCGCGAAGTTCCATCCCCGAACCACATTGATCGCACAGCACCTTCTCACCTGAACCACTCACCCCTGCTATAGCTTTTCCTTGCCCCCCCTTTAACTCTTTAGCAGTTGTCTTCCTTAAACGTGGTGGAGTTCGTCTCTCACTGTTTGCACTGCCCGATCCAGCATCGATCCTTGCCCCCTTCAGTGCTATCGTAAAGGGCTTATAGAAACCTTGCATCACTTTTAGATAGGTCTGCTTTCCATCGGCAATACTGTCGAGGTCTTTTTCCATGCGGGCTGTAAACTTCACGTCGAACAGTTTTGGGAAGCTCGTTGTAAGTGCATCGGAGACCCGGATGCCAAGTTCGGAGGCATGAAGCAACCTGCCACTTTCGAATACGTAGCCCCGATCAACGATTGTGGCGATTGTCTGGGCGTAGGTACTTGGTCGCCCTACTCCCTTTGCCTCCAACTCCTTTACGAGTGTACTCTCGGTATATCGTGGTGGAGGTTTTGTCTCGCTTCGTTTTGTTATCAAGGTCAAAAGCTCAACCTGCCCATCTTTGCGAAGACTTGCCGGCAACGTGCGCCCCTCCTCGTTTACTCCATCATCGTTTGCAGAGGCTTTCTTTATCTCCGTCCTCTCCTCTTGGTCGTCGTAAACCTGCATCCAACCACGAAACTTGTTTACTCGACCCGACGTGCGGAACAAGAAGGTCCCCCCTCGAATTTCAACGACAGTTTGATCGAAGAGAGCATCGGTCATCTGCGAGGCGATGAAGCGGCGGTAAATCAATTCGTAGAGGTTAGCGAGGTCTTCATCCAGCAACTTCCGTGCAGCACGAGGAGTAATCTTCAAGTCAGCCGGACGAATTGCCTCGTGTGCATCTTGAACGATTGCTCCCTTCTTCTGCTTGTGCTCTTTCGGTTTTTGTGGAACGTACTCCTTTCCATAGTTCTCGAAGACCCACTCGTGGGCGGCGGCTACGGCTTCGTCACTTACTCGAACGGAGTCAGTTCGCATGTAGGTAATCAACCCAACTCGTCCTTTTGAACCAAGCTCCACCCCTTCGTACAGTTTCTGCGCAGCCATCATTGTTGCCTTCGGCTTCATCTTCAATCTGCGTCCAGCATCTTGCTGTAAGGTTGAGGTGGTGAAGGGTGGAGGCGCAGCTCGACGGACTTCTTTCTGTTCGAGCTTTTCAACACGATAATCTTGGAAGAGAGCACGATCTCGAATAATCTTTGCTTCTTCCTCAGTCGATATAAATGCCTTTCGTTCCCCCTCTTGCTGGCTTCCCCCCTCCTTCGAAGCTGATCCAGTAGGGTTCCTCAACTGTATGCCATCATACTCCACAAGTCGAGCTGTGAACTCTTCATCCTTCTCCGTTTTGAACGTGCCGATCAAATTCCAGTACTCGATTGGAATAAAGGAGTTGATCTCCTTCTCACGCTCAACAACCAAACGCAAGGCAACCGATTGAACTCTTCCCGCCGAAAGCCCAGTATGTGCCTCACCACGAAAAGCGTTCCATAGGAAGGGAGAGATTTTGTAGCCGATCAGTCGATCCATCACTCGCCTCGCCTCTTGCGCTCTCACCAGATCCATGTCAATCTTCCGGGGCGTAGTCATTGCCTTCTTCACACCACTGCTGGTAATCTCGTTGAAGAGGACACGGTAGAGTGGGAGTGAGTCGTCGGCAATCTCCTGTGCAACGTGCCAAGCAATTGCTTCACCCTCACGATCCGGGTCAGTTGCCAGATAGATTGCGTCGCACTGCTTGGAAAGCTGCCGCAGACGACTTAGGACATCTTGCTTCCTGTCGATAGTCACATAGGTTGGAATAAATCCTTCCTCAACGTTCACTGCTATATCCTTCTTCGGAAGATCGCGAACGTGACCAAGCGAAGCCTCGACGATATACTCGGGGCCTAAATACTTATTGATTGTTTTCGCCTTCGACGGAGACTCGACGACGACTAATGCTTTTCCCATGGTTCAACTATTTGCAGGTGAATTTAGAAGTTTGAAGTGAGAAGTGCGAACCGTGGTGATAACAATTACCACTCCCATTCAATTTCACCCTTTTTGCGCAACACTCTCCAAACTCTCTCCCCTTACGTTCTCAGTGCCAACCTCTTGATAAATTCTGCTGCCGAGTTCGCGGTTGTGTCATCACCGGAACCAAAGCGTCGGACAATCGAGAAGTGGTCTCTTCCCTTAACGCTGATGTAGCGAGCGAGCACATCCACATTGCGAAGAGCTTCCGCTAATGCTTTGCCTTGCGTTCGTAATCCGGGAGGATCGTTCTCCGCGGTGATAACCAAGAATGGTGGATCGTCGGAACTGACCCAGTTGATTGGTGAGGCGGCGCGAAGTGCAGCTTCATCTCTGCCAAAGGTTTCTTCAATATGTTCTCGAGCAGTAAAGACGGATGAGTGAACGTACTCAGCAAGATCGGCTGCACCACTCACCATCACTACCCCTTTGATAATATCGTTTGAGAGTCCTATATCCTCAAGGAAACGTTCGTCCAAGGCAATCATAGCGGCTAAGTGTGCACCGGCTGAATGTCCAGCAACGAAGAGTGCCTTGGGGTTTCCCCCATACTTCTCAACATTGCGATAAGCCCAGGCAGTTGCAGCCGCACAGTCTTCAGCATTCGTCGGATATTGGACTTCTGGCGTCAGCCGATAGTTTGCGGCAACAGCCACAATACCCCGCACGGCAAACGCACGACCAAGATGTTCGAACAACCTCTTATCTCCACTCCGCCAACCACCACCGTAGAACCACATAGTCACCGGCAATCCTTGAGCGTTCGGTGGTGAATAGACATCAAGTGTCAATCGTTCTTCACCCTTCAATCCGAATGGAATGTTCTTGACAATGGCTACATCTTGTTTGAACAGTTCGAGAAAAGTCATGCTAAAAAAAAGTTGAGTTCGCTCTGTAACGCCGTTTTCAATCGAAGGTTATTCCACTCGGCGTCACCGGTAACGCCACGATGATGTTGAACGTTCCATGTCATCTAACAATTCAAAAGTATTTACTTGATAACAAAGAAAGGCCAATAACAATGAAACGATTTTCGATAATGATAGCAGCCTTTGCCATGATTGCTTTCGTCGGCTGCGAGGATCTCCCTTTTGATCCGTTCGGCGGAGGTGGAACCGGTGGTGGTGGTGGAAATGGTGGTGGCGGAGGCAGGGACACCACTTGGGTCGACGACCACGGCAGAGATTCGAACTGGGTAGACGACCATGGTAGAGATTCCAATTGGGTGGACGATCATGGTGGTCGAGGTGATGATTGCGATTCGATTTTGATTGATCCGTTTGGTGACGACAATGGTGGTGATCGAGGCGGTCGCGGCGGACGTGGTCGTGGAGCAGATGACAATGGTGGAGACAATCATGGTGGTCGAGGCCGAGGTGGTGACGATAATGGAGGAGATGATGATGGCGGCGATGACAATGGTGGAAATGGAGACAGCCTGTTAATTACACGGATTCCAACCATCGGAAGAGGATGAGACTGTAGTAACCCGTATCAGAACGCGATCCGCTTCCTGTGATGAAGTTGAAGTTGGGCGGATCGCGTTCTATTCGGGCATCTTTGCGTAGGGGAGCTTCAGTCGTTGTCGAAGATCACGTACTTCCGATCGATTCAACTCCCTCCACTCACCACGCCGAATTCCTGTCACAACCAATCCCCCATAACTCAGCCGATGCAGTTTTTTCACCTCGTAGTTGAATGCCTTAAAAATCCGCCTCACCTCTCGGTTCTTTCCTTCCTTCAAAATGATGACCACATTGCGCCGATCCTCTTCAAGAAATAGTTGGCATGGTTGCGATGATTCCCCCATCCCAATATCTACTCCTTCGGTAATTCGTCGAGCATCTTCCACCCCAATCGGGCGATCCAAGTGAACGCGATATTCTCGCTCAACTTCGTATCGTGGATGAGTCATCCGATAGGCAAGCTCTCCATCGTTTGTCAGCAAGAGAACTCCTGTTGTGGCTCGATCAAGTCGCCCGACTGGATAGAGTCGCTCAGGGACATCTACCAACTCCATCACTGTTCGCCTTCCCTTCTCATCTTGCGTTGTCGTGATAGTATCTTTCGGCTTGTTCAATAAGATATAGCGGAGCCGCTCCCTGCGCTGAATTGGCTTTCCATCAACGGTCACGCTGTCAGCCGGGACTACTCGTGTACCAAGCTCGCGCACAACATTTCCGTTGATCTTTACACGCCCAGCAGCGATCATCTCGTCGGCTCCCCTTCGCGAGGTAACTCCAGCATCTGCCAGAACTTTGTTTAGCCGCACTCCGCTCTTCGCAGTTTCAGTTTGACGGTTCTTTCCCGTAGTTTGAGTTTTCATGGAGGAGAATCTACGTCGATTGTTTGGGATGAGGGGAAACGTATCGTAGCAAGAGGATACTGGGAACGGGAACCACTTCTGAGCGTAATCCTACAGAAATCTTCCATGGAAGGAGTAGAGGAAGCCCGAACACTTATTCTGACCGAAATGAACAGCCGACAACATCATACAACAATATCCGAAGCCCTCCCCCCCCAGACAATATCAGAATCGTGGAGGTGGATTGCTTCACTCGCCGAAAAGGATGGGAGAGATTTCACCACTCCACTTATCATGGGCATCCTGAATATCACTCCCGACAGTTTCTTCGATGGTGGAAAGGTTGATAGCGTAGAGCGAGGAATTGAGTGTGGGTTGGAGCTTCTAAGGGAAGGGGCTGACATTCTGGACATTGGTGGTGAGTCGACACGACCTCCGGGGAAGGACTACGGAGATGGATCGACGACGATTTCAGGCGATGAGGAGATTGCCCGAGTTCTACCAGTTATTGAAGGAATTATTGCCGAAGCCCCCGGCGCAATTATCTCAATCGACACGGTGAAGCCTGAGGTTGCCTCCGCAGCAATATCGGCAGGGGCAAGTATCGTAAACGACGTAAGTGCTGGCGAGTTCGACGAACATATTTGGGAGGTGGCTGCCGAGACAGATGTTCCCTACATCCTGATGCACGGCCACAACCCAGCGAAGCGAGTTCCAGTCGATCAAATCATCTATTCCGACGTTGTGGAAGATGTTTCGACCTACCTCAGCAACCGCATTGAGAAGGCAGCGTCGCGTGGAGTTCGGAAAATCATAGCCGATCCTGGGATCGGGTTCGCGAAGGGGGCTACTGATTCTGAACTGATTATCCGTGAACTTGAGAGGTTCCGCCGTTTGGGTTGCCCGTTATTGGTTGGGGCTTCGCGGAAATCATTTATTGGTAGAATGCTTGGTGGAGTTCCACCATCTGATCGCCTGTACGGAACAATCGCTGCCCAAGCAGTGGCAGCACTGAATGGTGCGGCAATCATTCGCCTGCACGATGTTCGTCCGGCTGTCGATTTCTTTAAGATTTTTGCAGCTCTTCAGAAGAGTCCCCTTCCGTTTACAGAGGGTTTCCGGGAAGGATAAGAATAGGGTGGTATCTTGGGGACTCAACAAACATTCGACACGTAACAAGGGAATTTTCTATGCGATCTGTTGCCCTTTATCAGATGCTTTTGGGTATCCTCCTCTTGGTTGTCAGTTTCCTCGGATTATCCGACGAAGGGAGTACAGCCTTGATGGTAGGTGGCATTGTCATCGGACTCAACTTGATCTTTCTTGGCCTTCGGATGCAAAAAGGATGGCGTCCTTCACTCTCCATGTCACTCATCGTTGGACTCCTAATGGCGGTGTACTTTGGTAAGGTGTGGCTAATTGACGGAGGAGAATTCTTCCCAGCAATTTTGATGACGATTCTCAGCCTCCTCTCGATCATTCTGGTTACCATTATTCTGGTACAGCCGAAAGAGAGAAAGCGGGACTTCTAAGAAGCTGTTTGGGAAATAGAATGTACATAGCGATGGAGCATGATCGCGCAGAAACCAGACTGTCACTCAGAGCATAGCTGAAGGCGAAGCGAAGAGTCTTACAGGAAAAGTGGAGGAAATGGTAAGGGAGTGACAGGCGTGGTGGTTCTTCACCGGCGAGATGCTTCGGAAGACCTCAGCACGACTGTCTGAGCTTACAAGAAATCCGTGATACGGATAAATCGTTTCGAATTCCAAAACAGCTTCTAAGAATTCCAACACGCATAGAATGCACCCAAGTGACATATCGATTTCAGGTGGAGGTAGTGAACTGATTATTCGGTGGAGCGATCACTCAGTCTCAACAATCCCCGGACATCTTCTCAGGAAGGCCTGTAGCTGTTCGGAGTGTCGCTCGCGAAACAGAGCGAAGGGTCTCTCCCTCTCGATGCTCAGTAGCAACGCAAACGAGATTCGCGAAATCGACTTACTTAGCAGCAGCAAGCTCTACGTGATATGGAACGATGGTCACGATAGAAGTATCTACACATTCACTACTCTGCGGGAAGAATTCCCACCACAATTGTAATCAGAGTAAAGAGAACCGCTAACGCAGAATGAATCGACCGACACAGGGACACATTTCAACCAACGCACTTCGCCACAACCTTGGATTGATTCGGAGCAAGTTGAGCAACGAGACTCGGGTAATGGGGGTAGTGAAAGCTAACTGTTACGGACACGAGGCTTCCATCTGTCTCCCAATTCTTTGTGATGCTGGAGTAGATATTTTTGGCGTGGCAACAATTGGCGAGGCAGAGATTCTCAGGCAACTGGGTCTCAGTCGCCGCATTGTTCTCTTGACAACACCTTTCTACAGCGAACGCTCGGCATTCGTCACTCTCGACATCGAGCCATTGATTTCTGATATCGAAACGGCTCAATGGCTGTCGGCGACAGCCGAAGCTGCCGGCAAAGTACTTCGGGCACATATCTACATTGATACCGGTATGACCCGGAACGGAGCAAAGCCAGAAGATGCGGCGCAACTTACAGAGAAGGTTGCATTACTTCCGGGGCTTCACATTCAGGGTTTATCTTCCCACTTCGCGACAAGTGAATCGTTAGATCGGAGTTTTGCCTTACGGCAAATCGCAACCTTTGACCAAGTTTACCGTGAGTTGTGCGGAACTGGGTGGACCTTTGAAGATGTTCACATCGCTAACAGCGGTGGGATTCTTAACTTTCCAGAAGCTCACTACACACTTGTTCGCCCCGGACTCAGCTTGTATGGATACCATCCACTTGAAGAGCTACAGACAACATCAGGTCTGGAGCCAGTGATGTCAGTAAAGACTGCGATTTCCAGTCTCTCCAAAGTTCCGGCTAAAACTTCCATAAGTTATGGCAGGAGATATTTCACCGAGCGCGACAGTATTATTGCTACGCTCCCGATAGGATATGGTGATGGAATCATGCGGCTGTTAACTGGGAAGCTCGACGTGCTAATTGCTGGGCAATCATTTCCAGTGGTCGGCACAATCTGTATGGACGAAGTGATGGTGAATCTTGGCTCTAATGATTCAGGAATACAAGTTGGCGAAGAAGTGACGCTGATTGGCAGATCAGGTGATAAGCAGATTACAGCATGGGATATTGCTTCCAGCATTGGGACGATCCCCTACGAGATTACGACAGCGATGGCTAATCGCCTGCCACGTGTAATTGCAGAGAGAAGTGAGGAAGGGGTCGAAACTGAATTGAACCACGCTCAACAGAGAACTATAGAATGAACAACGCATCAATTTATGCAATCATCATGGCGGGTGGCGTAGGGACACGCCTCTGGCCCAGAAGTCGTGAAGCCTCTCCGAAGCAGCTGCTCCACATCATGGGTGAGGGAACCATGATACAGAACACGGTTGCCCGCTTGCAACCACTGATCCCCCCTGAGCAGATGATGATTGTAACGAACGCATCGCAGATTGATGGGTTTCGTGACCAGATACCGGCAATCCCAGAAGAGAACTTAATAGCCGAACCGTTCGGAAGGAATACTGCCCCCTGCATTGGGCTTGCGGCAACAACGTTGTTAGAGCGTGACCCAAACGCAATTATGGTTGTGTTACCTGCCGATCACTGGATCGAGAATGTTCGCGAGTTCCAAAACCGTATTCGACTTGCCTGCGAAGTAGCCGAAGAGAAACGTGGGCTTGTGACCCTCGGGATCACTCCAACCAGACCCGAAACTGGTTACGGCTACATCCAGTGGAGTGAAAGGAAGACAGGGATAGAAGAGTACTTCGACAAGAGCGTCCGGGTTGTTAGAACCTTTGCCGAGAAACCTGATCTCCCTACCGCCCACCGCTTTTTGCAGAGTGGTGACTTCCTCGGGAATAGCGGAATGTTTATCTGGCGTGCAGATGTAATTCTG
>JBFWSB010000028.1:0-20952 GCA_050248595.1 Kapaibacterium sp. (SeqCode)
TGGTGCACTTCAAGGGGTTGGTTGTCACGGGGAGCACGGCAGGGAACATTCAGTTGATGTGGGCACCAACTGAAGCGGTTTCCACAACTGTCTACATCAACTCCTACATTGGTGCAAAGATTGCCGAGAATTGAGCACTCTGATACAATCGTTTGAATAGGGTGATAGAGAGAGAATTAAACGTGTTCAAAAAGTGCTCACCACCTACAAGTGGAAGAAAAATCAGAGTATTTTGGACTTGGTTATTTTCCTAAGGCACTACTCTCCCAAGGCTTTGCAGTCTACTCCGCTCCTCGTTTACATCTTACGAACAACTTCCTCAAAAAAAAGGCTTGCTCTCTGAACGAAAGGAGAGTATGTTTGCAGCCCTTTGAAAATCGAGGGGGCGCAAATGGGGAGAGTGAGCGGGTAGTGAGAAGCAGAGAGAAATAACTCGCTACAATCAAAACACTTGTTTTGTATAAGCTTCCACCGTATATTTGCAACCCTTGTGCTTTGAGGAGCACGGTGTTCATTGATAACAAGAGTGACCAGGCCGAGCCAGCGTTTCAGCATTAGCGAAACGGGGTACGCTTGGGGAAGACAGAAAGGAAGCCAAATATTCGCGACAGGCTCAGCAGACAGCGAAAGTTGAATGCACTGAAGAGTCTGTCAAAAGCGAATCAGTATTGACAGGTAGCCGGGGTTCTCGACGTGAAATATCTCGAAAATAGAACCGGCTCCAACCTGATCAATTCATTTGAAAGTACTTAATTATACTTAAATAATGAGATCAGGATCTGGATCTTTCCTTGGATTGAATTTAATTTTTTCCAACGGAGAGTTTGATCCTGGCTCAGGACGAACGCTGGCGGCGTGCTTAACACATGCAAGTCGTGCGAGAAAGTTCCCTTCGGGGGGCGAGTAAAGCGGCGCACGGGTGAGTAACGCGTAAGTAATCTGCCCTTTGGTCTGGCATAACTCCGGGAAACCGGGGCTAATTCCAGATGATGTCGCAAGACCAAAGCCTTCGGGCGCCAAAGGATGAGCTTGCGTCCCATTAGCTAGTTGGTAGGGTAATGGCCTACCAAGGCGACGATGGGTAGCTGGTCTGAGAGGATGATCAGCCACATTGGGACTGAGACACGGCCCAGACTCCTACGGGAGGCAGCAGTGAGGAATATTGCGCAATGGACGAAAGTCTGACGCAGCAACGCCGCGTGCAGGATGACGGCCCTCTGGGTTGTAAACTGCTGTAGTGGGGGAATAATATCCGCTTTTAGCGGACTGAAGGTACCCCGAAAGTAAGCTCCGGCTAACTACGTGCCAGCAGCCGCGGTAATACGTAGGGAGCAAGCGTTGTCCGGATTTACTGGGTGTAAAGGGTGCGCAGGCGGACTAGTAAGTCAGGGGTGAAATCTTACGGCTCAACCGTGAAATTGCCTTTGATACTGCTAGTCTTGAGTTCGGGAGAGGTTGATGGAATTCCAGGTGTAGCGGTGGAATGCGTAGATATCTGGAAGAACACCAGTTGCGAAGGCGGTCAACTGGCCCGTAACTAACGCTCAGGCACGAAAGCGTGGGGAGCGAACAGGATTAGATACCCTGGTAGTCCACGCCCTAAACGATGTATGCTTGGTGTCGGCTCATTCGAGTCGGTGCCGTAGGTAACCTGGTAAGCATACCACCTGGGGAGTACGATCGCAAGGTTGAAACTCAAAGGAATTGACGGGGGCCCGCACAAGCGGTGGAGCATGTGGTTTAATTCGAGGCTACGCGAAGAACCTTACCTGGGCTTGAACTGCTAGTAGTACGACCCTGAAAGGGGGAGGACCCGCAAGGGAGCTAGCGGAGGTGCTGCATGGCTGTCGTCAGCTCGTGCCGTGAGGTGTTGGGTTAAGTCCCGCAACGAGCGCAACCCTTACCCTTAGTTGCCATCAGGTTAAGCTGGGCACTCTAAGGGGACTGCCTACGCAAGTAGTGAGGAAGGTGGGGATGATGTCAAGTCATCATGGTCCTTACGTCCAGGGCTACACACGTGCTACAATGAATGGTACAATGGGCAAAACCGCGAGGTGGAGGCAATCCCAAAAGCCATTCTCAGTACGGATTGGAGTCTGCAACTCGACTCCATGAAGCTGGAATCGCTAGTAATCGCAGATCAGCATGCTGCGGTGAATACGTTCCCGGGCCTTGTACACACCGCCCGTCAAACCATGGAAGTTGGGGGCGCCCGAAGTCGCCTATAAAGCGCCGAAGGCGAAACCGATGACTGGGGTTAAGTCGTAACAAGGTAGCCGTACCGGAAGGTGCGGCTGGATCACCTCCTTATAGAGTATGCAAGCGCTGATTTTCGGATCAGACGCATTGCAAACAATCCATGCCGATTCTATTGAGAGAGAATCGCGCCGAGAATCCCGGCAGCCCGTCTAATACGGGTTTTCTTTCTGTCTTCACTTTGATCTCTCTTCGTTGAGAGATTACCTGGATACTCAAAATCCTCGGGCCTGTAGCTCAGGTGGTTAGAGCGTCCGCCTGATAAGCGGGAGGTCAATGGTTCAAGTCCATTCAGGCCCACTTGTCAAAAACGGAAGTGATAGGGATCGGTAGTGCCCGATTCACTCTACCCAATCGAAATTGACTACAGTTCTGAGGGTCCTTAGCTCAGCTGGGAGAGCGCCTGATTTGCATTCAGGAGGTCGGCGGTTCGATCCCGCCAGGATCCACAAGTCAACAATGTTGACCCTGTTTTTTGAAAATTGAAGTGATTGTGAAAGCACACGGTAGTGCATAAGGTTTGCCACAAGCAAATCTGCCGCAGACGTGTGTCGGTAGCAAGGTGTGAGATCAAATGAAATCCGCGTGAAATGCAGATGGTTCGTTTTTACGAATCAGATGCAGGACACGCAAAATGACTACAAATCAATCAATGTAGTATCATCGAGTCATGTTGATGTCTGAGGATGTCGACACGTCGAGAATATCTGTCGTCAATAGAAATTTCGGCACAGTTATCAAGGGCATACGGTGGATGCCTTGGCACGAGCAGGCGATGAAGGACGTGGTAATCTGCGATAAGCTACGGGTAGGCGAAAACAGCCGGCGATCCGTAGATTTCCGAATGGGGCAACCCACACCGAGTCATGTCGGTGTATCCCGAGTAATCGGGAGGCTAACCCGGGGAACTGAAACATCTAAGTACCCGGAGGAAGAGAAAACAATAGTGATTCCCTGAGTAGCGGCGAGCGAAACGGGAATAGCCCAAACCAGTGCGCTTTTGCTCACTGGGGTTGTAGGGCCTCACAAGCGACCTGGATTGATAGTTGAATAGCTCTGGAAAGGCTAACCATAGAGGGTGAAAGTCCCGTAAACGAAATCATGAGAGGCGTGGAGGGTACCCTGAGTACCACGGAGTAAGGGAAATTCTGTGGGAATCTGCCAGAACCATCTGGTAAGGCTAAATACTCGCTCGTGACCGATAGTGAACCAGTACCGTGAGGGAAAGGTGAAAAGTACCCTGAACAAGGGAGTGAAATAGACCTGAAACCGTATGCTTACAAACGGTGGGAGCAAACTAGCTGGGCTTCGGCCTGGTTGGGGAGTGACCGCGTGCCTTTTGCATAATGAGCCAACGAGTTGCTCGTCCGTGGCAAGGCTAAGGGGTTAAGCCCCGGAGCCGTAGCGAAAGCGAGTCTGAATAGGGCGCCATAGTCGCGGGCGGCAGACGCGAAACCGTGTGATCTAGCCTTGGCCAGGGTGAAGGCTGGGTAAAACCAGCTGGAGGCCCGAACCGCCGCGGGTTGAAAACCGCTCGGATGAGCTGAGGCTAGGGGTGAAAGGCCAATCAAACTCGGAAATAGCTCGTACTCCTCGAAATGTATTTAGGTACAGCCTCGAGCCATAGTCAGCAGCCGGTAGAGCACTGATTGGGCTAGGGCCCTTCACCGGGTACCAAACCCAGACAAACTCCGAATGGCAGTCTGATGTTCCTCGGGAGTGAGGCGGTGGGGGATAAGCTCCATTGCCAAGAGGGAAACAACCCAGATCGCCGTCTAAGGCCCCAAAGTCGATGCTAACAGAGAAAGGATGTTGCGTTACTGAGACAACCAGGATGTTGGCTTAGAAGCAGCCACTCATTTAAAGAGTGCGTAATAGCTCACTGGTCAAGTGACGCAGCGTCGATAATGATCGGGACTAAGCATCGCGCCGAAGACGCGAGTTCTTCATTCAATTGAAGAGCGGTAGAGGAGCATTCTGTGTGCGCCGAAGCGGGAAGGTGACTGACCGTGGAGCGCACAGAAGAGAAAATGTTGGCATAAGTAACGATAACGGAAGTGAGAATCTTCCGCGCCGAAAGTCTAAGGGTTCCTATGCAACGTTCGTCGACATAGGGTTAGCCGGCCCCTAAGGCGAGGCCGCAAGGCGTAGCTGATGGGAATCAGGTTCAAGGCCTTCGGGCTGAATATTCCTGAGCCACCAAAAGTGTTAAGTACAGGGACGCAGGTCCGTAGTCCGTCCGGTTATATTTGGTTATACCGGCGGGGGAAAGAACTGCCAAGAAAAGCTGTATGTATTGCTTCGGTGACCGTACCGCAAACCGACACAGGTAGACGGGTTGAGTATACTCAGGCGCGCGAGTGAGCCGTGGTTAAGGAACTCGGCAAATTAGCCCCGTAACTTCGGGAGAAGGGGCGCTCCGAGCAATCGGAGCCGCAGTGACTAGGTCCAGGCGACTGTTTAACAAAAACACAGCACAATGCTAAGTCGAAAGACGACGTATATTGTGTGACACCTGCCCGGTGCTGGAAGGTTAAGGAAGGATGTCATCCTCTTCGGGGGAGAAGCTTCCGACCGAAGCCCCAGTAAACGGCGGCCGTAACTATAACGGTCCTAAGGTAGCGAAATTCCTTGTCGGGTAAGTTCCGACCTGCACGAATGGTGTAACGATCTGGACGCTGTCTCGACCACGGGCTCGGTGAAATTGTGGTACCGGTGAAGACGCCGGTTACCCGCATCAGGACGGAAAGACCCTATGCACCTTTACTGCAGCTTGGCATTGACTTCGGGTATTTTATGTGTAGAATAGGTGGGAGACTGTGAAGCGGCGGCGCTAGTCGTCGTGGAGTCACCTGTGAAATACCACCCTTAACATACTTGGAGCCTAACCCGCGGGAGTGGATCCCGGGGAACAGTGTCAGGTGGGTAGTTTGACTGGGGCGGTCGCCTCCTAAATAGTAACGGAGGCTCCCAAAGGTTCTCTCAGCACGGTCGGTAATCGTGCGCAGAGTGTAAACGCATAAGAGAGCTTTACTGCGAGACTGACGGGTCGAGCAGTTGCGAAAGCAGGGGTTAGTGATCCGACGGTTCCGAGTGGAAGGGCCGTCGCTCAAAGGATAAAAGGTACGCTAGGGATAACAGGCTGATCTCCCCCAAGAGTTCACATCGACGGGGAGGTTTGGCACCTCGATGTCGGCTCATCGCATCCTGGGGCTGGAGAAGGTCCCAAGGGTTTGGCTGTTCGCCAATTAAAGCGGTACGTGAGCTGGGTTCAGAACGTCGTGAGACAGTTCGGTCCCTATCCGATGCGGGCGGAGGAAACTTGAGGAGAGTCGCTCTTAGTACGAGAGGACCGGAGTGACGGTGCCTATGGTGTACCAGTTGTCGCGCCAAGCGGCACGGCTGGGTAGCTATGCACCGAAAGGATAAGCGCTGAACGCATCTAAGCACGAAGCCTGCTCCAAGATTAGGTTTCCCTATCTGCGCAAGCAGATCTAAAGGCTCCTGGGAGATTACCAGGTTGATAGGCTCCAGGTGGAAGCGTGGCGACACGTTGAGCCGAGGAGTACTAATAAGCCGTGAGACTTGCCGTTATTTTTATTGACGATGGATCGACTTGTCGATTCCTCTGCGTCAACATGACTGGGTGATACTTGTTTTGTATCACGGATTCATTTGATCTCAATCCGCCCGGAGATGGCTCTGGCCATTTCCGGGCGGTGAACACTTCAATACATTGTGAGCTGCCTTCGGGTAGCACTTTGAAAGTTTTTGGTGGTGATTGCGTAGGGGAAACACCTTTTCCCATTCCGAACAGAGCAGTTAAGCCCTACAGCGCCGATGGTACTACGGTGGTAACGCCGCGGGAGAGTAGGTCGCCGCCAAGATTTTTAGTAAAGCCTTCCAATCGAAAGATTGGAAGGCTTTCTTTTTTTTATAGCCATTAGTAGTAATCCGGTTGTTCTTGGATGTGCCTTCTTGAAAGCTTTCGGAAGTGATTGTATAGGGCAGAGTTGAGGAGTTCAGCCCTACAGCGCCGATCCCTATAACAGATTCCACTGAAAGTGGAATAACGGTGGTAACGCCGCGCGAGAGTAGGTCGCCGCCAAGATTTTTAGTAAAGCCTTCCAGTCGAAAGATTGGAAGGCTTTCTTTTTGCGTTCACAGCAAGAAGATAGTCGAGTTCTTCTGTAGCGAGCACGTTATGCCGTAGATTTGTTCTCGATGCAGCCCATGTGAGAGAATATCTTTATCAAATGCTGAAGTTCGATTGTTGCGCGATGTGATATGAAAAATATAGAATTCTCACAGCCCCTTCTCCTCGACGGTCCTACTGGAACCGAACTCCAACGCCGTGGCTTCGATACGCACCTTCCACTCTGGTCGGCTCGGGCGTTGTTGGAAGCACCTGAGATTGTTGAGCAGATTCACCGCGAGTATGTTGAGGCGGGAGCTAAAGTGATTACCACGAATAGTTTTCGGACAAACCGACGTGTTGTGGAGCGTGCTGGCTTTACCAGCAATCAAGCGCAAGGTCTCACACACCTATCCGTGCAGCTCGCCAGAAATGCAATAAGTTCCTCCGGACGACAAAATGTTTTGATTGCTGGAAGCGATGCCCCAGTCGAGGATTGCTACTCTCCAGATTTAGTTCCTACCGACGCAGAACTTCGTGAAGAGCATGAGGAACATATTGCTTGGCTTGTAGAAGCTAACTGTGATCTTCTGCTGATAGAAACAATGAATACACTGCGGGAAGCTATGATTGCTTCCGAGGTTGCCACCTCCTTCGATATGCCCTTCATTGTCAGTCTCGTTACCGATGCAACCGGAAGATTGCTGCTGAGTGGGGAGTTGTTGAGTGAAGGAGTTCGGCATCTCGCAGAATATGAACCAACGGCAATTCTGACGAACTGCTCTGCACCACGTGCTGTCTTGAAGGCTACGGAGATTCTCGCCGAAGTGAAAAGTGAAACTGGTGCTGCGTGGGAGTTCGGTGGCTATGCAAATAGCGGGGAGCCTGACCCGGTCTTGGGTTGGGACTTCGTCCAAACAGTACCTATCGACCGATTTGTTGCCTCGGCTGTAGAGATGATTCGCCTCGGTGCGCGCCTGATTGGAAGCTGCTGCGGAACCACGCCGGAGTATACCAAAGAACTTGCGGCAGTGGTCGCTTCAGGCTGAGTGTTCCTTCTGAAGAACTTTATCCAGCGACTTAAGAATTGTCTCTTGCATCTTGTTCAGCCTTACAATGCAATGTTGGTGGTGATCGCTGATATCAGCAAGCTCTCTCTCAATCTCTTCCCACATCACTCTACCCTCATCGAACATCTTCTCATCAAATTTTGCCCGGGCTTTCTCCACTTCTCCCTTCCTGTGGTCGAGTTGACCGATCTCTCCATCAATGCGATGCCACTCTTCAAGCCATTCTCCAATGACCTTCTCCTGTTGCGTTGCCCCATCTCTTTGATCACTCTCTCCTTCTACCTCCTTCAACATTTCGAGAGCCTCCTTCAGCGTATAGCGAGCCATTGTGTGACCGCAGGCAGTTTGTCGAGCACGAAAATCTTGCGGACAAAATCCTACCCGTTCAAACTGAGGGGGGATTACGACCTCTTCACCGTCGCTCATTAACTCTGTGGAAGGAATTACCTGAACCACGTTTTCGTGCTTCATTCGGCACGAGACTGCACGAAAGTGGCTGATAGTTTCGCGCAACTCTGCAAGTTTTGGGTCGGTTGAGTTCATAGCGTTGAGAGTTCATAGAGTTTGTAGAGTGGCTGAACTGTTTCGTTCAGAGTTCGGCTCTCTACCATCTGAGTATCGGCTGGAAATATAGAAAATGTACCTCAACAAATCTCTTCTCGCCATTACGGTTGGGCACCCCCTCCCTTCTTCGTAATTTCTTTCCGCTCAATGGAACCTATCATGATTTGCTGAGAAGGTATGGCCGGAACAAGTGACTATCAAGTAACTGCGCGCAAATGGCGTCCTGCGGAATTCAACTCTGTTGTTGGGCAGGAACATATCACGCAGACTCTGAAGAATGCGATTGAGAATGGCCGCCTTCACCATGCCTACCTCTTTAGCGGTCCCCGCGGTGTTGGGAAGACAACAACAGCACGTATCCTGGCAAAAGCACTTAATTGCTTGAATCCGGGAGAAGACCGCGAGCCGTGCAACGAATGTGAGTCGTGTGTCGCGATTACCGAGGGCCGGTCGATGGATGTTGTAGAGATCGACGGAGCCTCGAACAATTCCGTCGACGATGTTCGCGCCCTGCGCGACAACGCAAAGTATCCACCAGTGAATGGTGACTACAAGCTCTACATCATCGACGAGGTTCACATGCTATCAACGAGTGCCTTCAACGCACTCTTGAAGACTCTTGAAGAACCACCGAAACATCTCATCTTCATCTTTGCTACAACTGAACCCCACAAGGTTCTCCCAACTATTCTCTCACGCTGCCAACGTTTCGATTTCCGTCGGATGCAGATTGAGGATATCGTTGCTCGACTGAAGTTCATTGCTGAGCGAGAGGGGATGAAGCCCGAAGATGATGGGCTGGTTGTGATTGCGCGCAAGGGGGATGGATCGATGCGGGATGCGCAGTCGATCTTCGATCAAGTAATCTCCTTCTGCGGACCGGACTTCACCTACGCTCAGGTGAACGATGCTCTGAACTTGATTGACCAAGAGTTCTTCTTCCGAGTAACCACGATGATGAAGGGACATCAACCGGGAGAGGCGTTTGAGATTGTAGAGCATATCATGCGAACCGGATTTGATCCGGGTGAGTTCCTTGTTGGACTCGCGGAACATTTTCGGAACATGCTCTCTGTACTCACGATTGGGTCGGGACGGTTGATTGAGACAACGACATCCATTCGGGAGCGGTATCAAGTGGAGGCGGCTCCTTTTGAGCAGGGAGATATTATTCGGGCACTCCACCTAACACTGAGTGTGCAGAATGCAATTCGTTCAGCATCGCAACCTCGACTTCGGTTGGAGCTTCTGTTGATTCAACTTGCTGTGATGGATTCAACTGTTCGCCTTGAAGAATTGCTCGATGCAATTCAAGGGATGCCCGAAGGTGGAATGCTCGCACCTTCTGTTGAGGCAAAGAGCAAGGAGAACGATCCCGTCACTACTTCCAATCCACCCTCACAAAAAACCGATGCGCAAGTACATCTCTCACCTGAAAGAGACGCCGCAACTCGTGGAGTAGAAAGTTCTCCCGATACACCCGATACAGGTACAACAACTTCGCCTGAGTCTACCGAACTTCCAGTCTCTTCAGTTAGTGAAAGTGATCCGGCTCCATCGAACGATCTTTTTGCACGACTCCAACAATTCCCGACAAGTGCCACCATTCGAGTTTCTTCTCCATCGTTGCTCGGTGACACTCGAACCTCATATCAGGGTGACGTTGCCACGGCTGATGTTGGCGTTTCCATACAAGAAGTCCGCTCACAGTGGAGAAGTTTTCTCGACTCTCATTCGGAGAAGATGGGGGTGATGTATGCCCTTCATCCTGCTGCACCGGGTGAGTTGCAGGGGAACGTTCTTCGGCTCTGTGTGGAGAACGAAAGGCAACGTGATTTGATTGAACAGTATCGGGAAGATATCACCTCTTCGATCCAAACATTTTTCAAACAACCTCTGATTGTTGAGGGGATGATTGGGTCTCCTCCAGTCGCTAAAACTTCACTCACACCAACTGGCCTTCCCTCTTTAGGGAACGGTTCAAGCTCTGACGAGAAGTACGAAGCACATCCATTTGTGCAAGGGATTATCGAACTTCTCGGCGCGGTTAAGATCTAAAATTTCCCCTGCCACTTCCTCTCTTCTACACCGACTACGCGGGGGACTTCCCTCTGTTGAGTTAGCGGATTCTATTCCTCTCTTTTGAATGTTTCACGCCTCTTTTCTACCGACCTGAAAATCTTTTCAGTATTCAAAATCTGTCGGGTAAACAAGGGATAACGGCAATAGGAATTCCCCCTAATCCCCCAAATCTTACCACAATCGACGATTATTGCGTTTCTGTTTAAAATTCCGGGAAAATGTTGACGCTCTGGTCGAGCACGATAATCGAAATCCTAACTTTCTCGCAGTTGGTGGGGAAAAGTGGGGAAGGAATGGTGGGGAAGAGTGGGGAATGGAGAATGTGGGGAGAATCGGTTCGTAATCAACAAGTCAATTTCCGGTACCAGAACGATGTCGTTCTTCAAGGGACGCGAAACATATTCAGTTGACGACAAGGGACGTTTGGCGATCCCGGCGAAGATGCGCAAGAGCATGTCGCCGGAGTCGATGGAGACCTTTGTTGTCACTCGTGGTCCGGATGAAGATCCTTGCATCTACGCCTACCCACTCGACGAGTGGCAGAAGGTGGAAGGACAATTGGCGGGCTTGAATCAATACAACGATCGCGATCGATTCTTCCTCCGCACACTTCTCTACTGGGCCGACGAATTGGTCTTCGATAAACAACATCGCGTGATGCTTCCGAAGGCTCTTGTTGAGTTTGCCCAGATCGAAAAAACTGCACTGATAATTGGTGCAATGGATCACCTCGAAATCTGGAACCCCGAGATCTTTGAAAGCTATTTGACGAAGCGGCAAGAATCGTATGCCGAGGTTGCCGAGACTGTGATGGGAGGACGACTCCTCTGAGCCGAAGAGATGTGGAGAGTAGCTATCACATACCGGTGATGCTCCGCGAAGTTCTCGAAGGACTTCGAATTGAATCTGACGGTCTCTACGTCGACGGAACATTTGGGGGGGGAGGACATTCGCAAGCGATCCTCGAACAACTTGGCTTGAACGGAAGAGTGATTGGATGTGATGCCGATGCGGTTGCAGTTGCGAGAGCCGAGGAAATGTTCTCCGCTGAATCTCGCTTGCAGATTCGCCACGGATACTTCAGTGATATCTGTCGAGAACTTGCTCAGGAGAACTTGGAACTCTCTGGAGTTTTGCTCGACCTCGGAGTTTCGAGTCGGCAACTCGACTCCGATCAGATCGGACTCAGCTATCGGGAGAGTATGCCACTCGACATGCGGTTCAATCGAGAGAGCAGAACGGAGTCGGCAGCCGACATCATCAACGATTACTCGACAGAAGACCTCGCAACGCTCTTCCGACAGTTTGGAGAGGAACCGGCAGCTTGGACAATTGCCCAGGCAATCAGCGCACGGCGAGTACGGGGGAGCATTCAAACAACGGGTGAGCTACGGCAGACTATCGAAGGAGTAATTCCCGGGCGGTTCATCATCAAGACCTTGTCGCGAGTTTTTCAGGCGCTTCGCATTGCAGTTAACGATGAACTGGGTGAGCTTGAGCGAGGACTTGACTGCTTTATCAATCAATTGAAGGTGGGGGGACGGATTGTGGTGTTGACCTATCACTCGTTAGAAGACCGGATTGTGAAGACAAAGTTCAGGGAAGAAGAGAAAGGGTGTGAGTGCCCACCCGGATTGCCTGAGTGCCAGTGCGGAAAGAAACGTCGCCTTCGCTCGACACCACGAAAACCTCTTCGACCGACAGCAGAGGAGGTGAGCGCAAATCCGAGAGCGCGAAGTGCAAAGCTGAGAATAGGGGAGAAGGTTGCCGAAGAGGGAGAGCAGACGAAGTATAGAAAAGATAGATAGCAGTCGGTTGCAGAATCATGTGAGAGAAGAATTAAGAAAAGAATGATGCAGGGAGTTATAGAGAGAACCGGAATAAAGCAGAGAGTGCCAGCCAAGGGGAAAAAGAAGTCTGGCGTCTCAGGTGGCCAGACAACACTTCCTCTGGAGGAGGGGGGGAGAAGCCGTTCCTTCTTGCACAGGTGGAGTGCCGTAGGGTTGATCTTACTGGCATCAGTGCTCGCAGTTCTCTTCGTTGCAAACGCCATTCACGTCAACGACCTTCTGAGGAATGTAACCTCGGTTGAGGCAGAGCGAGATGAGGTGAGGCGCGAAAACGAGCGACTCCGGGCTGAGTTAACCCGACTGATGTCGGTAGAACAGATTACCGAGCGTGCCGCAGCTATTGGAATGATTCAGCCAGAGCGGCCACCAATTGGATTGTCGCCGAAGCGCGATCAGAAAGGGATTAGAGAGTAGAGTTCAAACAACGTTCTTTCGCTGCTGACAGTAGAGCAGTCGAGCACAGAGGTTGCAGATCAGTGCCCGTCAACACCACACATAGCGACACAAACCTGTCGGTTAGGCCAAAGCCTTCGCGCAAAGGAGGTTGGAGGCTCTATGCCGTGGGAGCACTTCTTGCTGTAGGGGCTATCGGCGTGGTTGGGCGACTCTTCCTACTTCAGGTTGTCAGGGGTGATGAGTATGCCGCGCTTGCCCGCAAGCAGTATGAATCCAAAGCTCCACTTCAAGCAGATCGTGGCGCAATCTTAGATCGCAACGGCACACTCCTTGCCACGAACGTTCCCGCTGTCTCCTTTGCAGTCGATCCAAAACATGTGAAGGAGCCTGATCTCCTCGCACAGACCTTTGCCGAAGAGTTTGGGGGCGACGTGAAGTCGTGGAAGCAGAAGATCACAGCAAAGAAGACCTCCTTTATCTGGATCAAACGGAAAGTTGTTGGTGAGGCAATCAACAGAATCAAGACGATCAACGATCCGGGCTTAATTACGGTCTCCGAACCTCTTCGTCGATTCGAGTATGGATCGTTCGGCTCGCAAATTGTCGGCTGCGTCAATCTTGACAACAATGGATTGAGTGGAGTAGAACTCTTCTACGACGAAGCACTCCGTGGTCAGGATGGCTACATGGTGATGCAGAGAGATGCGCGCGGAGAGCGTCGCCCTGACGTCGACCTCCCTCGACTTGATCCAGAGCATGGGGAGACACTCCAGTTGACGATTGATATAACAATGCAGAGCATCGTGGAAGATGAGCTTGCCCACGGTGTAAAGGAAGCGGATGCTGCTTCGGGAACGGCGATTGCGCTCGACCCGAAGACAGGAGAAGTTCTGGCGATGGCGAGTCTGCCATCGTTCGATCCGAACAATCCTTCGGAGGCAACCCCTTCCAACGTCCGCCCACGAAGCGTCACCGACACGTACGAGCCAGGTTCGACAATCAAGGGGATCACTGCCGCGGCAGCACTGGAAGAGGGACTTGTGACGGTGGATGAAATGATCGACGGTGAGGGGGGTGAGTTTGCACTCCCCGACGGACATATCGTCCGGGACGATCATGCTCTCGGTTTAGTCAGTTTTGCCGATGCCTTCCGCTGGTCCAGTAACGTAATCTTTGCCAAGGTTGCCAGCAGATTGGATCCTTCCAGCTTCTATCGATACGTTCGAGATTTTGGTTTTGGAATTTCAACTGGAATTGATTTGCCGGGTGAAGTTCGAGGAGAGGTGAAGAAACCGGAAGACTTCAGCGAAGAGACTCAAGCCTTCATGGCCTACGGATATCAACTTGCAGTGACACCCCTTCAACTTGCTGTTGCGTATGGTGCAATTGCAAACGGGGGAGTGTTGATGCGCCCCCACACTCTGAAGCGCCGAATAGCAGCCGATGGGGAAGTTCTGGAGGAAGTGGAGCCACAAGAACTGCGGCGCGTAATCAGTGAAGAGACCGCCTTGAAAGTGAGAGAGATGCTAACCGATGTGGTAGCAAACGGAACCGGGAGAGCTGCTCAGGCTCGGAGCATTCGGGTTGCGGGGAAGACCGGTACAGCACAGATCTTACATGAAGGGAGTTATACAGCGAATCGCTACAACGCATCATTTGTTGGATTTTTCCCGGCAGAGGATCCAGAGATTGTGCTGCTGGTTCTGCTAAACGAACCGAAGAATGGATACTACGGTGGCCAAGTGGCCGCGCCGATCTTTGCCTCGATTGCCCGACGCATTATCAACGCTACGATGGTTCACGAAGAACCTATCCTCCGCCAGGTCTCCACTGAATCAGCCGATTCGATAGAGATACCTGAGACAGCAGTTGCTGGGGGGACTGTTGCTCCAGACCTGCGAGGTCTCAATCGTGAGGGGGCTGTCAGGTTAGCATTAGCACACAGGTTGAAGAGTGCAGCAAGTGGAGAGGGGGAGCGTGTGCTGAGGCAACAACCAGCTCCGGGAGAAATCGTAAGGCGTGGAGATGTCCTTTACCTTGATTTCGGCGACACCACCTCCCTCACACTGGTTCCTGACGTTCGAGGTATGACAATTAGACGTGCCCTTGCCTTGCTCAATGAGTTCGGTTTGAGTCCAAGAATTGCTGGGAGTGGGGGAGTGGTCAGAGAACAGCATCCATCACCCGGCACACACCTAAAAGAGAAGCAGAGTGAGATTCAGTTGCAGTGCCGTTAAGAGTTCGTAGAGTTTATAGAGTTGAGAGTTTGTAGAGAATCGTAGGGGGCAAAAACCTTTGCCCTCCACCATAACAGAAAAAGCGATCACCGATAGCTAAAAACCATAAACGTGAAATCCCTTCAATCCATACTAACAGTTCTGACCGAGGTTATTGCCATTCGTGGCAATGTCGAGCGGAATGTTCGTGCGCTCCGCTACGATAGCCGGAGTGTGGAAAAGGGAGATCTATACGTTGCCGTAAATGGTCCTGATGATCGAGCACTCGGTTTCGTTTCCGACGCTTTAGCTGCCGGAGCCGAGACGATACTTCTGGATGATCCAGAGCACATGCCGGAGAGTGGAGAGGGAGTTACGTGGGTGCTGGTTCGTGATGCGCGTAAGAGTATGGCCGAGGCTGCTGCCTTTCTGTTCGATTATCCGATGCACGATCTTCAGCTCTACGGAATAACTGGAACAAACGGCAAGACAACAACGGCCCACGTGCTGAAATCCTTGTTGAAGGGGACTGGAGAAGCTACCGGGATGATCGGCACGCTCGGAATGACGATTGAGACCACAGTGCCGACAGGATATACCACTCCCGAATCTCCCGAACTGATGCGAATGTTAGCGGAGATGAAAAACGCAGGAGTGAAGAATGTGGTGATGGAAGTTTCATCACATGCAATGACATTGAAGCGAGTGGATGGACTCCGGTTTGCCGGGGGCATCTTTACCAATATTACACAGGACCATCTCGATTTCCACACAACATTTGAGGACTATCTCAATGCAAAAAAAAGCTTCTTCGACCGACTCGACGCATATGCACATGCAGTGGTCAACATCGACGACCTACACGGAGCCACAATGGCACGCGACAGTCATGCCACGGTCATTCGATATGGACACGGACCAAATGCCGATCTCCGCATCAGTAACACAACTCTCGCTCCCGACGGCTCCGCATGGGTCATAACGTTATCGGATGTTCTCGGTGGAGGTGAGATCAACCTTCGCACTCCATTGACCGGGAGCTTTAATGTGATGAACGTTACGGCGGCCTGTGGTCTGGCATTAACTGCCGGAGTTGATCGCACGACGTTAGCCAACCTCGTCTCCCAACTAACTCCGGTTCCGGGGCGTATGGAGACAATTCAACTTCGCAACGGAGGGGGAGTTGTAGTCGACTATGCACACACACCTGACGCGCTGGAGAGTCTGCTGAAGACAACTCGGCAATTTTTAGGTGGGGGACGACTTCTTGTTGTCTTCGGTTGTGGTGGTGATCGTGACCGTGGGAAGAGACCAATCATGGGAGAGATCGCATCGAGGTTGGCAGATAGTATTTACGTGACGTCGGACAATCCGCGAAGCGAAGACCCGGAGAAGATTATCAACGAAATACTTGAAGGGATTCCGTCAACAATGCCCGATGTTCAACGAATTGCTGATCGACGAAAAGCAATCGAAGGGGCATTGGAAGAGGCGAGAGCCGAAGACATTGTTGTGGTTGCAGGTAAAGGGCACGAGACATATCAGATAATTGGCTCCGAACGACTCGACTTTGACGACCGAGAGGTTGTGCGACACTGGGAAAGAGAGAGAGCAGATTCACGAGAACAGAACCAGCACTCGGCCAGATGAGAATTTCTACTGTTCAACACCTTCTCGACGTCTTGGGAGGAGAGCTTATCGGCTCCTCTGCTTCTGGACGTAGAGGGGTCAAGGGTTTTTCAACCGACACACGTTCTTTGAAAAAAGGTGAAGTCTTTCTCGCTATCAAAGGGGAACACTTTGATGGGCACACCTTTGTGAGGGAGGCTGAGAAGAAAGGAGCGCAAGCTGCAATTGTCACCAACAACTGGTATCTGGTAAACCGCCGGAAAACGTGGAAGCTTCCACTGATTGTTGTCCGCGACACACTCGACGCATATGGAAGAATTGCTGCCGAACATCGGCGCAGGTTCAAGATTCCGATTATTGCCGTAGCTGGTTCCGCTGGCAAGACCTCGACAAAGGAGATGGTCGCCTCGGTTCTATCTCAAAAGTTCAACGTGTTGAAGACAGAGAAGAACTACAATAATCGGATTGGCGTACCAGCTACGTTGTTGCAATTACATAGCAAACATCAAGTTGCTGTGATTGAGATCGGAACAAATATGCCGGGAGAAATCGCCGCTCTCTGTAAGGCAGTAGAGCCGACGCACGGTGTGATCACAAACATTGGATATGAGCATCTCGAATTACTCAGATCAATCGAAGGGGTAGCGCAGGAAGAGGGAGCACTCTTTCAATGGTTGGCTCGCAATAGAGGAACCGGATTCGTCAATCTCGACGATAGTTTTATCAAGCAAATGGCTCGGATGCTTCCAACGCAAGTAACGTACAGCCGGATGAAGCGAGGAGAGTACCAAGTAAAAGTTGGAAGTCTGAGTGAAGAGGGGGCACCAAAGATTGAAATCGTGAACAACAAGCGGAAAAGCGTAAAGCCGATTTCAGTACAGCTCAACACTCCGGGGAAACATACTGCCGTAAATGCTCTGGCAGCAGCAGCAATCGGAGCGACACTCGGTGTTCCCCCCACATCAATCAAGAAGGGACTGGAAGCATATCATCCTCCAGTAGAGAAGAAGGGGGGATATGGACGCCTCGCACTATTACGACTTGATGATGGTGGAAGAGTATTGAACGATACGTACAATGCAAATCCTGACTCGATGCAGGTTGCACTGGAGACCCTTGCAGGAATTGCTGTTGGGAGAAAGGGGAAGCGGATTGCTGTGCTTGCCGACATGGCTGAGTTGGGGCGACATGCCGCGGAGGAACATCAGAAGATTGGAGAGATGATTCCAGAGATGGGGAAAATTGATGTTGCCATCTTCTTCGGACGGAATATGCGGCACGCCTACGAGGCAATTGCTTTCGCCGACCGACCTGCTCGCGCTACCTCCTTCTTCTTTCGGAAGAAAGAGAATCTGATTCGCGTTCTCAACAGTCTTCGAACTCCGCACGATGTCGTATTGGTGAAGGGATCGCGAAGCATGAAGATGGAAGAGATTGTGGCTGCACTGGAAGAGGGAATGCAAAACTCAAAGCTCAAAGCTCAAAAATGATGAGAGGAGTGTGGAGAGGAAACCTGGTGGAGAAAGGGAGCCACACTCTGCATTTGAAATTTTCATTTTGACTTTTGAATTGATTACGTGGGTACAGCAGAGACAACTATCAGCACTCTGCATTTGAAATTTTCATTTTGACTTTTGAATTGAACTGAACTGCCTTGCTCTACTATCTGGCAAAATATCTCGAAGACTGGTTCAGCCCACCGGGGGCAGGGCTTTTTGAGTTTGTGACGTTTCGCGCCGCAGCCGCTGCCGTGACAGCGTTATTGATCTCTCTCTTTATTGGGCGAAAGATCATCGCCATGCTGAAGCGGAATCAGATTGGTGAGCAGGGAAAGAAAGAAGCTCCGAAACGGCACATGGCCAAAGCTGGCACACCGACGATGGGAGGACTGATTATTCTCCTCGCACTGATAGTGCCAACGCTCCTCTTCTGCGACATAAAAAGTGCTTACGTGCTACTTGCAGTCTTGGTAACGCTCTGGCTTGGTGTTGTCGGCTTTCTCGACGACTATTTAAAAGTTGTCAAGAAACTGAAGAAGGGATTGATCGCCCGCTACAAGATTATCGGACAGGTTTCGATTGGCCTGATTCTCGGTGGAACCATCTACTTCTTTCCCGATTGGTTCCCCGGATCGTACGATGTGCTGCACACCCGAACAACCGTGCCGTTCATCAAGGATACGCTCTTTGACTTTGGAATCTACTACATACCAATTGTCGTCTTCGTTCTCACCTCCATCTCCAACGCGGTCAACTTGACCGATGGGTTGGATGGGCTTGCAATCGGCACGGTAAGTATCGTTGCCTTGGCCTTGGCCTTGATAACCTACGTTGCCGGAAATACTGTAGCCGCCGAGTATCTGGATATTCCATACCTGAAGGGAGCAGAAGAGCTTTCGGTCTTCTGTGCAGCCTTGGTTGGGGCTGGGCTTGGATTTCTTTGGTATAACGGGTATCCCGCCCAAGTCTTTATGGGAGATACCGGTTCGTTAGCCTTGGGTGGGGCAGTTGGAGCAATCATGATACTTGTGAAGAAGGAGTATATGATTCCGATTCTTGGAGGAGTCTTCTTCGCCGAGTCGATCTCTGTGGCGTTGCAGGTGCTCTACTTCAAGTATACCAAGAGGAAGTATGGCGAGGGGAGGCGAATCTTCCGGCGTGCTCCGCTTCACCATCACTTCGAGGAGAAAGGTTGGCCGGAGACAAAGGTGGTAACCCGATTCTATATCGTCGCAATTCTCTTGGCAATCTGTGGATTGGTGACGTTGAAGATTCGGTAAGGAATTCGATCAGGATAACAAGCGTAGGATAGCTGTGGCAAGCTCAATGTGGATAACTCAATCTCGATGTTCAACAGGCAAATCTATACAGTTCTCGGTGCTGCTCGCTCTGGCCTTGCCGTCGCTCGATTGCTGAGCGAGGAAGGGGAGTCTGTCTTTGTGAGTGATGCGAAGCGAGGGGATGAGTCGCTGCAGAGCGTGGAAGTGCTTGAAGCTCTCGACATCCCGTATGAGTTTGGTGGACATAGCGAGCGGGTTCTTGAAGCCGACGTGATAATCCTCTCCCCCGGTATTCCCCCGAACATTCCGATTCTGCTCGAAGCAGAGAAGCGCGGTATCCGAGTGACGAACGAGATTGAGATTGCCTCGCGCTACTGTCGGGGGAGAATCATCGGAATCACTGGAACCAACGGCAAGACCACAACAACCGAGTTGATCGGGCATATCTGCCGCACTGCTGGACGAAAGACACTGGTGGCAGGAAATGTCGGGATACCATTTAGTGAGGTTACGCGCCAGGCAACAGCCGATAGCCTTGTTGTGCTGGAGCTAAGTTCATTTCAGCTTGAGAAGATAGAGTCCTTTCACCCAGATGTTGCGTTGCTGCTGAACGTGACCCCCGATCACTTGGATCGCTACGAGAGCATTGAAGAATATGGAGCGGCAAAGCTGCGGATCACAATGAATCAGACAGAAGGGGATCGGCTGATTTACAACGGCGATAACCAGTGGTTGAGGAGAATCGGACAGATGGACTTCCGACCGAAAATGCTCAGCTATAGTCTCCTCCACGATGTCGAGGCAGGGGCGTTTCTTCGGGATGGAAATCTCATGATTCAGACTGATGAATCTGAAGAAGCAGTGGCAGTGATTCCGGCTCAAGAGATTGGTATCCGTGGGCCACACAATCTGGCCAACAGCATGGGGGCAGCGTTGGCAGCCTTGAGCGTAGGTATTCCGGTTGGGAAGATTCGGGAGGGCTTAGCCTCGTTCCGTCCCCTTCCCCACCGTTTAGAGGAAGTTGCTCAGATCAATGGAGTCCGGTACATCAACGACTCCAAGGGGACCAATACCGATGCGCTCCGCTACGCATTAGAAAGCTTTGATAGTCCGATCATCTTGATTGCGGGAGGCAGGGCAAAAAAAAATCGATACGACGCTCTGCTCTCATTGGTAGAAGAACGTGTGAAGGCTGCCGTCCTCATCGGCGAAGCAGCAGAGGAGATGGAGCGCGAGTTTACAGGGTTAACCACAATTGTCATGGCTGGAACGAGTATGGAGAGTGCTCTCCAGAAAGCATCGGAATTAGCTGAGCCGGGAGATGTTGTTCTCCTCTCCCCAGCCTGTGCCAGCTTCGACATGTTCAGAAACTTTGAGGAGCGGGGAGAGGTGTTTAGAAAGATTGTGGAGTCGAGAGCTGAGGGTCAGGAGTCGGGAGTTGGGACTCGGGAGGCTGGAATATGAAAGGGATATTGAAGAGAGAGACTATAGCAGGACTTGGTCACAGTGATTGGTTCATTCTGCTGAGCGTGCTCGGTATGATGTTCTTCTCGGTTGCCTTTGTCTACTCCGCGTCGGCAGGTTTTGCCGATGCCCGAACCGGTTCTGCCGAAACATTCTTCTGGAGTCACCTGATTCGTGTTGGGGCAGGTGTCGGCATTCTCCTTCTCTTCGCGCGGCTCGACTACCACTGGTTGGAACGTTGGAGCAAGCCACTGTTGGTGCTTGCCATTGGGATGCTCCTCTACGTTCTTTTCGAGGGGACACGAATCAAGGGGGCAACACGCTGGATTGATCTCGGGTTGATCTCCTTCCTACCATCTGAAGTAGCAAAGTTTGCCTTAGTGATGCACCTCGGCGTGATGCTGGCCGACAAACGTGAGTATCTAAACGATTTCAAGTTTGCCGTTCTGCCGATGCTCATCTGGATTGGCATTGTTGCCGCCTTAGTTGCCTTGCAACCAAATTTGTCGAC
>JBFWSB010000029.1:0-20761 GCA_050248595.1 Kapaibacterium sp. (SeqCode)
CAAGACCTAAACCCGAGTAGCACGTTGTTGGGAGATCAGACGACAATCGACGGCGTCTTCCAGAATGTGCAGTATGCCTACACCTACCGCGACACGTTGATATATGGCGAACTTCTCCACCCTGACTTCGAGTTCCGGTACTTCGATCCGGAGCGAGGACTTGACCAAATTTTCAACCGCGACGAAGAGATGCGGGTTACGTGGAATCTCTTCAGAGGGGCTGACCAGATTGACTTAAAGTGGACATCGATCTATTCGCAGGATGGAGACTCCACCCTGACTATTGTCACAAGGGGATATAACCTTCGCATCACTCTTCAGGCAAATGAGACCTTCATTATTGAAGGCTTGGCAACACTACGCCTGACCCGTGAAAATCCGAACGACGTATGGCGTATTCGACTTTGGCGGGACGACTCAAACGGCTGATAACTTCCCTCGCCGAACATGGGCTGGGACACGTTCTTGAAGTGCTACGACAAAGTCGTATCCGCCGAGCCTACGCTCAGCATCCACCGCAACTCCCCGACCTTGCAACCTTTATCGATCTCTTTCCAGAACCCTATCGCACCGAAGAGTCGTGCCTCAACTACCTCGCAGAGAGAAGTCGAGCAATTGTGGCTCCCGAACTACACCATCAGGCTGCTCTGCACGATTCTCTCTCACATTCAACTATTCAGAAGATCGAGCAGGATGCCACTCTGATTTCTTCCGGTCGATTTCCAGCACTTGGTCTCTGCATAAATGAGTCGACCGGCATCTTTGATTGGCATCGGGATTACGGGAGTGGGAAAGTTTGGCCACGTGATTCCTTCAACCAAATTCGTTTCCTTGAAGGTGATGGTGCTGACGTTAAGTATCCCTGGGAACTGAGCCGAATGTACTGGATCGGCTGGCTTGGGCTTGCTCGGACTACTGCAAAAACCAGCGAGGAGAAAGAGAAGTGGAGCCGTGAATATCAACGGCTACTCGACAACTGGATGCAGGAGAATCCCATTCACGTTGGCGTTAACTGGGCAATGCCTATGGAGGTTGGAATCCGTGGGTTTTGGATGGTAGCAGGTGCGGCCTTCTTCAGCGATTCTCCAACCATCGAAGGTTCGTGGTGGCTTCACTACTACTCCCTCCTCTACGGCCACGGACGTTATCTTCGGCACAATCTCGAGTACTTTCCGAACCTAACGAACCACTACATCGCTAACTGCTTTGGATTAGTAGTGTTAGGTGCTCTCTTCCACGAAACTGCGGAAGGGAGAGAGTGGTTCAACCAGGGAAAGGAACGGATGGGGCGTGAGCTTCATAGGCAGGTAACCACGGACGGAGTTCACTACGAACGGTCGATTTCATATCACGCTCTCGTCTTGGAGATGTACTTGATCGCCACTTGCATTACAGAGCGAATAGGAGAAGGGTTTGCTTCGCAGGAGATCGCGATCATCCAAAAAATGGAGAGTTTCCTTCACACCTACCTTCCCCCGGGGGGAGCCGATGTGCCGCAACTTGGTGACTCAGACGACGGGATTATTCTCCGGCTCTCGTCTGACCAAAACATCTACGACCATACGGCTCTGGCACACCTTGCTCAATCAGTTCTTCACCCGAGTGGAGATTCCCCTGTATCACTTTTGGCACATCAGATCTCACGCACATCAGATCATGCAGGTCACTCTCCTCGACAATCCTCCCCCCTCCCCGGTGGTTTTGCCACGCTCAGAAATCCACGCTGGCATCTCTTCGCCGACGTTGGCCCCATTGGCCTCCACGGAAACAACGACACCCTCTCCTTCACGCTCCACACATCTGATGGGAGAGCTTGGATAATTGATCCGGGAACAGGATGCTACACGAGAGATGCCGAATTGCGCAATGCGCTTCGTTCAACTGCCGCCCACAACACTCCCTATGTCGATGGAACAGAAATTGCTCAGTTCACCGGACTCTGGCGTGTAGAGTCTGACAAAACGGAGACCAAAGTGAGAGCGTGGAGTGGAGAGAATGCCTCGGGGGAAGAAGGGGAAGCGTTGATTCTTGTAGCAGAACATCATGCGTACGAGAGCCTGCCGAAAGGCAAGATTGTGGTGGAACGGAAGTGGATGATGGAAGGTGAAACGATAGCAATAGCAGATCGGCTGACCGGTTCTGGGAAACATCAGGCAACAGTAGGATTTACCCTTCACCCCAATGTACGTGCCGAACAAGTGAGTGAAAACGATGTGCAGTTAACCTATCGAAATGACAGTGGCAGTGGCCACCTTAGAATATCATTCTCCCACCCTATAAAGCTCTCCGAAGGCTTCAGCTCACCCTCCTACGGCATCATTCTCCCTTCTACACGAATCGAAATCACTGTTGAGGGAGAGGCTCCCCTGAAAATCGACTATCTTTGTCGGTTCGTTTCCGACCTAAATGAATGATTGAGCAAGAGATATCCATACCACCACCACGGAAGAGCAACCGGCTGCGCCTAACAGCCTGGACAGCCGCCGACAAAGCACTGCCGATGATCTACGGCGTTGCTGTAGTGGCTATTCCACTCCACTTCGGTCTGCTTACTACCGAAGCATTTGGAACGTGGGTTGTTTTCCAGACACTTTTCCTCTCGATTAGCCTGACTGGTGATTTCTTCTTCCTACAGCCGATGGTAAAACTTGCATCGGAGTTCGAAGCAGATCAGCGACCAATTATCACGGCAGGATCATCTCTCTACACCATACTCAGTCTCTCTCTCGGAAGCATCGTCTCCATTGCAGCACTCTTCTTGGCCGACATTTTAAAGACCGGACCGACTGGAGCCGAAGCATTTGCACTGATGGTTGCCACAGTTGGGGCAACAATACCACGAAACATTGCCATTCGCGTTCTTCAAGTCGACTACAGTATCGTCCGCATCTTTCTGCTCGACCTTGTCTACTTCGGCGGATTTGTCTTATGTATGATTTACGGTTGGCAAACCAACACGTTCTCGAAAACGATGGACATGGTCTGGTACAATCTCTACACGCTGATTGCCAGTTCTGTGATTGGAACGTTGTTGTGTGGCGTTAAAATCATCCCTTCCTTCAAAAATGTAGTGCAAGCAACTCGACGAATTGTCAGCATTGGGCTACACCAGGGGGGGACAGGAATCATGACAATCATCCAGCAGAACGTTGATGTTGGGATTGTCTCGGCAACGCGAGGTCCCCTTGCAGCCGGAGTCTACACTGCTGCACGAATCTTCTACAGAATTTTTGAAGCCTTGCGCGAGGCTGGACAGTTGCTGCTGATCTCGGCAACCTCTAACGCATATTCTCGGGACGATAAGGAGCGGGTTCAAGACATTACGGTTCTGGCTACTGCAACTCTTGTTGCCATCCTCTACCCGACCACGATCTTGCTAATCCTCGTCGCACCTATCGGCATTCCCCTGATTCTCCCAAAAGTGGAATCTCCCACCACCGTTTTTCAGTGGTTGATAACATCTGGTTTTGCCATGCCTTTCATCATTGTTCCCTCCTCAGTTCTGCTCGGAATTGGCGAGACGCGAGATCTGTTTCGTGGAATGTTGATTGGAACTATTGTTCTTGTGGGAGCCGGTATCGGCCTGACATATGAATTCGGTCCGGACGGAATGGCGGCTGGCGTGCTTTTAGGAAACACAACGATTGCAGCCCTCCTCACAAAGCGGATGAATCGGTATATCGACTTCTCATTTCGAGGCGTTCTCCGCCGTTCCCGCAGCTTAGGAACAATTGCCCGGACTCGATTGAAAGATTTCCGATTCAACTCCGACCGCTCCTCGGCAAACTCGTAGTCTGTTTCCAACTATTTTTTTCTGAACACCTTACGTCGCGCTGGATTTTACCGTATTATTCCCCCCTGAAAAACCCTGTAAGCTCTCATTTTATGTGGTTTACGAAATCATCCTTTTTTCGTATGTTTGTCAACCACAATACAGATTATATTTTTAATTAACCCAACCAGATTGAACTATGGCTAACGTTCCGAACGAAGCAAAGGTCAAAGCACTGAACAGCGCGATTGACCAGATCGAGAAGCAGCACGGGAAAGGCTCGATTATGAGACTTAACGACTCGGCAGTTGTCCCAGTCGACGCGATCTCCACCGGCTCGCTTTCGCTTGATGCAGCAATTGGTATTGGGGGTATTCCCCGGGGACGCATTATTGAGATTTACGGCCCTGAGTCCTCAGGCAAAACTACCGTCTGCCTTCACGTTATTGCTGAAGCACAGCGGGCAGGAGGCATTGCCGCCTTCGTTGATGCCGAACATGCTCTCGACATTCAGTACGCCCGCCGCCTCGGCGTTGACGTCAACGAGCTTCTCCTCTCCCAGCCAGAATTTGGTGAGCAGGCACTCGAAATTGTGGATACTCTCGTCCGTTCCGGTGCTGTCGACATTATCGTTGTCGACTCGGTTGCGGCACTTACTCCACGTGTGGAGATTGAAGGTGAGATGGGTGACGCGCAGATGGGATCGCAGGCCCGCCTGATGTCGCAGGCAATGCGGAAGCTGAACGCGGCAATCGGTAAGACGAAGTGTGCGGTGATCTTCACTAATCAGTTGCGCCAGAAGATCGGTGTGATGTACGGAAACCCGGAGACAACAACTGGCGGTAACGCCATGAAGTTCTACGCCTCTGTTCGGATCGATATTCGTCGTCGAGAAATTTTGAAAGATGGTTCCGACATTGTGGGTAACCGCGTTCGGGCGAAGATCGTCAAGAACAAGGTGGCTCCTCCATTCAAGGAGGTTGAGTTCGACATCATGTACAACGAGGGCATCTCGAAGGTGGGTGATGTACTCGACTTGGCAATTAACTATAACATCGTGGAACGCTCCGGCTCTTGGTTTACCTACCGCGACGAGCGTGTGCAAGGGCGGGATGCGCTGAAGGCACTCTTGCAGGAGAACAAGGAGCTATTTGAGGCACTCTATCTCGAAATCCAAAAGCGCCTCGGCTTAGTGGCCGATGAGAGTGAGGAAGCCGTCTCCCCCACCAACGGAATCCGCTCCTCAGCCGAAGGAAGCGAGAAGAAGAAGAAATCAGCAAAAGCTCTGGAAGAGGCGTAACGCTTTCCCAACATTCTTTCGCAACACTTAGAGAAGCCCGGTTCCTTACTAAGGTGACCGGGCTTTGCATTTCTTGCACTATTCTCTCGATGAACGATATCTCGAATAAAGAAGGGGAAGCAAACGCCGATGTATCTCGCAGACTCACTTACTTGGGCGATACTCATTTCTCTACAACACCTGCAAGACTCTTCGCTCCGCTCTGAGCGATAGAATGATACTACATAAAGAAGCGGAAGAGGTATATCATCGCGCAAACATAGGCCATCCTGAAAAGGGTTTTGTCATGCTGAAGCTGCCGAAGCATCTCACCGGCTCAGTAGTACAACACTCGTTTCTCCCCACTCCTTGTGGGATTACCTGCGGTGCTGCCTGCGGCGGTCTTCATTCCGCTTCGCTTCATTCTGAGTGACTATCTTGGGTAGGCAGATATTCGTCTCCCTTAATCTAATACTGAATTCAATTAAAAGACGTATGTCTCTTTCCTTCGCCCTCTCCCGATCCCGGGCGAGGGGAGCCACAGAAGGGAATACACGCCTTTCTACTCAACAATACGTCTTCCTTACTTGAATTAGGTATTAGAGTTGAAAACCCAAAGAGAGGAGGTAAGAGAAAAGGCTCGACTATCATTCTTGATGCCGAGTCTCTCCTTCTACTTTTGAACGTTGAATTTTGCCTTTTGAATTCGCATCCCCTATTTGGCGTACCACTCCTGAATCGAGCAGACTTCTAAATCCTTATCCTGAATTATCGACCGGATGCCACTCAGGGCGGCGGCGGCGGCTGATGCAGTTGTGATGAATGGAATTTTGTACTCCATCGAAATTGCTCCCATCCGCTTCTCGTCTTCGCGGGCAATTTCTCCTGCCGGTGTGTTAATCACAAGGTCGACTTCACCTTCGCGAATGTAGTCGAGAACGTTCGGCGTTCCCTCCACGATCTTCATGATGCGAGTGTTCGATATGCCCTGCTCGTTCAGGTAGCGACTGGTTCCGTCGGTTGCGAGAATGCGGAAGCCGAGTTCGGAGAAGCCACGCAAGGTCTCGGCAACGCGGGGACGTTTGTCAGCATCGGAGAGGGTGGCGAAGATTGTGCCGGAGAGGGGGAGTCGATTTCCCGAGGCAATCCGGGCTTTGACAACTGCCAAACCGGTTGAGCGGTCGATTCCCATCACCTCACCAGTAGAACGCATCTCAGGTCCGAGAAACATTGAACTGCGTGGGAACTTGTGGAATGGAAAGACCGATTCTTTCAGCGCAACATGCCCGATTGCGAGAGCCATATCTTTTAGTCCGAAGGACTTCAGGGATTTCCCGGCCATCACTTGGGCGGCAATCTTTGCAAGTGGAATCCCTGTTGCCTTCCCAACAAAGGGTACAGTACGGCTTGCGCGAGGGTTCACTTCGAGAACGTAGACGATGCTCCGCTGCATGGCGAACTGCACGTTAATCAACCCGCAGACTTTTAGTGCCTTCGCCATCTTCTTGGTGTATTCCACCAGAGTTTCATACTGTTCGCGCGCGATGTTGTATGGAGGGAGGACACTGCTTGAATCACCTGAGTGAACGCCAGCCTCCTCAATGTGCTGCATCACCCCACCAATAAAGACAGATTCCCCATCGGCCACGGCATCCACGTCGAACTCGAATGCTTTTTCAAGGAAGTGGTCGATCAGAACTGGATGGTCTGGTGAGACCTCGGTGGCGGCTCGCATATAGCTGCGAATACTCTCCGAGCTGTAGCAGATTTCCATTGCCCGTCCACCAAGCACGTAGCTGGGGCGGACAAGCACAGGGTAGCCAATCCCCTCGGCAACAGCAACGGCTTCATCTTCGCTGACGGCGGTTCCCCAAGCTGGAGCTGGAATACCAAGTTCAGTAATCAGGTCACCGAACCGTTTTCTATCCTCTGCAAGATCAATTCCCTCCGACGGTGTCCCCAAAATCTTTACGCCAGCCCCTTCCAACCGCTTCGCCAGCTTCAGTGGCGTCTGTCCACCGAAAGTGACAATTACTCCCTCCGGCTCTTCAAAGTCGATGATGTTCATCACATCCTCGAACGTCAGTGGCTCGAAGTAGAGCTTGTCGGTTGTGTCGTAGTCTGTTGAAACCGTTTCGGGATTGCAGTTAATCATGATGACTTCGTAGTCCATCTGCTGCAAGGCCTGCACGGCGTGGACGCAACAGTAGTCGAACTCGATTCCCTGCCCGATTCGATTTGGGCCGCCGCCGAGAATAACCACTTTCTTTCGATCCGACCGAACAGATTCATTCTCTGTCTCGTAGGTGGAATAGTGGTACGGCGTGTAGGCCGCAAATTCGGCAGCGCAAGTATCTACTGTTTTGAAGACTGGAATCAGGTTCAAGTCTTTGCGAAGTGTGCGAACTTCATCCTCGCTGATCTCCCAAATAACGCCAAGCTGTCGGTCGCTGAACCCAAACTGTTTCGCGGCGTGGAGAAGATCGCGAAGGTCTGGTGAAGGGGGGCTATTTTCGCTGCGATCTCCCTCGCCGTTAGAAGAATTATCTCCTTGAAGTTCCCCTGCTACAGTGACGTAACCAGCCCCCACGCGAGGATGTTCGATCAACTGAGGAGGATTTTTGCGAAGCAGATCTTCCATCTCAACAATCTGAGCAAGTTGATCTAAGAACCAGAGATCGTAGCCAGCAATTCGGTTAATCTCATCCAACCCCATTCCAAGCTTCAGCCCATCGTAAATATCGAAAACAGAAGTTGAAGTTCGCTTCACAAGCCGCTCTTTCGTTTTAGCCAGTGCTTCTCCCCTCTCATCTCTACTCAACTTCTCGTAGTCGTAGTGATCTTTTCCGTCGGCTCCGAGACCGTAGCGGTCGATCTCCAGCGAGCGAATGGACTTTTGCATTGCCTCTTTAAACGTTCTGCCGAACGCCATTGCCTCACCAACCGATTTCATCTGCACGCCGAGACGATCTTCCGCCCCCTTGAACTTCGGGAAATCCCAACGGGGGAACTTGACCACAACGTAGTCGATTGTCGGCTCGAAACTTGCCGGCGTCAGTCGAGTGATGTCGTTAGGGATTTCATCGAGAGTGTAGCCGATAGCGAGCTTTGCGGCGATCTTCGCAATCGGGAAGCCAGTTGCTTTCGAGGCTAAGGCGGAGGAGCGGGAAACTCGAGGATTCATCTCGATCACGAGCAGGCGACCATCAACTGGGTTCTGTGCGAACTGGACGTTTGATCCCCCTGTCTCCACACCAATCTCCCGCATGATCTTGATCGCTGCATCCCGCATCTTTTGGTATTCCTTGTCGGTCAAGGTCTGGGCAGGAGCGCAGGTGATCGAGTCACCGGTGTGGACCCCCATCGGATCGAAGTTTTCAATCGAGCAGATAATCGTGACGTTGTCCTTGCGGTCGCGCATCACTTCCAACTCGTACTCCTTCCACCCGATAATAGATTCTTCAACCAAAACGCGATGGATTGGTGAAGCGTTCAGGGCAAGGCGGAGTTTCTCCTTGTAGTCTTCGAGATCGTACGCAATGTTTCCACCGGAACCTCCCATTGTAAAGGATGGTCGGAGAATCGCCGGGAAGCCGACACTATCAACCATTGCCAACCCTTCCTCGTAGCTCTCGACAAATCCTCCCCGCGGCATCTCGAGTCCGGCATTCTGCATCGCCTCTAAAAACAACTCACGATCTTCAGCCTTGCGGATCGCCTCAAGGTTGGCTCCAATCATCTTCACGCCATACTTCTCCAGCACACCGGCAACGGCTGCCTCCACTGCGACGTTCAGTGCTGTTTGCCCACCCATCGTTGGTAGCAGAGCGTCTGGACGTTCCTTTGCGATGATCTTCTCTAAGAACTCAACCGTAATTGGCTCGATGTATGTGGCATCGGCCATTTCAGGATCGGTCATGATTGTTGCTGGATTGGAGTTCAGCAGGATCACCCGCATTCCCTCCTCGCGCAATACCCGACAAGCTTGCGTTCCAGAATAGTCGAACTCGCAAGCCTGGCCGATCACAATTGGACCTGAACCGACAATGAGTACCGATGAAATATCTTCGCGTTTTGGCATATCTATGAAAAATTTTAAGGCACAAGTTTTACGTGAGAAGCATCAAGGGTGCAAACTTCACCCTTTCTGGAGAAACCGGCTGTGTAATGTTGTGGCTAAGTGATTCGAGTTTTCCAGAAGAATTGATCGGACAGCTTCGGCAACGGAGAAGATGCGTGAGAATTCGGCACTCCCCTCTTCGTCGAGAGATTCAAACACGTTGTTCGATTGGAAGAAAGCACGAATATCCTCTCGACTATCTGCAATGATCTCCAGAATGTCTTCCAGCGACTGATCTTCGTCAGTTTCCACCATATCGAGGATCAGATATGCACGAGCGTAGAAGAGGAGGGCTGCCCGGACAATCCGCTTGAACTCGAAAAGAGAGTCTTCGTCGGTTGGCTCAAGCTCTATTGCTAAGCCCCACTGCTCTTCGGCAGTGAAGTGATATTCGTCGGCAGTTTCTATGATTCGTTGCGCAAATTCCAAGTCTTGCATTGTTCTTTGTTTATTCGTTTCAGTTTTGCTCGGTTCTGAGTGACAAGTCAAGGTGTTGTTGAGAACAACCCCAGTCTGTCATGCTGATCGCTGCCGAAGCATCTCGCCTGGGCTGTTTGTGATACCGCATTGCTCTACAAATCTTGCCAGATTCTTCACTCCGCTTTGCTTCGTTCTGAGTGACAGATATAAAAAGATTAGCCTCGATAACACCTACCGAATAATCTTAATACTCACTTCTCTCCCTTATCATATCCCTGCTCAGGATATTCTCTTCACTCTCTATCACTTCAGGATTCAAGAGCAGGGCAAGAATTGCCATCCGTACCGCCACCCCATTCCCAACCTGACGGAGAATTAGTGAACTTGAGGAATCGGCTGTCTCGCTGTCAAGCTCTACTCCTCGATTGATAGGGCCGGGGTGGAGAATAAGGAGGTCTGATCGCTCAGCTTGGCGGAGTCGGTTGTGGTTCAATCCGTAGAGACGAGAATACTCTGCGATTGAGGGAACAAAGGCCTGCTTCTGTCGCTCCAGTTGCATCCGAAGCATGTTGAGTGCATCCGAAGATTCAATTGCCTCGTCGAGGGTTGGAATAACTCGCACCCCAAGTTCTTCAATACCACGAGGGATCAACGTGGGAGGTCCGCAAACGGCAACATCGGCCCCCAACTTCTGGAGCGTCGGGATGTTCGAGCCAGCCACTCTCCCGTGGCTAATATCACCAACTATCGTTACTCGCTTCCCCTCGAAACCAGTCTTCTCCGGTTGGGCAGGATTGTACCAACGCTCAAAGAGAGTGAAGGCGTCGAGAAGTCCTTGCGTTGGGTGTTCGTGGCGACCGTCCCCGGCATTGATGAAGATAGAAGAGCATCGCTCTGCGAGGAAGTGAGGAGCAGTTGCAGCCGAGTGGCGGAGAACGATGGCGTCCACGTTCATTGCCTCAATCACCCGCGCAGTGTCGAGCAAGGTCTCCCCCTTTGAGAGGGAACTCCCTCCTCCCGTGACATTCAGAGAGGTAGCTCCAAGCCTTGTCTCGGCTAACTGGAAGCTGTTCCGGGTTCGCGTAGAATCTTCAATGAAGAGGTTGACAACTGTCTTTCCCTGCAACAACGTCCCCCGCACCCCAGAATCGAGGTAGTTCTGCCGCATTGTTCCGGCAACGTGCAACGTTGTGAGAATATCCCGAGAGGAAAGCTCACGAATTCCAAGCAGATGTCGAACCGAAAGTTTCGGCAGGTTCATTGAACGATCAGGAAGATGGCCGTTATGTTGCCCCCATTAGCGGAGCGTCCAAACGGAAAAGAAGTTACGCCCCCAAGAGGGGGAATTCAAAATTCAAAATGCAAAAGTAAAAATTCAGAAAAGAGAAGAGGACGTAGTACTGAGATCGGAATCCTTTTTGCCTCCAACCTGTGAACGGCTATCTTCTATCTGCTCATCCTTAACTTTCCCTACTATCCCGTTTTGAGTTCTGAATTTTGCATTTTGAACTCTTTCTCTTTCCCCTTTTTGAATTTTGCATTTTGACTTTTGAATTCTAACCATGTACTTCCTCGGACTTCACCTTGTAGACTGGCTGATTTTAGCCATATACTTTGTTGCGATCATCTGGATTGCCCTCCGCGCACGGAAGCGAATTCAGAACACTGAGGATTTCTATCAAGGAAATCGTTCGTTTGGTAAAATCCTGACCGCCTTTCTGAACTTCGGCAATATGACCGATGCTGGACAGGTGGCCTTCGCCAGTCGGGAAATCTATCGACAAGGCATTTCGGGCATCTGGATTTCAAATGTCGTCCTCTTCCACACCCCCTTTCAGTGGTTTATCTCCGCCTGGCAACGTCGAGCACGCTATATCGGGCCGGGAGATATGTTCCTCCACAGATATGAGAGTAAGTTTTTGGCTGGTCTCTACGCTGTAGTGTTGGTGATTGCCGCTTCGTATGGTAACACTACTGGGTTTCTCCTGACTGGGAAAACACTTCAGGCAATGATGGTGAAGCCAGAAGTGGAGTACACCGTTGAAGAACGTGCTTCGGTTGAAGGTTTTCTCCGACTGAAAGAGCTTCGGGCACTCGACTACGCATCATTAGATCAAGCTCAACAAGAAGAACTTGGTGCTCTCACTATTCATGATCAAGAAGGGAATCTCCACGCCTTTATCTCCTACCTCGACCTGACAACGTTCTACATCCTCTACGCAATTCTGATTGCTGCCTACACAATTTTGGGGGGACTCTTTGCAATTGCTTTAGTGGATGTGATTCAAGGCATTCTCATCATCTTCCTCTCGCTGATCTTAATTCCTCTCGGCCTCTCCGCAATTGGTGGACTCGTCGGTCTGCAAAACCGCGTCCCCGATGCGATGACCGAACTCTTCGGGTCGGGAGCCGGGAGTGAGTATACGTGGTACTTCGTTGCAGGACTTGCCTTGCTCAACTTAGTGGTGAACGCGCCGAAGAGCTTTACGCTCGGCGGGTCGCCGAAAGATGACCGTTCCGCTCGACTCGGCTTTGTTGGTGGGGCACTCTCCAAGCGGTTCATGATGTTAGGGTGGGCATTTACGGGATTGATTGCCGTCGGCCTCTACGCTGGGAATGTCTCTGATCCAACAAACATCTGGGGTGTGATGACGCGAGACCTCCTCGGCGTTGGTGCGATTGGATTGATGATCGCGGCGATCTTCTCGGCAAATATGGATGGTGCTGCAACCTCTTCGCTCGACGCCTCGGCGGCATTCACGAAGAATATCTGGGAACCGGTAAAGCCGGGAACCTCGGAGCGAGCGCAGGTTGGGATCGGTCGACTCATCATCGGCTTGATTCTTTTGGGGAGCGTCCTCTTCTCTACCATTTTCGACAACGTTGTCGATGTCTTCAAGTATGCACTCTCAGTAGGGGCAATCGTGGGTCCGGCCTTCTGGATGGCTTTCTTCTGGCGGCGGGTGAACACGAAGGCTGTGGCAATTCAGATGCTGATTTCGTTGGTGATGACAGTGGTGGCAGCGAACCTCGTCCCAGCAATCTCTTCGTTGAACACAAACCGAGCACTTACGCAGCAAACAGCGGAACGGGTGGTAGAATTTCCGGCAAAGGCCTCCGAAAAAGATGTAAGTGAAGGATTAGCAAGTAGAGTAGGTGAAATGATAACGAAGAGCGAACGGATTCCACCCAAGCCGATCTTCTTCACCTCTGTTTCTGTAAATGAGAGCGGAGTAGTCGTGGGGGGAGGAACGTTCCGCACAAATGTCTGGCTGCTCGATAAACTTGGATTCGACTTCAGCAGTTGGAACAAAGCGGGAATCGAGACCGCTGGCTTTCTCTTCGACGCAATCTTCCCCTTCGTTCTCTTGATTCTCATCTCTCTCTTCACAAAACCAAATTCTGACCGAGTACTCCGTGAGTTTTACGCTCGGGTGAACACACCTGCGGTGGCCGATCCAGAAGAGGATGCGCGTTTGGTGCAGGAAAAGATCGACAACCCAGAGCTTGTAGAGCAGAATAAGATGTTCCCCCACACGAACATCGAATTCTGGAAACCGACTCGGTTCGACATTCTCGGGTTTGCCGCCTGCGTTGCTTTCGTAGGCCTAATCATCGGACTCTACATGATTCTCTCATCAATTGCGCGAGGCTAAGGATGCACCCTGACCATCGAACAAACGCACCTGATACCGAGTACTTTTTTTTCGGTGATGGATTTCTCTCGGTCGCTATTCAGTGGAGTAAGAATTCGGCAATGTCTCCCTACGGCATTCTCCTCTGGAGAACGAAATCGTTCCAGCGAAAGGATGGAACTTCGCTTTTTCACCCTGAACTTGGCCTCTCTGGAACAATGCTAACAGTTGTTGTTGAAGACCAGAAATTTCGTCCGACACATGAGGGAACCCGTGTCTGGTGGGAGTCCACGGATTCAATAGAACCGGTTGTGGCTGTTCAATGGATGGCTGGGAATATCCGAGTGGTGGAAAGATTTTCGGTTGGCTCGTGGGATGATCCGGTATCTGACAATGATCGCCTTCTCAATGAGTCTGACTTCAACTCTCACTTCCTCCGCCGCGAGGTTGCTCTTCTGCCTGCCTCTGAGTCGGATAGCTACGCTTCAGAGGGAACTATCATTACATCGCTCTACCCAAACCCCACATTGTATCAACAGCTTCCAATCTGGGAGAAAGATGGACTCTTCTGCTGTTATGGCGATAGACTCTTGACACTTGAGGCAGCCCCACCCCCTGAACCTTTTGAGCGGTTCTTCACTTTTGTACAGCCTGTGACTCGGGATGACCAAGATGGCATCTCCCTCTTCTACCGACTTCCCGGCCAGGCCGCGAAGCGTATACCGAAAGAGGTTAAAGATGAGAAGGTTGACTATTCCAGCTTCAATAACAAACTGGAGAGAAGCCTCTCTTTTTCGGAACAGCTTATACGGCAGCTCGACCTTTCTCGGACTGGAATCAATAGCTCTATTGCAAATGAGGGGAAATTCAACGCTTCAATCTGGCAGTATGGTTATGAGTGGGGACAAGATGCCGCAATTGTGGCAACTGCCAGTTGCTATGCTGGTGACTTTGAAATAGCAAAGTCTATTCTCACAAATATTCTGGATTGGTTGACCGACGATGAGGGACACGTAGCTGAGTCAAGTCGGTTTCGTGATGGCGAGCTTGCAGAGCTGAACGCAAATGGTGCGGTGCTGTTGGCTCTCCGTGATTACTACTGGTTCACGCGGGATGGAGATTTTCTGCGGAGATATTGGATTCAGATCGGAAATATCGCCACTCTCCTCTGCAAACCGGAACACTTGCATTCATCAGGTCTGCTTGTTGGACGACGCGATCTCTGGGAGCGACTCCCCTGGATGGGTCTTCGCACTGGCTTCGACGTTGCAACGAACACATTCTGTGCTGAAGGATTGATTGCAGCCTCCTACTTAGCAGGACTTCTCGGCATTGATGGAAAATGTGTGGAGTGGAGGGAACGGGGTGAAGCAATGCACCGGGCGATGTTCAAGCACCTCACACTCTCCTTTGTGGAGAATAATCGCATCGTTCACCGCCGACTATTGGATGGCACGGTCCAGACAACAATGATTGCCGAAGCAGAGTACGATGACGAACGGTACATCCCCTACGTTCCAGATCACGTTTCCGATTCCACGCCACGTCCCTGCGATCCCGACTCAGTCTCCGCCCTCCCCATTCTCTACAACCTTGTTGACCCCACATCTTCGTTAGCGCAGAATACGCTCAACCACCTCCACGAACATCTTTGGAATCCGACTGGAATTGGTGGCTACGCCCGCTCTCCTATCCCATCCGACCCCGACTCTCCAGGCCCCTGGCCCTTCGTCACAGCTTGGATGGCGGAGGCAGAGTTGAAGGGAGGAATGACAGAGCGAGCAACAGAGACAACGGAGTGGTTGCTAAAGATGGCTAACAATGGTGGAAACTGGTTTGAGTATTACGGCGAACGGCAATCTCCACCCTATCCACCAACTGGAATTATCGTCTGGGGCTGGGGACAATATCTCCTGTTAGCCATTCGTGGGTGGATGGGAATCGAAGTCACCGGCAAACGGTTACGGATCGCCCCCAAACTCGTCCCCTTCGAACATCGGTTCTGGGTTGGGGATCACTACGTTGACATTGAGGTTTCAGGCCTGAGAATAGCAACAGTGGAAGGACTACGAATTGGCTTGGTCAACGGAGGAGTCGAAATTCCACTGCCGTTGAAAATGAACCACCTTATCCAATTCAGTGACTGATATAATTTCACCACACAAAATCATGAACGATAGACCACCAAAAGACAAAAGTTCCACCAACTCCCCCCTTTGCGCCTTTGCCACTTTGCGCCTTTGCGTGACGCTTTTGGCTTGGATAATCCTCTCCCCCCTACTCCCCACCATCACAACCTCCCAAACAATCTACACCGTCGTTCTTGGCAACCAGAGCTACGTCGTGGGGAGCAGCACGCTTAGGAGTGGACTCTTCGTCAGCTACGACAGCGCGAGGAGTTGGAAGCATATCGGTCCGGAGAACGTGAAAGGCTACGCAATGGATGCTGTCGACACGAGCAACGGACGCATCCTCTACTTAGCCGCAGGGAACGGGATTCACCGGAGTACAGATTACGGGCAGAGCTGGAAGATCGTGACCGACTGGAGGATGACGGAGGTGTTGGATGTGAAGGTCGATCAGAGGAACCCGAACTATATCTATGCTGCAACCGCGTTCGGATTCTGGAGATCGACCGACCGAGGAGAGACCTGGGAGAACCCGGATGGAGAGTTGAAGGAGAAGTATTGCTATCGAATGCCTCACAATGATAATGCTGAGATGCTTCTCATGAGTACTTGCTCCTCCACTGATAGTTCTAACTACTATTCAAAAGATTTGGGACTAACGTGGCGGGAAATAGATCGTTGGTGGAATGATAGGGGTGAGCAATACTATGATATGGTGAAAGTGACCGAGTCCCCAGTTATGATTACTACAAGGTATGATAGCAGTTCAAAGCAGATCAGCATACCAATTTATCCTGTCTTGATAGCACGATATCTATCGGGACTCTCCTATCTCGACTTTAAGCTCGACGATAGTATTACTATTTATCCACCCAACCTTGAACTGGCAGCAACACACAATTTTGTCCCTCCGGTTCACGCATTGGGGGCAATGGGATCGAACCAAGCACGCTTTATTCTTGCCGGAACCTTTGGCGATGGCCTTTACAAGTGGGACGGAACTACGTGGGAACCGGCTGGACTCCCCGGCAGCCAAGTTTGGAGGATTGTGGTGAAGGATTATTCTGTACCGGTGGAGGTGGGGCATGAACATTAAAGAGATGACCTTGTCGGGATTCTGGATTGTTCTTCTCTCCCTCACATTTTTTTCCTCCCGTCTTTCGGCACAACCTGTTGAAGAAGAATTTGCTGGTCCATCGACCGAACAACGTGAGAAGGCGTTAGATCATATCGCGAAGGATAACCGTCGCAACTTTCACTTTATCTTGGCAAAACTTCGTACGGGAAAAGATACAGCACTCGCGTGGCGACAGCTTGACTCGCTACTCGCTGAGCCAACGCAAGATATGTTCTGGACCTATCCTGCAACTGCTTTCTACTTCTACGGTCGTGATCTGCTGAGCGATGAGTGGCGTGCGAAATTCCGCCACGTCTGGAAAACTTGGACGCCATATCGTGGCGACACGGAGAATCATTTCCTGATGTACTACGAGACCCTCTACTTGATGGCACAAGAGTGGCCGAACTTGCCGGGGAGCGAGTGGTTCAACGGAAAAAGCTCTGAGGAGAACTTTCGCGAGGCTGAAGAATATCTGAATCACTGGATCGACGAAACTGTCCGCTATGGACAGACCGAGTGGGATTCTCCACGCTACTTCTACTTCTACATAGCGCCGCTGCTGACGCTCTACGACTTCGCCGAGGATACAACGATGGCAAAGCGTTGTGGCATGATGGTGGAATATCTCTTGGCCGACTACGCCGCCGAGTATCTTGCCGGGAACTACTGCGGCGCACACTCCCGCGATGGTGACGGCTCGGTTATTAATCCCCGGAATGCCGAAGCCCGAAGCTACTCGGAGTTCTACTGGGAGAATAGTTCGGACTTCATTCTCCCCGACCTGGCTTTCGCTGCGATGAGCAAGTTTCGATGTCCTGCCATTATTCGCGAGATCGCCCACGACCGAGAGCAACCCTACACCCACTACGAGCGGAAACGCTCCCGCGCGAAGATGCGCTACAGCAACGAACGCTACACCGATGTCTACAAGACAACCTACATGACCGAGGACTACGCGCTCGGCTCGATGCAAGGGGGCTTACAGCAACCGATACAGCAACATACGTGGGACATAACGTTTGCCTCAGACAAACCGAACAACACAATCTACGCCCTCCACCCATACGCATCGGCCTACGAACTTGGGATGTTCTTCCCCGAAGAACCAGAACTGATGGAGGAAGGAATTTTGAACTCGAAGGCAAGTTATGGGAGTGAGGATAAGTGGATTGGGGGATCGCCCTATGAAGAGATTGTGCAGAAAGAAAACATCCTCGTCGCCACCTACACAATCCCTCCCGGCACACGGTTTGGGCACGTTGATTTCTTCTTTCCAACCTCAACAGAATTTATGGCTGAAAACGCTGAACATTGGATTGTAGCCATTGTGGGGAATGGAATGGCTTCAATCTATCTCGAGCAACGTGATTCGATTACTTGGACAGAATATCCCGACAAACCATACAAACGCCTGCGCTTGTGGGGAAATAACATTCGCTACAGCGTAGCCGTTGGGAACAGAGAAGTAATGAATGAAGGATTTAGTCCGTGGCTGAGAAAAGAAGAAGCGAAGAGAGCAAAGATCGATACAACTTCTCCAACCAACCCCGACCTGTTCAACGGCCCACACCTGAAGAGCAGGTACGAAAGTGGTGTTCTTGAGATATCGTGTGGAGGCAAGAAGCGGGTGCTGGATTTTACGGGGAAGCAATAAGAATACCAGCCTTAATAGCTCAAGTCTAGTAGTATCTACAAGGAAGAATGTTCACCCCTTCGATCTATCACGGAAAATTATGAGCTGTCTGATCAAACACTCTTCAAGAATTCTCAACCTACTTCACACTTCAACCACTTCTCGCAACCACGCGCATCGGCTGTCTAAACGATTATGTATGCTTTGCTATTCTGCAATGATGATCTCCTAACAAGTCTACGCAAAGGTTCTCCTCTCAATCCAGAACGATACGCTGATTGAGACCACCCGGAGGAGGATGAAAAGTGGCTTCGACTACTCTATCGTTCCCATTATTGAACGCCTCCTGATTGAGAACATTCTGGGTGCAATACATACACTGACCTACGAGCGTTCAACCACGCACTCTCAGCTTCTCCACTGGGAACGAAGACTGACCGCTTCACAGCATCGATATCTCAGTTCTATTGAGAGTTTGGCGTAGGTGAGGAAGATGAAGTTGCCGGTGATGCAGGTGAATGTTGCACAGCAGCAAGTTAATACGCTTTTGAAGCCTGGAATATATTAACAACTACTCTTCCGAAGACTTCTTACCCCAAGTTCCAGCATTATCAGCAGGGAATGATCTATGTTGATCAGTCTCGATACAATAACATAGAGAGTTAGCAGCATCAATTACAAGTGGATGCTTACCCTTATGAAAACGAATCATAGCAGCTACTGGAGCTTCTGCTGGAAGCCAATTCACCACATTTTTGCCTGATTCACGAAGCCTACGTAATTCTTCCGCTCCGTAAGTTGTTAGCAATGAATAGACTCCCAACACAACTTGATCTCTTAGGACTTGGCCTTCGGGGTCATCTTCTTCTATCGGTACTTCTTCATCAGTCTCTCGATCCAATTTGGAAAGTTTTAATTCACCCCTAAGAAATGTCACGCCATGGGGCGAATGAATTGGATATTTTGACTCAAAAGTTTGACCGGCTTGAATAGCTTCAGCAAAATCTAAAAGTATTCTTCTTTGCAAATCCTCATTGCTAGAAGCGGCATCGAATATTACTTCCAGAATCGGATTGTTTCTATCAGAAGTACTCCCTGTGAACACAATTGAGGTATCAATTTCGGCTCTAGTGAATCTTAGTCCCAGAGTTTCTGGAGCAAGATCTTTCTTTAGACGGAATTGAGAATACGAATCTGTATCTCCTGTAAGGAAATCGTCAGCAACTTTTCGCAATCCCATTGCAACCGTCGAGATATCATTCTTCCTATATGTCACCCCAATTAGGGGTGCACCCTTATAATCAATAGTGGCCATAGTTCCAACAATTCTTGTATCAGAGATCTTGTCAAAGTCAAGATGTGATAGATCTAATATCCTGCAACCGATCCGGTTACCATCCTGGGGAATATCCTCGAACGCAAACACCAGCTTACCTTTATTAATCTGCTGTCCAGCAGACGGCCTTTTAAATACAAGTTGAGCAAGCGTGTTGAGTGCTTCGGCAATATCTGCAGACTCAGAGTCAGGAAATGAGTCTATACGGAAAGCAGCATCCCCCGAATCATCCATACCAAACAGCATTAACTGTTGACCATGTATTCCTATGCTCGACCGTTGTAAGTACTTAAGAGATTGCATTTTTTGCCCTATGGAGATTCACTTTTTTATGACCAGTGTATTCTGCATAGAAGAATAGCAAAAATCTATCAACTTCCCTATCTTTAGAGTTCCTAAATCTCGTAACGGGAACCGCTCCGTCAATGCGGTTTTTATATGCAAGGCAACAAGTGCCGGGTCTCCCTGATACCGTAAGGTCAGGGGACGCTTTTACGAGAGCGTAGGAAAGACCCGGTATTTTTCAATTCCTGAATCTCGTATGGCTACACACAAACCAACCGACCGACCTGAACCGAAACAACGGTTCACACCACAAGAACTCACACAAGCTATTGAGCGCAACAGGGGACGGCTTCACGTTCTCGAATACGCTTGCTTCGGGCTTGCACACACGACAGGGAAGGAAGCTGCCTGTTTGACCTGGGTTATTGCCGATATACTTAACGACATTGATCGTGTTTTTGAAGCCTTGGAGTAATTCAAGCCCTCTTTGTAGAGGATTGGGCTTTTAGTTGGGCAAGAAATAGCTTCAATTCGGATTTCTTTTCAACTTGCTTAGCGATCTGTTCCTTCTTGTGTGCATACTTCTTCTCAATACTAGACTTTGCCGTTGTGCGACGAGCAATGTCTTGATCTCGCTTTTTTCGGAGCTGTCTTTTGGTGATAGAGTTATGAGCGTTGTTGATTTTCTCCTGATACTGATTTTTCTTCTTGCGTATACCTTCTCGTTGTAACTTCAACTTTGAAAGTATTTGAGTAGCCTCTTTTCTGTATTGGGCAATTCTTTGATCAACGATTGCTATCTGAACCTTGACCTTGTCGACTGAAATTTCTGAATTATCCATAATTGCATAACACGTTGAATTATAGGAAGATCTATTGGCATCAAACGAATATAGGTTTGGAATATGAAAAGCCCGAGCCTTTCAAACAGGCTCGGGCTTTTCATTACCCTGAATTAGTGTACAATATAGTCAACAACGTATAAACAAAAATCCCTGAGAGCCTTTGTTATCAAGCCTCTCAGGGTTTCTG
>JBFWSB010000030.1:0-20508 GCA_050248595.1 Kapaibacterium sp. (SeqCode)
ATTGCTACTAACGCTGTAACCATCAGGAGCAACAGTGCGGACTTTAGTTGGATAACCATAGCTTCTCTTTGTATGTGATATGAATATGTGAGTTCGATATGTAATCGAATCCTTCTTGTAGTTCTATTACGAACTCACAACGTGATTGGATGTTGAATAGTTCAGAATGAGTGTTTGGGTCTGTATCAGTTATGAGATATTCAAAACAGAGTCCACTCGTATCGTCCAAACCAAGCATCCTTTTCGGCTATATCGAATCTGTGTAAGGATGCTATCTCTCAAGTTGTTAGCCATAAACAGCAAAGACATGATTTTGTAGGCCTTAATAGGTTTTGCCTCTTTTGATCAGTAGAAATTAGGATGGGGAATACCAAATTCAAGTAAGGAAGACGTACTGTTGAAAAGAAAGGAGTGCATACTCTTCAGTAACTCCCCTCACTCCGGGAACGGGAGAGGGGCTGGGTGAGAGGGCGAAGAAAGGAGACCTACGTCTTCGCTAAGTGAATGCGGTATAAGGCTTTGAAAACTTTCAAATATTGCCGCGAGCAACGAAGGTTCTATTTTAGAACTTGGTGTTGGAACAAGCATTAAGTAGTAGGGACTGGTAGATGTGAATGTGTGGATAGATGTATGAATATTTTAGTGACAGGAGCAACTGGATACATTGGCGGACGATTGATTCCGCGTCTGTTGGATGAAGGGCACACCGTTCGCGTGCTCGTTAGAGATGCCGAGCGAATCGCGGGACGTTCGTGGGGAGATGATGTCGATATCCGCACAGGAAACCTTCTTCAGGCTGACTCTCTTACTGGTCTCTGTGATGATATCGACGTTGCCTACTATCTTGTTCACTCAATGGGAACCGACGGCGATTTTGAAGTAAGGGATCGAACCGCCGCACGAAACTTCTCCGCTGTTGCCTCAACAGTTTCTCACGTTATCTACTTGGGAGGGCTGCTCCCTGATAATGAAGAGCCGTCGAAGCATCTACAAAGCCGCAAAGAGGTGGGGAGAGTTCTTGCTGAGAACCTTCCCATTACTGAGTTCCGTGCTGGACCTATCATTGGTTCTGGTTCAGCATCTTTCGAGATGGTGCGCTATCTTACTGAACGCCTTCCGGTGATGGTTACTCCACGATGGGTGAAGAACCTGGTGCAACCAATTGCGATTCGTGATATTCTCCACTATCTCTGCCGTGCAGTTGACCTCGGCCCAGTTGGTATTGTTGAGGTGGGAGCCGATCCTCTCACCTTTAAGCAGATGATGCTTCGCTACGCAGAAGCTCGTGGGTTACGTCGTCTTATCATGCCAATTCCTGTTCTCACACCATGGCTTGCGGCACATTGGGTCGGATTGGTAACCCCAATCTCAAATCGACTCGCCGTTCCTCTGGTTGAAGGGGTGGTACAGCCACTTCTGGCTGAGCGATCGAAGGCTGAAGAGTACTTTCCCGATATTCACCCCATGTCCTACAGCGAAGCACTAAGCTTAACGCTGGCAAAGGTTGAGAGTGGTGAGGTGGAGACTCGTTGGAGTGATTCTTTGGGGGGAGCCGACACGTTTGAACTTCAGGAAAAGGAAGGCTTGATTCGTGAAGTTCACACGATTAGCGTCAACGCTTCACCACCAGTTGTCTTTCAAGAGTTCTCCCGAGCTGGTGGGCAAAACGGATGGTTCCGGTGGAATTGGCTCTGGAGCTTGCGTGGGGCAATCGACGCTGTTGTGGGAGGGCCAGGATTACGTCGCGGACGCCGAGATGCGAACACACTTTTGTTGGGAGATGCACTCGATTTCTGGCGTGTTGAGGAGGTTGTACCAAATCAACTTCTCAGGTTGCGAGCCGAGATGAAACTTCCGGGAAAGGCTTGGTTGCAGTGGGAAACGAGGAAAGACCGATCCGGGCAGACAGAACTGAAGCAGATCGCAATTTTTGCGCCGAAAGGTTTGTGGGGTTTGATGTATTGGTGGTGCAGCTACCCATTTCACCTCTTCATCTTTCGAGATATGGTGCAGATTATCGGTAGGAGAGCCGAGGAATACGAGATGAAAGCGATGAGCAAGTTGGGGCAGATAGATAGGACGAGCAATGAACGCTAATCGCAGATACAGCACAGACCAGAGCGATCCTAAACGACCCTTATAACGATCAAAAAGTATGCCCCAACCGATGAACACTTGCTGTCCAAACACCGAGGGGAAGAATCTCAAGTCTTCAATCGTTCCTCTGTGAAGACTTCCCCTTCAACTCAATCAATGATAAATCATCTCGTTTCGGTTGAGCCTGCTGTAGAGATTTACATCCTCTCCTTAATTCGATGCCCCACCATTCGTTACCGAGTCTGCAGTGCTGATTGTTGCAACACTCTCGCTCTCTTCCTGTGCAGCCAAAGCCGCAGCCACGTCGTAGCGCCGAGCGCCGATGAAGTGCGTTGAGTAGTAGTTCGATTCGAGTGAGGAGACGGTTACGCCATTTCGGCTTGAAGCGTGGGCAAACATGCCGTTGCCGAGATACATACCGACGTGCGAAACGTAGACTGCACTTCGAGTGTTAAAGAAGACGAGATCACCAAATTGAAGCTCGTCGTATGCGACTTCATCGTCACTCGCATCCCACTGTGCGGCAGCAGTTCGTGGGAGCTTGTAGCCGACACAACCATACATTGTTCGGGTAAATGCCGAGCAATCAATTCCACTCTTCGTTGTTCCACCGAAGAGATAACGTGTGCCGAGCCACTCCAACAATCCCTCCATGGCAAGTTCCATGTCGATACCATTGTCGGTGATGTAAACCTCATCGTTCAACGCCGCCATGTAGTCGGTGAACTCTTTGTAGAAGTCTTGGATGGTCAGGTCGTCTACATCATCAAGCAAATCTTCATCTTCAGCAGAGAGTTGATCTGGATCCTCTTCCTCTGAAAGTTCTGAATCGTCGTAGTCCGATCCTGCTGTGATGCGTGGTGATGAGATCGACGTTGCTGCAACCACTGGCGCAACTGTTTCGCCAGCCGTTGCCGACTCAGTTTGCTGAATCGAGGCTGTGGGATCTTCAGAGTTTTCTACACTCGCTACCTCCACGTTATCTGGCACTTCAATATCAGCCAGACGAGCAAGCTCTGGAAGCTTCTCGGCGATTAATGCCATCGCAACTTTTCGCGTCACCTCTGGATTTCCCCGCAAGGTGTAGCGACGTGAAGTTCTTCTTTTGGTGGGGCGCTTCTTCTTTTTCTTCCCTTTCTTTGCAATGTGGAAAAACGTTGAGAGGGCATTCAAGCTCTCCGATGAACCCGTTCCCGGATTTGTTGCGTGTGCAAAGATTGCTCCCCCCGGCAGGGAAAGAAGCAGAATCAAAGTAAGCGTCGGTAGCGTTCTCTTCAGAATCACGAATCTCCCGATGTATTATGAAGTTGGTATTGTATTCTTACGTACGCGAGTGAGGTCAAACGTCTGCAATGGGGTTGGGTGATAGTTCTCGATCCACGGTTGTGTTAGGTGGCGAACTACACTGTAGTAGAGAAATATCCAAGGGGCGTCCTGCAACACAATCTCCTCCATCTGGCCATACAGATTGCTCCAACCCTCTTTGGTCAGGGCTGGGTTCATAGCCGCTAAGTAGAGAGAGTCAACCTTTGGATTGTGGTAGCGTGCCCGATTCGGTCCAGCAGGTTTGCTGTAGGGGCCGTAGAAGTTCGCCATGAAATTCTCTGCGTGGGGATAGTCGGCAAGCCAACTTGTTCGCCAGAAGCCAACCTCACCATCGTCAGCCTGCTTCAGGTGGGTTGCATGTTCGGTCTGCCGCAATTCAACTGGGATGCCGAGCTTCTTCAAATCCTCCATCACAGCCTGGGCAACTGATCCTGTCCTTTGGTTGTTGCTCACTTGAAGGAGAATCGGCTTCAATCCATCTCCGTTCGGATACCCAGCAGAATCAAGCATCTCGCGTGCTTTATCTGGATTGTAGCTATATCCCTTCACGCCGGTAAAACCGGGAGTTGAAGGAGGGATCGGACCATTCTCAGCAGGAATTGCTTGGCCCTTCAAAACAAAGCTTGTAATCTTCTCTCGGTCGATGCCGTAGTTGATAGCCCGGCGCAAGTAGACGTTCTCGGCAAGTCTTCCATCCTCTTTTACAGCGCGGGTTGTTGGGTCCAATGTGATACCGTAGTACTCAACTGACATTCCCGGCTTTGAGTAGAGTTTGTAGGTGGAAAATTCTTCACTCAGCTTCGAGCCATCTTCTGACAAAATTCGTCCAGCAAATGTTGGGTCGATTGTGGTGAGCAAATCAAGATTCCCCTTCTGAAACTCAGCAAACTCGGTTGCTGCATCGTTCTTGAACGAGCCGACAACTGAGTCGAGGTAGGGGAGAGGTTTCCCTGCTTCGTCCTGCTCGTAATAGTTCCCGTTCCGCACCAGAATGATCTGCCGTCCCGGCTCCCACTCGGTCATTCTGAACGGACCTGTGCCGACTGGATTACGGAAGAAGTCTTGCCCATATTTCTCCACCGCTTCGCGTGGGACGATGTAGCCAAAAGGAGTTGTCAGTGTGTAGGCAAAGGGAGAGAAGGGAGTGGTTAGGGTAATCGTAAAGGTTGAATCATCTACAACCGTAAAGCCAACAACGTGTTCAACTTGATTTCCATTCTCACTATTCTCTCTGCTCTTATAGAACTCGTCTGCCCCATCCACTTTGCCCCGGAAAATCCAAAACCCGCTCGACTTCCCGGGCGTGCAAACCCGCTCGAAGCTGTAGCGGACATCTTCGGCTGTTACAGGGCGTCCCTTCCCATCTGCAAACGATGGATCGTCGCAGAACCGAGCATCGCTCCTTAGGTGGAACGTCCAGGTGAGTCCATCTTCGCTCGTCTCCCAGCTTCGGGCAAGTGCCGGAGCAAGATCCATGTTGGAGTCGAGCGTCAGTAACCCGTCGTATATCTGCTCACCAATCCACCAGGATGCCTGCTGGCTTATCTGAATTGGATCAAGTGAGTTCGGTTCGGAATTCATATTAAAGAAAAACGTATTCGAATCTTTCCGTCCACTGTCACCGGCACACCCGATGAGAAGAGTGGCCGAAAGTCCGAGTACCAAGAACGTGAAGAGTTGGGTGCTCTGGGTGAGCTTCCCGACCTTGCTTGGCGTTGAATTCAAGTTGTTCTGGAGAAAACCGAGTATCATGCCTCAGCTTCCCCCTTCGGTTGCGTTGTAATCGAGCCAAACACCAACCAGATCACGTCGATCCATTGGGTTCGAGGAATATCCACGAACGTAAGGTTGCACCAGCCGGAAGTCGAGGGAGTGGTAAATCCAGAGCATTGGGGCGTCATCTACGGCTATCTGCTCAGCCTGAGCGTAGAGTCGATAGCGCTCTGTGTCGTCGGGAGTTCTCATTGCTTGCTCGAAGAGAGCATCAAACTCTGGGTTGTTGTAGCGTGTGGAGTTGATCGGGGAAATCTTTCCCTTCGGGGCAGCATTCTTTCCCCAGAGGAGGTTTAAGAAATTTTCTGGCTCGGGATAGTCGGCGATCCAGGCCAAGCGGAAGAGGGCAGCTTCCCCTTTGTCGATCATGTCGAGATGTTGGGCGAACTGAACCTGCTTCATCTCGATCTCGATTCCGAGATTCTTCTTCAACTGATCCTGAATTGCATCGGCCACTTTTTCGTTCAGTCCTCCCCCGGAGTTCAACTGGAGCGAAATTGCCGGAAATCCTTTCCCGTCAGGATATCCTGCTTCAGCCATTAAGGCTTTTGCTTTGGCTACGTCGAAATTATATCCCTTCACCATCTCTGCTGGATAGTTCGGCATTGCCGGAGGAACCAAGCCGTGATTTGCTGGCCCTGCTGCCTGCCCCTTCAACACAAACGCGATGATTCTCTCACGGTCGATTGCGTAGTTGAATGCCTGCCGAATCCGCTTGTCTTGGAAGACAGGGTCAATAGTTAACATACCGTAGTAGTTGGTGGCAATCGAGGGGATAACGTGGAGAGTAAACTTTGTGTAGTTCCCGGTTAGCTTCCAGGGTGCTGTTGAGCCAATCTCCCGCTTCTCGAAAATTGTCTCAACGAACTCTGGCGGTATCCGGTAGTTCTCCTCAAGGTTCCCTTTCGTGAACTCCGTCAGCATCGTTGCCTGTTCCTTCTTGAAGGTAAACTGGATGCTGTCGAGGAAGGGGAGTTGGTTGCCGTGCTCATCCTTCCGCCAATAGTTCGGGTTCCTCTCTAAAATCAACTCGCGGTCAGCCTCCCAACTCTTCAGAACAAATGGGCCGGTTGCCACGATGTTTCGGAAAAAATCTTGCCCATACTTTTCAACAGCCTCGGGTGGATAGATGTAAGTCATCCCGAGAGCTGGATAATATTTAAATGCAGGGAAGGGGTGAAGAAGTTGAATCTGAAATGTGTAGTCGTCAACGGCTTTGAAGCCGGGAACTCCACCCTCTGGAACTTGCCCGTCATTTTTTGCCGTTGCATCAAAAAAATCTTGTGCCCCCACAACCTTGTCGCGGAAATAGTCTGCTCCCTTCGTTCCAGATCGAGCGTCGAGAATTCGGTCGAAGCAGAACTTCACGTCACTTGCCTTCATCTCCCGACCCTTTCCGTCAGGGAAACATGGGTTGTCGTGGAAGAGAACGCCCTTGCGGAGATGGTATGTGTAGGTCAGTTGATCTTCGCTGATCTCCCACTTCTCAGCAAGTTCTGGCTGCAACGTGAGAGAGCTGTCGAAGTCGACAAGTTGATCGGCAATCTGGTGGACAACGTGGTGGCTTGGAGCGTCGTTCAAGCCGACTGGATCGAGCGTCTTGATTGCGTCGGTTTCGTTCATCCGGTAGATTCCGCCGTAGAACTTACCCCCCTCTGCGGGGCGCAACTCTACATGCTCTTCTGTGCCGCAAGAGACCAGAAAAAGGGTGCAAAGAAGGCTTGGAAGAATAAATCTGAACAGAAAACCGGGTTGAATCAATATCATGTGCTTAAATTTTGCTAAAAATCGCAGAATGCGGAGGCTCGAAGGGCAAAAATGGAGGAAATTAAGGGGGGGATCAACTTAATTTTTTGTCATTAAAGCAATTCTTCAAGAGATGTAGTGAAGGGGGTGGAAAAAGCAGGTGGAGAAAAGGGAGGGGGATCGCGCCGTATATTCTCTCGGGTCAAATTTTAAAATAGATTTTGGGGAAGCTCTACGTGGAAGTCCTGTATACAATTTTGGTCGGTATTCTCACTGGTTTCTCGGCTGGTATGTTTGGCATCGGCGGGGCATTGCTGAGTACTCCACTTCTCCACGAACTTGTCGGTCTCCCAGACTTAATCGCGTTAGCTACTCCACTTCCGGCCACACTCCCTGCCGCCCTCTCTGGATCAGTCATCTACTTCCGCGAACGCTTGCTTCGCACTGAAATACTGAAGTGGGTCTTGATCTCCGGCCTCCCCTGCAATATCTTAGGAGCGTGGCTTGTGAAGTCGGTCTCCGGTCCGGTGATGATGATCTTAACCGGCATTTTCATCCTCTACGCAGCAGTCCTCTTTCTCTCTCGAAGCCTGAAGGCGAAGAGATCGGGAGGAAGTGGAGAAGAAGCAATCTCAGAACCAACAGGAGAATTAGAGGTCTTCTCACCACTTCTACTCCTTGCAATCGGGGGCGTTGCCGGATTCCTGTCGGGATTTCTTGCTATTGGTGGAGGCATGGTGATGGTTCCTGCATTTGTAGGGTTGCTTCGGCTGCCGACCAAACAAGCCCTTGCAACCTCGTTGATCTGCGTGGCTGCATTTTCAATTCCGGGTGTGATAACTCACCACTTGAATGGGTTCATCGACTGGAAGGTTGCTGGAATTCTCTGCGCTACGGTTTTCCCGATGAGCGCACTTGGCGCACGTGCAACTACCAAACTTCGGTCGGAAACTGTGGAGCTTTCCTTCGGAGTCGGCATGTTGATCTTTGCCATTCTGTTTATTCTGAAAAATCTATAGTACGGTCGAAGGTAGCGAAGGCAAGCAATCCACAATCCGCAATCAAAAATCTAAATCGGCATGTTGATCTTTGCCATTCTGTTTATTCTCAAAAATTTATAGTACGGTTGAAAGTAGCGAAGGCAAGCAATCCACAATCCGCAATCAAAAATCTAAAATAGACCACATGCTTTGTCTGAAAACACCATCTCAACCTCGCTGGATAGAGAGTGCGCAGGTTGACTTGCATAAAATCATGGTAGACCACGCCCACTGTGAGAAGAAGGCGGCGGCAAATGCGATGGCGTTGATTAACAGGTATCCCGAACGGGATTCGTTAGTTCGCAAAATGTTCGACCTTGTCGACGAGGAGATGGAGCACTTCCGCTACGTCTACCAGATGATTCGAGAGCGTGGGGGAGTGTTGCAGCGTGATCCGGGTGACCCATACGCGCAGGCACTCCACAAGTTGATTCGGAAGAACGAACCGGAGAGAATGTTGGACCAACTTCTGGTTGCGGCATTGATTGAGGCTCGCTCGTGTGAACGCTTTCGCATTCTGAGCGAGCACATTCCCGATCCCGAACTTGCAGAATTCTACGGGTCGCTCTTAGCTTCGGAGGCTGGACACTATCGAGTCTTCTGCGACATTGCCCGCGAGTACTATCCTGAGAAAGAGGTGCGGGAACGTCTGGACGAGTTGGCTGATCGTGAGGCGGAGATCGTGCAAAACCTCCCAAACGAACCGATGATGCACGGCTGATTTTAATTCAAAATTGGGAGGTGAGGAGTGCTTTTTTCTCTCAATATTGCTTTTTGAATTTTGCTTTTTGAATTTCTCACTCTATCTTCACAACATCTGTTCCCAAATAGAGTGGGGCACTGAGTATATTATGGATGATCCTTCTTCTTGTAGTACCGACCACATAACCCCTTCCTTCGGGGCTGTCCGATCCTACCCACAACCGTGCGGAGGCACGAGAAAGCTAAATGGTTGATCCCGTCTTAGGTGTCGTCATTACCATCGTTCTCGTCCTTGCCAATGGTTTTTTTGTAGCCGCAGAATTTGCCATCGTCAAGGTGCGAGCGTCGCAGATTGAACTTCGCGTACTCACCGGCAGCAAGACGGCCAAGATGTCGCACACGCTGATTACGCACCTCGATGCCTACCTTTCGGCAACGCAGCTCGGCATTACGCTCGCCTCACTCGGTCTCGGCTGGGTTGGTGAACCTATTGTGTCGAAGTTGATCGTAGGTCTGCTCCGCATGTTCGGATATACGGGGGGGGAAGAGCTTGCCCACGCCATTGCGTTGCCGGTTGCCTTCGTGGTGATTACTGTGCTCCACATCGTCTTAGGGGAACTTGCTCCGAAATCGCTCGCTATCCAGCGACCTGAGCAGACGACGCTGGCAATTGCCTATCCACTTCGGTTCTTCTACATCTTGCTCCGCCCCTTTATTGTTGTGCTGAATGGACTTGCAAACTGGTTGCTCCGCTTTGCCGGCATCCAACCTGCTGGGGCACACGAACATGCACACTCGAACGAAGAGATTCGGCTTCTGTTGGAGCAAAGTCGTGAGGGGGGAACAATTGAAGATGCCGAGCACGAGCTTCTGGAAAATGTCTTCGAGTTTCGGGATAAGATTGTGAAGGAAGTGATGGTTCCACGTACCGAGATCGTGGCACTCGACGCTTCCGAGCCAGCCGACGAACTGGCCAAGACAATCATCGAGGATGGCTACACAAGAATGCCAGTCTACAACGATTCGCTCGACGAAGTGATCGGTTTTGTCTACTCGAAAGACCTAATCACGCTGAAAGAACATAGCGATCTGATTATTCTGGAAGATCTGCTCCGCCCGGTCTACTTCGTTCCAGAGACAAAACCGATTGCTGACTTGCTGCGCGAGTTTCAACGGCGCAAAATTCACTTGGCAATTGTTGTGGATGAGTTCGGAGGGACTGCCGGAATCGTTACCCTTGAGGATATCTTAGAAGAACTGGTTGGAGAGATTCAAGATGAGTACGACGACGAACCTGTTGAAGTAGAGCAGATTGATGATGGTGTCTACATCGTCAATGCCTCTATTTCTGTAGCCGACGCAAACGATGAAATCGTAGGCTTTGTCCTCCCGGAAGGGGAAGACTACACCTCGGTTGGTGGACTTGTCACGAAGTGGTTTGGGCGGATTCCGCTGGAGAACGAATCGTTCGAGCGGGATCAAGTGAAGATGACTGTGTTGAAGACAAGCAACAATCGCATTGAACAGGTGCAGATCGAAGACTTGAATCGGAACGAACTCTACAACGGTTTGGAAGCCTTCAAGGAAGAAGAGGAGTGAGTGAGAGAATTCAAAATTCAAAAGTAAAAATTCAAAAGTGGAGAAGTTGTGTCGTGTAATCCTTCCTTCTCTACTTGTTGTATAGATATTCTTTTGTACCTGCCACACTTCGCCACGACTCTCCAGTGATTTTTTTTGAATTTTGAATTTTTACTTTTGAATTGAATCTATTTCTTGATTGATCTTGAACGACCAGAATTTTAAGCGGACACTGATTACCAGTGCCCTTCCATACGCAAACGGCTACAGCCACCTCGGGCATCTTGCCGGAGCATACCTTCCAGCCGATATATACACCCGGTTTCTCCGGTCGTGTGGCGAAGAGGTGATTCACATCTCTGGTTCCGACGAAAATGGTGTGCCGATCACGATCTCTGCCGATCAAGAGGGGGTAACTCCGCAAGAGATTGCCGACAAATATCACTTTGAGAACGAGCGTGCATTCCGTGCCGTTGGTATTGACTTCGACATCTTCGGCAGAACAAGTTGGGAGAAGCATCACGAGACTGCGCGTGAGTTCTTCTTAGCACTCTGGGAGGCCGGATACTTCACAGAGAAGGAGGAGCAGCAGTTCTACGATCCAGTTGCCAAACAGTTCTTGCCAGATCGTTATGTGGAGGGAATCTGTCCTAACTGCGGGAACGATAAAGCGCGTGGCGACCAGTGCGATAACTGTTCGGCGACATACAACCAGATCGAACTGAAAAACCCAGTCAGTAAAATATCGGGCACAACCCCAGAGTTGCGGACAACAAAACATGCCTACCTGAAGTTAGGGGAGTTCCAGAAGCGACTCGAAGCCTACATCGAGAGTCACCGGGATGAGTGGCGGGACCACGTACTACAACAGTCACGTAGCTGGCTGAAGTCAGGGCTTGGTGACAGGGCAATGACTCGCGACCTCGACTGGGGAATCGACGTTCCAGTGGATGGGTACGAGAACAAAAAACTCTACGTCTGGTTCGACGCTCCGTTCGGATATATCACCAACACAAAAGTCCTGTGCGAAGAGCGGGGGGAGCCGGAAGGATGGCGTCGTTGGTGGCAAGATTCCGACACGCGCTACGTAGCCTTCATCGGCAAGGATAACATTGTCTTCCACACCTTGATCTTCCCGGCAACCTTGATGGGGTATAACGATTCGGCTGCCGCACGTTCGGCGGATGGAGGCGCGACATCCCACTACATTCTTCCGGACAATGTGCCAGCCTGCGAGTTCTTGAATTTGGAGGGACGGAAGTTCTCGAAGTCGAACAACTGGGGGATTGACGTTCGCGACTATGTTGCCGAGTACGATCCCGACCCACTCCGCTACACACTTGCAGCCAACCTTCCTGAGAATAAGGATGCTGACTTCACCTGGAAGGAGTATCAGGCGAGACTGAACAACGAGTTGGCCGACATCTTAGGAAATTTCGTCAACCGGACGACGACCTTTGTGACCCGATACTACGGTGGTGAGGTTCCTCCGCTGACAACATCGGAGAAAGAAGAACTTGTGCGGCAGTTGCTCTCGCAAGACCTTGAGCACTTCGCCGAGAACAACGCACCGAGGGAGATTATCCTGAACGATCTTCGCCCAAAGTTCATGAAGTACTTCACGGAATCTGACCTAACGATGCTTCTGGAGATTGCGCAAGCTCCCTCCCGCATTGCGGCTTGCTATCGTTCATTCCGTTACCGTGATGCCTTGCTGGAGACGATGAACGTAGCCCGTGCAGCAAACAAATACTTCAACGATTCGGAGCCGTGGCGGACCCGTAAGGATGATCCCGAGCGGTGCGGAACTACGTTGAACATCTGCTTGCAGGTTGTCCGTTCACTTGCCATTCTATTCGAGCCTTTGATTCCCTTCACAGCATCAAAACTCTGGGGTGCGTTGAATCTTCAGAAGGGGGAGGCAGATAACTGGTGGAGCGCGGCAGAGTTGCACCTGAAGGCAGGGCATCCAATCAGCGAGCCAACAATCCTCTTCGAGAAGTTTACCGATGAGCAAGTTGAGAGAGAGGTAGCGAAGCTCGGCACGTCGAGCGAAGTTGCAACTGAAGAGGAGGTAGAAGTTGAGTTGAAGCCTGAAGTCTCAATCGAAGATGTGATGAAGCTGGACCTTCGGGTGGCAACAATTCTTGAAGCCGAGAAGGTGAAGAAGTCGAACAAATTGCTGAAGCTGCAACTGCAAATTGGAAATCTGAGAAGACAGATTGTCGCCGGTGTTGCGAAGGGATATAAACCTGAAGAGCTAATCGGAAAGCGGATTGTGGTTGTTGCCAACCTAAAGCCAGCAACGCTGATGGGGGTAGAATCTCAGGGAATGCTCTTAGCCGCAAATGCTCCCGGAAGCTCCGATGAACCGCCGATTCTCCTAACGCTAATGGAGGAGCGAGGGCAAGATGGATATGAGGTCCGGTAGTAGTTTGCTCTGCGAATCTCGTTCAACTCTCAGGATCTCTCTATGCTTGTCGTCAAATTTGGTGGATCGATATTGAAGGGGGCGGAAGGACTCCAACTTGCCTGTGGCGAGGTGGAGCATCTTCCTCGTCCACTCCTTGTTGTTGTAAGTGCTTTCGAGGATGTTACCAACAGACTTGAGCGGGTGGCCGAGCTTGCGTTGCGCCAGAAGTCAGATGCTGAGGAAGCCGCAGCTACCCTCTTCGACGATCATCGGCAGATTGCACGCACGATGCTCTCCGAAGCAGCATATCAGAGTTGGGATCAAGAGGTTGGGGAGTGGGAAGATCGGCTGAGGCGGATCATCGAAGGTCTCTCAATCGTCGGAGAACTTTCCCCCCGCACCCTCGACTTAGTCGTTCACTTCGGGGAGCGACTCTCTTCATCACTTGTTGGGAGAGTAATTGGCGCACCGGTAGTATCGGCAACCGATCTGCTTATCACCGACGAAAACCACCGCTTTGCCCGCGTCGACCTCGAACTGAGCCGTGAGCGAGTTCAGGAAAACCTTCAGCCGTTATTGCAGATTGCGGAGAGAGGTGAAGTTGAGATTGGGACAGGTCGAATCAATCAGGGTCAGGATATTGAGGAGAGAGGAGAAGTGGAGGGGCTACCAAGTGTGGAAGGTCGGGGAGGTGATTCAGTGGGAAGTTCACAAGATGATGGGAATGCCTCCGGGGTTGTCGTCACTGAAGGCTATATCGCGCGGGGTAGAGGGGGAGAGATTACGACGATGGGGCGTGAAAGCTCCGATTTCTCGGCGGCACTCTTCGGGGAACTTCTCGGAGCCTCCGAAGTGAGAATCTACACCGGTGTTCCCGGTATTATGACAGCCGACCCGGCAGTGATTCCTGAGGCGCAAACTATTCCACAGATGAGTTATGGGATGGCGCGGGAGATTGCCTCGCTCGGCGCAAAGGTGATCCACCCCCGCACCGTTCGTCCAGTTGAGCGTGCTAACATTCGCCTCGTCTTCAACGACTTAAGTGGAGCTGTAAGCGTTATTGATGGGGATGAGAGTGGGGAGGCATTCTCGATTACGGCACTCTATCAGGCATCACTCCTCACCTTTAAAGTTGACAGAACCGATACCACACTTTCCCCCCTTCTCGACCTGCTTCTTCGGACTACACCATTCATTCGCTCTACACGTTCGGGACGGATCTTGCACGTTCTCATCCCTATTGCCGAGTATAACCCAGAGAGCCTTATTCGTCAAGCTAAGGTTGCCGATCTCATTCTGGAATACTCTACCACACCTGTCTCCGTTGTCTCCTCAGTCCGCCAGCAAGGTATTGGAAGTGAGGATGCCACACGATTTCTCTCTGCTATCGGTGAGATACCAATTCGTTCTATCTGGAGCGATTCTACAGAGCGATCAATTTCTGCTCTTGTAGATCCGGTCTACGCCAGCGATATTGTCCGGGCACTTCACCGGCAATTTCTATCCGGCTTGTAAGTCACTGGCTGCATATTCGCTCTATTGTGGACTCTAAACAGTATGGGGAGAAGAGATACTACATTACCCGGCAGGCTGCTCTTCACGATTGCAATCGTGCTCCTTACCGGGCGACCACTTCGGGCACAGGTCCCGAGCTTCCCAGACTCACTCCACCCACAATCGTTAGTTACCAGGACCGAGCGGTTTGCATCCACCCACAACGCATCTATAGCATTCAACTACAAAATCAGTCAGGCTCCCTTCACCGGCCTTTTCAAAACCTATGTCCTCTCTTCAACAACGCTCCTCGGTTCTCCCGTTACCAGAGATCAAGTCGACCTGATGGCCGACATGCAGTACGAGCTTCCCTCACCGGTGAATCTCTTCCTCTTGCTTGAGGGGACGATGAGCAACGATATTGGTGCGGACGAGTTGATTCCGGGGTTGAACAATACGGCAGTGACCTTTGCTGGGATTGGAGGGAGAGCAGAGGACAAGGAGGGGAATCGAGCTGCGATTGCTGTCGGCGGAGCATACAACCGTCAGTTGAACACGGAAGATGCCGGGGGAGGATTCTACGGAGATATTGCCGGGCACAAAACGATTGGTGGATATAATATCTCGCTTGAAGGGAACGGCCGGTGGCACAATACATCTCCACGAATAAACGGGAACCTAATCCTAAACACAAGCCTCGACCGTGACTTCGGCGACGGAGTTTACCTCTCGGCTTTTGCCGATTGGGAGGTTGACCACGATGACCTCTACATCAGGCGACGGGAAGAGGATATTCTTCAGTATGGGGGGGAGACCTTCGAGGGAATTTTGAAGAGGCGAGAGCGTGGTTTTCGGTTCACTTCGTTTCTTCTCTACCCAGTGAGTGAGCGGGTCGGTTTCGATGTTGATGTTTCCGTGGTGAGCAATGGAATCGGTCGGCTTGAATCGGAGGAAGGATTGCCCCCAACACCACGCGAGCCTGAGCCGTATGAGTTCAACCAAGAGGATGGTTCTGTGGGGGGATCGATCGGCTCCTGGTACAGCACTCCCGCACTTCACATAACTGCCCGGTTGAACTACCGGACAAGTCAGCAGGAGAATTTAGTAGACCCAGTAGGGGATGTCCCCGACGTAGAGTTGCGGCGAAAGCGGAAGACGAGTGCCTTCAACGACTACTTCTCCAGCTATCTCCAGTTTGCTGGAACTGCGGAGTATCGGCTTGGAGGGCACGACACACTCGGGCTGAGCGGCTCGGTCGGTATCTACCGGTATGACACCCCCGACACCACAAATTATTTCGACAAAGATGAGAAGACGGTTACCTCGGAGTTCCGCTACGCCCGACGCTTCAGTCGGCTGCTCTGGTTCGAGACAACTGGACAGGTGTTTCTCACGCACTTAGTCTATCTATTCGGACAGAATAGTAACGACAACAACTGGAATCGGCTGATTCGCCTGTCGCCAACCGTTCACTATCACTTCCCTGAGGTGATGGAAAACCGTTTGGAGGCAGAGCTGACAGCGAACTATACCGACTACGATTTTGAGGGGAGAACGCAGAACATTCGAGGAAGATCGTTCCGTGAACTTGCTATTCGTGACTCACTTGTTCTCTATCTTTCGCGAAAGTATGGACTAATGGCTACCGGAGAACTTCGGGTGGCTGAACGTGGGAGCTTTAGTTGGAAAGATTTTGCGGAAAGTTTGCTGGAGCGAGCGCGGACAGAACTGGTTGAAATGGAACTCTTTTCTGGTCGCGACTCAACAGCCCAGTTCGGTTTCGGGGGGAAGCTCTCCCGCGTTCGGACGTTCAGGGCTGATCCGCGTGGAGAAATGCTCCCATTCTCTGACCGAACATCGATTGGCCCGACTGTCCACATATCTCTTCCAGTGACAGAACGAACTCGTCTGGAAGCAGATGGATGGTGGGAACATCGATTCGACGAAAGTGAACTGGTTGGCAAAACTCCCTGGTTATTTCTGACACTCGATCTGAAATTATAAATCTGGAGAAATACACGAAGGGCTATGAACGAAAGAGAATCGGTACTAATCGACGAAACGTTTCAGAGTGACCGGCGAAGACTCTCCAGTCTTCCTCGCGACCTTGAGAAACTCCGGAGCAAATGCCCGATGGGGGAGGAAAACTTTCACAACCTTGTGATTGTCCTAACCGAGGCAGTGGCCAACGCCATCAACCACGGCAACAGGAGAGATGAGTCGAAGCATGTGCGGCTGTTTGTGGAGTGTGCGGTTGAGGGGATTCGGTGCGTTGTAGAAGATGAAGGAGAGGGATTTGATCCAGACGATATTGCCGATCCGGTTGCCCCTGAAAATTTGTTGAGCGAGGGGGGGAGAGGAATGTTCATCATTCGTGCGTTGACAAAGGAACTGCGCGTAGAGAAGATTGAAGGGGGAACAAGAGTGGAGTTCGTCTGTGCCAGATCGTAGAGAGAACCTCTCGATAATTCCGGGTCTCCTCGTCTCGCTCGGACTCCTTCCACTTCTCTGGCTTGGTGATCTTCGGGAGCAAGCGTTGACCTATGCGATTCTCGCCCTAACCACAACACTTCTTCTCTACGGCGGAATCTTCTTGATTCGGCGACATCAAATTCCAATTCGTCCGCACGATCTTCTCTTGGTTGCCCTCCTCCTTCGCGCACTCACCTTCCCACTTCAACCATCACTCTCTGACGACGCCTGGCGCTATCTCTGGGATGGCCGACTCCTGCTGAACGGCTTCAATCCCTACCACCACATCCCTGCCGACACTGCCTTAGCTGAACTCCACGATCAACTCTTCGCACTGCAAGGATACCCGGAAACCAACACGATCTATCCACCCGTTGCGCAGACAGTCTTTGCAACGTCGATGGCGATTGCCGAGCCGTTTGGAGATCATCCACTGATCGGCTTCTACATCTGGAAAGTTTTTCTGATTGCCGCCGAGATGTTCGCCATCTGGCTTCTCCTTCTCCTTCTGAAGCGGTGGAGAATTCCACTCTACGGAGCCGCACTCTATGCCTGGCATCCACTTGTGTTGGTTGAGATTGCAGGGCAGGGGCATACCGATGGACTGTGGGTTCTGGCGTTGGGAATTGCTCTCGTTGGATTTGCGTTGGGGAGGAGGAGTGGAAGCCTCGCAGGAGACTCTTCGACGAAGGAAAAAAGTTTAAGCATAGCTGGTGGTGGTGGCCTTGCCGGACTCGGCTTTGGGATTGGAGCGCGCCTCTTCCCCTTAGTGATTTTCCCACTCTGGCTCCGTTTCCTCGACCGCAGGCGGGCAGTTCTCGGGATCATTCTCGCACTCCCCTTCATTCTCACCCTTGCTCTCTTCCTCGATCCAGAAGCCTTCAGCCGCTACACAACAGTTGCCGCACGCTTCACCAACTACTACGAGTTCAACGGAGGAATCTACAGGGGGATAAAGTGGATACTCGACGAATTCCACCTAAAGCCCTCGAACCAGATTGCCGGACGAATCGTCACCGGAGCAATGCTTCTCGGAATTGCCACAATCACACTCTGGCCACTGAAGCGGCGGACGCTTTCGGCACTGCTCGGTCGGGTAATCGGGATCATCACCCTACAAATTGCCCTGACTGCAAAGGTTCACATCTGGTACTTCGTCGCCCCACTCTTTCTCCTCGCAGTCACAAACAACCGTCGCTTCTCACTCCTCTGGTACTGGGCCGCCCTCGTAGCTCCACTCACCTACCTCTACTACGCAGTCAACCCAAACTTCGAACAACCCTGGGTTCTCTGGCTCGAGTGGGGAGGGATGGGAGTGTTGTATTTGGTCGGGGAGGTTTGGGAGAGGAGTTTGAGAATGAGGAATTAAAAATTAAGAATGAGAGAAATGTTTTTCTCAATCCATAACCCACAATCTAAAATTTAAAATCCTCTACCTCTCAGCCAACGTCACTCTGAGGTCATCCGAAGAGTCTCTCGGATGCTTATACCAAATTCAAGTAAGGAAGAGGTATTGTCGAAGAGAAAAGTGTGTATTCACTTCTGTCGCTCCTCTCGCCCGGGATCGGGAGAGGGGCTGGGGGAGAGGGCGAAGGAAAGAGACATACGTCTGCGCTAAGTGAATTCGGTAGTAGAGCAAACTTAGCGCTCGATCATAGTGGCGAGAATACCTACGGTTCTGGCCTTCGGCAATCTTCGGATGATCTTGGATTAGAGACTTTGAATTTTGGGAAACAGGCTTGAGGATATCCCTTATTCGTCTCAGGCTTTTTTCAGTCCTTAGCCCCGCTCGCAAGAGCGGGGGTGGAAAGAGTTCAATAATGCCACAGCCCCGCAGAGTGGGGCGAAAGCCCTTCAAGTGATAAGGGAAGATTATCACTTGAGTTGAATTCTCAGTGTTCACCGTGTTTCGCCCCGTGCGGGGCTTTTCTCATGTGTAGATGCTTGATCCCCGCTCTTACGAGCGGGGTTATCAACTGTTGAACCAGATTCTTCAAAGAATCAGAAGTCAGTAGACACTTATGTAGGCCACTCCAGAGGAGGAGACAGTGATTGAAACTTCCTCACAAAGCCCTACTTGTGCAGCCGGAAGTGAAGACCTATATTTGCGCTCCAATTGGGGCTATGGCACAGCTGGTTAGCGCGCTACCTTGACATGGTAGAGGTCACAGGTTCGAGTCCTGTTAGCCCCACCTAAGAGGACTGATTCTGGTTTACTGGAGTCAGTCCTTTTTCATTTCTACTGTGTTACTTTTAATTCGTCGAAAAAATGAAGTCTGGTCATTAACTTCCCAATCCCCAATCCCCAATCCCCAATCCGAAATCAAAACCTCCTCAATCACAATCAACGTAGACTTTCCCAACCAGTGAGCACTTGGTTCCGGGGGCTGATGTCCAGTGACCTCGAACGCAGGTTCCGTCGGTGCGGTAGTAGGGGGCAACCCAGATGCAGTTTCCCCCTTCGGCGGTGTCACCATCGAAGAGGCCAGCGCGGAGTGAGTCGGTTGTCTTTGTCGTATCGGTGATATCGGTGGTGTCCTTTATCTGCGTTGTGTCAATCGGGTTTGTGTCGAGTGGGGTGGAAGGCTCCGAAGAGCAACTGAGAAGCAGAGCGGCCACGCAGAGCGCGAGAAATTTGTGCATAGTTATCCAGCCTGTTTGTGAAGGAAAGCGAGTCCTGCAAAAATAGGAATCCTTCAGCTATTCCCTCTTCCAAAAACGACCGTGCTCTCGGGTATGTTCTCATACCAGCGGTAACAGACTCTTCCCTCAATGGTCTCTATGAATGTTCGGATCGGGATTCTACTTCACCCAAAATGATTAGCTATCATGAAGAACATTGCAATAACCCTGATTCTCGTTTTGATCGGCTCACTCTTCGGCTGCAATGAACATCTGTCGCCAACTGATGCCGCCGACGAGAAGGGGACAAATCAGCCACCTACTTCGTTCGCAACGATTGTGGATAGAGTCGTCGACACTATGGAGATGCCGACGATTGTGAAGGAGCCGACCGATATTCTCTCTCTCTTTCAGGATCCTACCAAAAACATTCGTGTATCCGGGATATATCGGAACATGATGCGTATAGGAAGTGCCTCATGGAATAGAGGACGTGACTATGATATATCCGACTACAGTGAGAAAGATCTGTTCGGTTCACTCAAATTCGAGTTCAATGGTAGTCGAACAGTCACTGTGGCAACGAAGCATATCTCATTCTTTCAAAGTTCCAATAGCTCACCCAAATACTCCCTTCTCGACTTGTATGTAGAAGATGCCCGTATTGACAGTCTGTACTATACGTATTACTCCAACGATGTGGATGGAGGTAATACAGTCCATATCGATCTAAGCAACGATGTGCTTGGCATCCGAAATGTCGCGATGCTGAAACTGAGTCCCTACAAGTACAAGGTCATCCTAACGGGAAAGAGGGTGGAGAACTTGATTACTGAGTTCAAGTCAAGAACAGAAATCTCTACAAATTTTGCCGGCGCAAGAACCTACTATGGTCATTCCACGACAACTACTTTGTTGCCTGCAACAGACGACAGTTATCTGGAGATAAGTATCGAAGCCCTCTGATCATCTATTGCTTTTCCACCCTCAATATCTAAGGTGGATGTTATACTAAATAAAGAAGGGGAAGGCGTATATCGTCGTGCAGACATAGGCTATCCTGAAAAGGGTTTGTCGTGCAGAGGTCTGCCGAAACATCTCACCGGCTCAGTAGTGTGGCAGTCGTATCTCCCCACTCCTTGTGAGATTACCTGCGGTGGTCTTCATTCGGCTTCGCTTCATTCTGAGTGACAATCTTGGGTAGGTAGATATAGGTATCTCTTAATCTATTTGGGTATTATCCTC
>JBFWSB010000031.1:0-20433 GCA_050248595.1 Kapaibacterium sp. (SeqCode)
GATCGGAGAGAGATAACCGAAGTAGTAGATGGTAAAGGGGATTGTCAGAATCTGCGCACCAACCGAGAGAAGGAGGAGTTGTAGAAGTCTTCCGAGAAGAGGAAACGTAGTCGTCCTCGGGAATCGCAACCGTAGATAGTTCCAGAGAGGAGTGTAGACTAAGAAGATACCGGCAACTGCTGAGAAAGAGAGTTGCAAGCCAATGTCGAAGAGTGAACTTGGATTTAGCAGGAGCAGAAGGAGAGCCGCTCCGCTTAAGATGTTGATTGGTCGCGTAAGCCGCCCCGTGTTGTATGCGATGAGAAAGAGGAGAGCCATTGTTGCCGCCCGCAGAACTGAGGGAGTTGCTCCGGCAATAAAAACATAACCTGATAGGGGGAGAGCAAAGCAGAGGAAGCGAATCCAGACTCGGGGTATCCAAGAAACGGCAACGAACAGAACCAACACGATGAGGCCAACGTGCAGCCCACTGACCGCTAAGAGGTGAGCCGTTCCAGTAGCTGCAAACGTATCACGAGTTGTGGGATCGATTCGGCTGCGATCTCCAATCAGGAGAGCTGCCGCAATGTCTCCCTCCTCTCCACCTATCCACTCCTCGGTAAACGAGCGGACATCTCTCCTGATTCTGATCCTCATAGCTTCGAGAAACGTAGGCTTCTGAAACCCAAACGTGTATATCTCCCTCCTTCGATAACAATCGAACGTTCCGGCAATTCCTCTGGAACGAAGCCATCCTCCGTAGTCGAATTCTCCTGGAATTGTTGGAGTTGAGGGAATACGGAATATTCCCCGCAGAGCTATATGATCTCCAAAGAGTGGAACATTTTGAGTAGTTGCAGAGGAGTCGTAGAGGCGAACAATGATCTCACCTTCAGGCACTCCCCCTTGATTGCGCCAGAGTATCGAGTCTGGTTTCACGCTCCACTCTACATACCCTTGCTTGGCTATCGGATCAGTCGATACAACACCAATAAGCTCCGCATCAGTGAGTTCCATGCCCTGAAGCAACAGATCGGAATCGCCACTCTGAACTTGGTACAGAAGTCCACCCGAAAGGCTCACGAGAAGAATTAGCGCAATCGGAAAAAGGGGACGAACGTAGGAGGCAATGAAAAACGTGAGTGGTAGAGAGACCCCCAGTATTGCGAGAAGAGCGGGTATTGAAGGATCGAGAAGTCGGGAGAGGAGTATCCCGAGGGCAAAGAAGATTCCATGCTTCAGTGCAGGATAGTATTTCAAGCTCATGGTAGTGAATGTGAGGATGAAGGTTTAGGTTGATCGATAAATGTACAAAGAAAATCGGCTTAGCCTATCTCCTCTACCTCAACAGCTTTATCGAAGTCTATCCCTACCCAGCAATCCCCTCTTCACTCTCTTTTGAATCTCCCTTATCTCTTCCCTATCTTGGGGAATTCGTCCGGTTGGCACTAAACCGATCCGGAATACGTAAGTCAGTTGCGCACACCTCGCAACGGGGATAGCCCTGACTTGAGAACGTTTTCACTATTACGAGCTACAACGCTATTATGAGACAATTACCTTTGCACGGTATGCTTGCAGGCGTCGCCATGCTTTTGTTCACGATGACTATTGGGATGCCTCTTCGAGCACAGAACTATGCTCAGGAGACGGGAGAGGCGGAAGTACATCAACGGACGACAGACTCTACTCTCTCCCAAATCTATACTGGCCACTTTGGTTGGTCGATTAGTCTTCCACCTGAAGAGATTGCCAAATTCAACAAGATTGGTTCAAGTGTCAACGAATCGGGGAAAAGCGAGGTAGTGAACTTCTTGTTGCGTGGTGGACGTGGAGGACTAAAGATCCGCTACTATACCGAGCAACGAATGATCCCACTTGGCTATGCCCTGCTTGACAGCACGATACACTACTATGAGATCGATTCGGCTGGACGAAACGGCAACATCTACCGCCGCACCTACGTGCTCACCGACCAATCAGTCGAGATTGAACTTCTCCTGACCGAAAAAGGAGAGGCCGATTTAAAGGAATCGGTAGTAGCACTCTTCGACAGCTTCGTTCCTCCCCCATCGGCTACCTTTAACTTGCAGCAGTGGCGCTACGGTCGCAACCCAGAAGAATATCAAGAAGGGCGTGCTCCTGAAGACAGATGAACGTGGCGAGAATCTCACAGATCCTGATTGCCTTTGGGGCGATTCTTCTTTCGGCGAGGAGCATGAGCGGACAGTCTCTTGCTCCTCCGCCTCTTAATATCGACTCGTTGAAGAATGAGTTGGCAAAGGACTCGCTGATCTCCCAGCGTGTTAACAGCCGCAAGGGATATGTTGCCGGAGTGCCAGCAAGTGCACAACTCGATTCAGCACGAAGCGGATGGAGTCCGGAAAAGCTGTTTGAACGTCGCACCTACGTGATAACCGGTGCAGGTGAGATTCTCTTTACTGCCACGGTTGACTCAATCGAGATTCCAACGAGTGCAACGGTGACATCTGCTTATACCTATCTCGATCACGACTCCCTCACCTCAATAGGAACTATCTGGTCTCGCACCTACTTTCTTCCCACACGTTCAGTTAAGATTGAGTTGATCCCCTACGGCAATGCCATGCACACCTATGCTGAGGAGCGAGATCGGATTTTCCGTTCATTCCGCTGGAAGCCGGGAGCAAATGGGGATGCAATCGACGTTGATCCAATAAACAGTGGCACAACCCCAGACACACCCGAACCTGTGCAAAGTGGCTTTGGCCAATAGCCCTCCTGCGAAGCCAAAAGAGCTCCGGCTACCACTCTATAAACTCTTCACTCTCAACTCTACGAACTCTACTCCACAACCACCTGCCCGGTCAGCACAGTCTCGCCACTGCTGAGGCGAAGCCAGTACACACCCGAGCCAACTCCACTCGCATCCCAGTCGACTCCGTACTCCCCTGCCGGAAGCGTTTCGTCGATGAGAACTCCTACACGATTGCCAGCGGCATCAAAGACTTCAAGTCGAGCTGGGCCTTCCAGACCGAGACCAAGTTCAATCTTCACTTGTGATCCCGATGGGTTCGGGATGGCGCGGGGGGGAGCAAACTTTGCGGCGTTGACCTCAATCAAGCGAAAGTTCAATCCACAAATAGTGTCGAGTCGGGCATATCCTGGTTCAGGAAGAAGGGTCACACATTGGCTTTCGCTGGTTAAGCGGAAATCCAGCTCCGTCCCCAAGGCGGTTCCTAAATACATCCTCCCTGCGAACTGAAGTAGTGTGCCAGACCCATTAAGCTCTTGGCCATTCGGTGACTGTAACGTAACGCGGATATATCCCGGTGCAATTGAATCAACCCGCACACCCCACCCTTCCAATAGTGTCTCACTCAAGAGATTTTCTATTGAAGCTGGGTTCACCTGCATCACAAACTGATTGAAGGTTAGCTCAAACTCAAGAGTGGTGATTCCCGAACCGGTTGGAATATCCTCAACAGAAACCGACAGTGGGAAGGCTTCTCCATTGCGCGCATGGTAGTCCCGTCTGATCCAGGCACGCACCGGAAGGTTCTCCAGTATTTTGATCTCTACTGTGTCGAAAGCCTCGCAACCGGTTATCGGGTCGCTCACTCGCAGATAGTAGGTTGTACTTTGCTCAGGTGAGGCTAAGGGAGAGGAAGAGAACGGGTCGTCCAGTGCTGTTGCCGGACTCCACTCGTAGAGCAATCCTGCTACGTCGCCGCGAGCAGAGCCGAGGCGAACGATGTTCCCAACACAGATCGCCATATCACCACCGGCATCTGCAACTGGCAGAGATACCACCTCGACTGTCACGGAATCAAAGCTCTCGCAGTTGGTTTCTGTATCTACTACGTGAAGGATATATGTAGTGGTCACTTCTGGAGTTGCCACTGGTTGGTGGCTTTCAGGATTATCTAATGTTGCAGTTGGGAACCACTCATAGCGAAGGTTCTCTTCAACATCTCCTTCTCCCAAGAGATAACTTTTGCCAAGACAGATAGCTCCATCCTCACCAGCCTTTGCAGTGGGGATCGCGTGGAGAGTAACGCTCACAGAGTCCATCGCCGAACAGCCCGTGGTAATGTCAGTAACCCGAACGTGATAGGTTGTAGTTGCAAGTGGGGTTGCATTCGGTGTAGGACTTTCAAAATCATCCAGAGTCTCGGGCGAACTCCAAGCATACCGAAGTTTATCCGATGGAACGTTCGCAACCTCAACTGAAAGTTGAACACTCTCCCCCGGGCAGAGCGAAAAGCTACGAGTTGAGAGAATGATCGGAGGTTCGTTCACCGTGACTTGAACAGAATCGATTGCAGCACAACCGGTTCTGGTATCGGTAACCCGAACCTGATAGGTTGTGGAGCCTACCGGAGTAGCGGTTGGTCGTCTAAGGTTTGGATTGTCGAGCGTTTCGCTGGAACTCCACTCGAAGCGAAGGAACTCTTCAGGAAGATTTGATACGTCTACATCGAGAAGTATTGATTCACCGGGACAGATTGCAGCACCAACTGTGGCTGTGATCTTCAGCGGATCGAGCACTGTCACAACCACCGTATCGTACCCCTCGCACTCATCAGTCACAATTCCCCTAACGATGTAGGTAGTAGTGGCGGTTGGCGTCGCAGTTGGCGAAGGACAATCCGTGCAACTCAAACCACTATCTAAAATCCACTCGTATCGATTTGCCCCAGTTGCGGAGAGGTTAATGGAACTTCCGGCACAGATTGTCGTGTCGGGGGAAGCCTTCACTTCAGGTCTATCCGTCACAACAACCTTCACGCTATCTACAGCTTTGCACCCGGCGTCAGTCTCAGCAGTGAGATAGTAGGTTTTGCTCTCTCTGGGGGTAGCAATTGGGTCAAGACAGTCGCGACAGCTCAAATCATCCGACGGACTCCACTCATATTTCCCTTCCCCCACGACGTTCCCCTGCAACTGAAGACTACTTCCGAGGCAGAGGGTCTGGTCGGAGCCAGCATCGACAACAGGAAGAGGAGTAACGACAATCTGAAGCGTGTCGGAGTTTATGTTGCACGAGAGTGAGGTTGTGAGAATTGCTTGGTACGTGCCCGGACTCGCATAGCGAATACCAGTGGGGAATCGTCCGGTGGCTGTATTCGGAATTCCACCTTCAAATGTCCAGAAATAATCGGAGGGGTTGCCTCCAGAGAAATCGAAAAAGTCAATTGATTCACCAACACAAATGGTTGTGTCGCTTGCCCGAAAATCAGTAGTTAAATCACCAGGTCCTCCACTAACTCCAACTCCAAAAACACCATCAATGCAATTAGGGAACGCAAGGTTGCGCAAGTTGAGAGAGATGTCGAACGTAATCCCTACTTTTTCAACTGCACTGTTCACTTGATCTGCATCTCTGATCCGCACCAACTCCTGTCCGTTAAGTACTGAAGAACCGATATAGGAGATATAGATTTTCTTGTCTGGGCCAAGCTGTAGTCCATTCACTTCCGAGGGATCAACGTCACTTGGCCAAGGGATGAGAGTTTTCGTTGATGAAATCGCTCCCCCACCGAGAGTGTAGCGGTAGATGCTCTTCTCTTGCCCAACGTAGAGATACTTGCTGTTCGCCGAAAAGCTGGCTCCATACCAGGCTACTACCGAGTCAACTCGTCCGGAAACTTGCCCAGTTCTAAAATTGAACCGAAAGAGTTCTCCGGCTAAATTCTGCTGAACAATCGAGAAGAGGTACTTCCCATCGGGGGAGGCTTTAAGGTTGCCAATGAAAAAGAGTTGGCCGGGGATGTTAGGGTGCACAGAGCCAACAGAAGAGACAACAGGGTTCCGGTTAAGTCCATTTGCCGTTAGGTTCCAAGCAAAGAACTCATTGCTCCCTAAATGGTGAGCAACAATCCAAAACTCCTTCCCGCTGCAATCGGTGACCGCAACAAGCTTTTCCGTTGCCTTCGGCAGTAGTGGTGTATTCTTCGAGGTGACTTCACCAAGACCACCATTTCGGTTCATTTCGACTATTGAGTAACGAATTCCTCGACCACTCAAATTTGGATCACCGAACGGTCCGGTATCGGCAGTGAAGATATAGTAGATGTTATTGTTCTGCGGCAGCGGCACAATCAATGCCGACTGTGTACTGCTGCTGTGTCCGAACAGTCCAGTCCCATTCAGCATCACTTGGTGGTTTCGATTCCAAACGGTGATCCCATCGGTGTAGAAGAGGAGTTCTCCCGTATTGGGATCGCAGATTGTGGCCGATCCTTCCTCCGTCTCTATTGCCCCTCCACCAACCGCTCGTACCACTCCTGAACGGAAATCGAGTCCAGCATGGTTCCCGAAAAACCACTGATCGAAGTAATGGCTCTGCGCAGCTACATTTGAACTGTTGAAAAAGAAGTAGAAACCGCCGAGGAGAAGAAGTGGCAGAGAGAAGAAACCTTTCATTGTCGCCTCCTGAGTGGTGAACAGATGCTGACAGATGGGTGAGTAATTTGGACAGGTTGAACTTAGTGTAATACAACGTTAAATCCAACAAAAAAGATGGGGCACAGGCAGGTTGAGAAGCCGAGTCTACGTTACTTGACGATCACCATTCTCTCCACCTTACGATAGCGCCCACTCTGAATCTCGTAGTAGTAGAGTCCGGCAGAAAGAGTTGACGTGTCGAAGCTCAAGCGATGCGTTCCACGGTCGAGCACTTGTTCGAGAAGCCGGTTAATCACTGTCCCGGCTGCGTCGTAGAGGAGGATGTTCACTAACTCACGTCGAGCAATCTCAAAGTCGATCACAACAATTCCGTCGGCTGGATTTGGAACGCTCTGTTTGATGCCATAGGCTCCACCCAGATCAATCGTTCCGGTAGTATCACAGTCGAGTGCGGTAAAGGTTCCGTTGTCGAACAGAAGGCGATAGTAGGAGGGAAGATCATTCCCTTCAAAACTGAGTTCCAGATCAGTTCGATATGTCTTCCCTAAAAGAACTCGAAGCGGAACTTCCATCAAAGTTCCAGAAACTGTTCCCGCCGGAATTGTCCCCTCGAGAAGAAGCTCTCCCGGTGTTGCCTCACTCCCCTTGAGATTTGTTGCGCTGAGAGGACGAACTTGAACCTTCCCCTCGGGCATCAGAAGTGTTGGCTCGTAAGAAATCACCAGACTGAAGGGGATCGTTTCCGGCAATGGACGAGTAGTTTCGAGCTGCAAGGGCAACGTAATCTCGGCCCCAACAACATCAACGATCTCCGGAAGGCTAAAGGTTAGGTAGAACTCTTCTGGCTCGCATTGTTCCCCATGAAGCTCGATAACAATTTGATCTCGCCCACTCTGCACAACCCGCAACGTGCTTTCAGCAGTAGTAGCACCGGGGATGTACTGAACACGATACCAGCGTGAGCCGTTCGGAGGAATAATGTCTGGAGCCGGAGTATCCAGTAGACGAAAGGCAGAGGAATTCAATCCTCCAATCTGAATAGCGTTGACAGTTAAAGGCCAGGTTCCCGTATTCCGCACAAGAATCGAATCGATACCAGTCTCACCTTCTGGGCAGGGGAAGAGAAGGCTGGCAATATCAACCTCGGCTTTCTCGAGCAGGCCTGTTCCCGTGAGAATAATCGACAGGGTGTTTCCACTCTTTGTGGTAACCTTCAACTCAGTCTCAATATCTCCAATAACTGTAGGAGCAAATCGAATGCGGGCTAAAAGATTGTCGACAGTAGGCTTCAGTTCCACTGGTGGTTGAACAGAAAGGTTGACGAGCTTATACATCTGTTCATCGACAATTTCTATGCTCAGCACCGAATCGGCGAAGCTCCCCCGATTAAAAATTCTCAACGTCTTCTCGAGGTTACTTCCAAGCCGCACACCTCCAAAATTGAGGTAGAACGTGTCGGCAGTAATACCTGGCTCTACCCCATTCACGCAGAGAAGCACTGTGTCTCGCCACCCATCACTTGAAGAGAACGTCAATTTGGCCTGCCGCAATCCAAGCTCGGCTGGAGTCATCGTGACGGTAAAGCTCTCGAAGCGTTCACCAGCAATCTCCAGTGGACTTGGGGAGCCGGTAATGTTAACTTCATCAAGCGTTGTCGGATTTATTGCCGTTAACGTCCACACTACGTTGCGGGCAATCCCCTTACCCCGATTTACGATACGAACCTCACGCGGAGTCGAAGTAGAACCAACTTGAACAGAGCCAAAGTCAACTTTGTCGAGCACGTTCAGGTCAAGTGCTGGTGCTGACTTTACAATCTCTCCGTGAAGTTGAACTACTGTATCCAGCAGGCAGGATCCACTGGCCAATTGCAAGGGCAACCTCTCTGCGTAGCTTCCAACTGTATCTCCTCCACAAAATCGAACCACAACTTGCACCTCACCTTTTGGGGGAACCAGAGTTCCAACTGCGGGTGAGAGTATCTCGAATTCCATCCCGTTCGTACTCAACGCACTGATCTGTATTGAACGATCTTCACTTCTGTTCCGGAGAGTGAACGCTTCCACACGGCAGGTATCGTTCGCCCCAATATCTCTGCGCCCCATATCAAGACTCAGCGGAAGGGCAACATCTGGGCCGATATTCTGCACCCGAAAGATGATACCATTAAAGGGGAGTGGAGTAGTTGCCCGGAACGATACGATATAGTCCCCGCCACTCCCTTGAAGGCAGGCACGAACTCGAAGAACTTGCGATTGACCCGGATTGATTCGAAGGGGCAACTCTGGGCTGATAATCTCTACACTCAAATTCTTGTCGACAGGTGCAATGCTTGTAACGTCAAGTGGGGCTTTACCTTCGTTTGTTAGTGTCAAGAGAGTATCGATACAAGAGCCGGGGCAGAGGTCTCCGAGATCAATCTCAGTCTGTGGCGAGGCAAGTTTGCCAACAACACCACACCCCACCAACGAAATCAATCGCACACTGTCTGGTCTGACATTTGTTATCAACCGAAGTGTGGCTGTAATCTCACCTTCGCGTGGAGGACAGAGTGCAATGCGGAGGGTGGCAGTAACGCCGGGAGGGATACGAAGCTGCCCTTGACCAACCTCGCCGATTAAGAACCAATCGGCTCCTCCATCCAGTTCCACTCGTTGAATCACTAGATCGCTCTGAGTTCCAGTGTTGGTAATAGAGATAGTTTCAAACTTACAGTCGGGGTAGTTCACGCAGCCGAAGTCAACTTTCGTTCGGTCGATCCGAATGTTAGGCTGGCCAACAATGGCTCCACCAGCAGTAGACATAATCCACTGCGGAACCGAACGCCAGCGATCACTCGATGGGTTCTCTACTTTTTCCAGCACAGCAACGTAGAGCAATCCGTTGATAACTTCGTCTGCCCCAAGTGGGATTGACCAGACACCACCAGTGTCAACAACAATCTCACGGGGAGTTTGATAGGACCAAGAACCGAATTCGGGGCGAACGTATATCCGAATTTTTCGTCCGGGCACTCCTACACCTGAGACAACGGCTCCAGACTCAGCCTGAAAAATTCCATTCAGATCGGAGGCCGGGCCGATATATCCGGGAGCAATTCTGTCGATAGTAGTGGCAGAGTCAACGAAGTCAATTCTTCCGTCAACCCTCACACGCCCACTCCCGCCACTACCACCAGGCTCAGTTCCGGGACCAATCGAGCCTCCACCCACTCCCCCAGCAACAGAAACCTTCCCTTTAGTTCCAATCACAAGCCCCCCTTGCCCACCGATGAGAACACCTCCCCCAGCACCACCGCCACCACCACTCCCCTGTGCACTTGTACTGTCGGCTATGCCGTCAGCTCCATTAGCGCGGATCTCTCCTAAAAGATTGATTGCACGCCTGGAATAGAGTGCAAGCGCACCACCACCGCCACCACCGGTAACTCGTCCACGAGTAGAGAAAGCACCACCACCACCTCCTCCTCCTGATATTGGCACAAGAACGGAAGAGCCAACTGCTCTTCCTCCGTTATGATCTAACGGCCCCCCATTTTCGCCCGGGAAAGCGTGGCCACCTCCACCCCCGCCACTCGATATGCTCCCCATAGTTGCACCCCCAGTCCCCCCACCATATCCACCCAGATCATCCTCAAGTGGAAATTTCTCTCCGAGCCGTCCATATCGTCCCGATGAACCAAACGGATGCCCCGTTCCTCCCCCGGAAGAGAGGTGTGGACGTGCCCCACCACCCGGTACACCGTTTAAACTGCCACCGGGACTGTATCGACCAGATTGATTTCCTCCCGATGCAGAGCGCCTCCCTCCACTACTGACAAGTGCTCCACTTGGTACACCACCAGCCGTATAGCCCTCTCCTCCTTCAGAACTGACTTCTCCTCCAGTTGCGCTATTGGTTCCGCCGCCGCCGCCACCCCCGCCAGGGCCGGCAACTCCATACGTTGCGTAGTCCAGACTGCGAACTGAGGGTGCGGAAACGGAGAGAATGGCAGTTGAGTCAATCGTCACTTCGCCGGCAGCCAAGATTGTTAAGGGAAGGAACCCTTGCACACCATCGACATCAAGGTCAAGGTCTGTGGTCTCAGCCGTATATGTCCCGAAACGCAATGTTAGCGAATCAACTACCAGCACACCTCGCCGTGAACGTTTGCCATATATGCCTCCTGAACCGAGAACTCCCCCCCCCTGCAATATTCCAGATCCGCCTGTGCCAAGGCGTTGCGGTCGGACAATGGAAAAGATTTGCTCGTTGCTATAGCTATTGCCAACTCGAACGCGCAGCGGAATATCTCCGGGGGTTGCATTTGGGTGAATGAAAAGCATCGTCGAAAGGAGACGGCCATCCCAGCTTACGACCGAGGGTCCAATAATTACTTGTTGGCTGTCACTCGGGTTTACCACCTCAAGACCAACGTTAGTCGGATTGAGAGTATCAACACCAAAAGTTCCGAATGCCTCGGTTGGGGCATACGTCTCCACCACCACACTCATGCCGGGTGCTCCAGCATCGGGCAACATGTAGGCTGTCTTCGGAGCAACTGTAGAACGGTGGAAAAGTCCAGCCGTTCTAAAAGAAGGATCGGCTCTGTTGAAATATCGCTGCCCAACGATATAGATGTGATCCCCCACAATTGCCAAGCTGTTGGCTACACGCCACTCTCTGTCTGGATTACCGACATTTATGTTCAGGTCATTCACAAATTCGCTCTGCTGCCATCGTCCTATCGCATCGCGACTGTAGCCAGCATAGCCTGTCTTCGGTCGATCCCCATTGAAGCGTCCTCGGAACGATGTCCAAACAGCCCCCAACACTCCATTCCCATCTGAAGCAATATCGAACCCCAACAACGCTGAGTCGAGTGAAGTAAGTGGCACTAAGGAAAATATCCCACCTTCATTCGTTGCATAGAAAAGTGATGGAAGAGAGGCAGGAGCCTGCCGTGGCAGTAGAAGGTGATAAGCTCCGGATGAGTCGAGTGCGAGACGAATTCGTAGATCGTTTGCTCCGGCAGCGATTAAGGGGGGAGCAATGTGAGGTATTGGCAACTCTTCAATCGTAGTTAACATGCCATTCCGCGTTGTCTCTACATGCCACACAGCACCAGAATCGTTCTGAAGGAAGACCTCAAGCTGTTGGTTGTGAATGGCAAGTTGAGGATCAGAAAAACTACATCCAAGTCGGCTGCACGGTATCGTGGTAACAACCCGAGAAGTGTACAGACTGTTGTTCCAGTAGTTCAACTCAATTTTACCACCAGATTCTGTGAGCCAAACAACGTGGGCCACTCCGAATGAATCGACGGCAATATCATACCTTGCCGACATATTTGTTAGCAAGGTGGCTGGAGATTCTAAATACGTTCCAACCGAGTCGTTGGCGTAGAAGAGACCAATCTGAAAACCACTGGGGCCTGCTACGTTTGCGAGAAAAACTAAGTGGAGTACTCCCTCTGGACCGAGAACAAACCGGTGAGATGTAGAGTCAAGAGTGAGCCGGTCGTAGACAGTCCCGGTATCCGTTAAAAGGAAAGGGGCACTAAGTTCGCCCGATTGATTATCTGTGTGGTAGACTTGCAAGCCGGCACTGTTAGGATCGCGCGTCACCCAAGTAAAGTGTGCTACACCCCATCGATCAAACGCAACTTGCGGCGTGTAGGTAATCGGAAGATCGGTTCCAACCGTGGTATTGATTGTGTCATACCTCCAGTTTGGTGACTGTCCGCTAAGTAGTGCCGATGATGTAACCCCGAGGCATAGGAAGAGGAAGAGAATCCGACCGAAAGGCGGAGATGAGATTCTCGAAAGGAATCGGACAATATGGTATAGCTGAAAATACACGTCTGACAACTGCACCTTAACCAACGCCAGACAAATTGAGGACGAATCTATCGCTTTGTCTGCCGATTGACAGTGACACGAACCATACGGGAAAAGATACGTCCTTCGGGGAGATTGTTATCGAACACATCATCAGATGCTTCACTCGACCCACGAACGTTTGTAATCAAAAGTTCCGGCAGCGAGAGACGGCGTCGCACTTCTTGAAGTGTCTTCTCTACATTCCGCGCACGTTGTAGTGCCAACTCACGGTTGTACTCCGCATCGCCGACGCGATCTGTGAAGCCCGTAACTTCAATCCATCCGCCATCCTCAACAGCGCGGGCTATTTCATAGATTTCTGAACGATGTTCTTGCCGAAGCTCAGCTTTGTTGTACCCAAACCCAACTAAAAGGTACTCTTTAACTTGTAAATCACCCTCAGCCTCCTCCTCAGGTGTGCGGGTCACATGCTCCCGCACTCGAAACGAGTCTTCAGCAAAAGCGGTCTGTCCAGTATTATCTGTCACCTCAAGGCGGTAGATAATCGGTGTCAAGTCACGGTTGACCCTCAACTCTCCAAGAGGCCAATACTTCGTATCGGATACATCAGACGTTCCATCCAACGATGAAGTAGAATCAAGGTAGAGAAGCTGCTTCTCCCCTTGATAGACGGTGATATTCCAATCTACAAGTGTTGAGTCCGCAATGGCTTTAGGATAGAATTTAATAGCGGGTGGAGATGCCACACTTGCAAGACGTTCAACCACCACAGGCCGAAGCAGAGACTCTCCGTCGAAGACAAACTCTGCACGACGATTTTCACCTCGCCCTTCTTCTGTTTCCTCACTCGATGGATTGCTCGGATCACCAACCGCAATCCTAACTCTTCGAGAATCGATTTCCCAAACATCCTTCAGATATTGCTGCACGGCCTCAGCCCGCCGCAAACCGAGCGAGGAGTCGCGTTCCCCCTCCTCTTTAGATAGCGTTCCAACTATCGTCACCGACACTTCAGGTCGCGAGCGGAGCCGATCCCCCAGAATATTCAGCAACTGGTGGTGGAGTGCAACGGTGGTTATCACTGGCAGTGAGACGACGTGGAACTTTTCGGCTTCACCGGAAGTTTGGAATCGAACATAACGCTCTGGAATTGTCGCCTTTCCTTTTTCGAAGAAGAGGTAGGGAATCAGAGGAATGCTACGGCTCCAAGGAGCTTCCCGAATCTCGATAATCGGCTCAGGATATTCGTTCCCCTCATCGTCAACCCCAACAGCCTTTATGGAAGCTTGTAAGAATGGGAGTGGTGGAGTTTCAACTTCTGAGGTATCATCTGGAATCTCTGCGACAACATCACTTGAATCAACTACCGAGAGAGCAACGGTATCAACCTGATTGTGGTCATCAGCAAGCAGAGGGGGATCGAAGATCATCTCCTCCTTGTTTCCCCACTTCTCCCAAGCTATACCGATTGAGGCATGAAACGTTGTTGTCCGCCACTGATAGGTCTTCTCCAACGATGTTGTAAGAAGACTAACCCCAACCTCAGGCAGAACCGAAAGCTGTTTCCCGAGCGGAAGGCGAAGTCCTCCCCAGATAGAGAACTCGAATCCCATATTGTTGAATTCAAGCTCCCTTCCACGGTTCACCGGTCGCTGAAAATCGTTGGTCTCGGTAAAGACAGCCCCAAGTGGGGTTACAATCTCTTCGTACTGCCGCAGATCGCTTGTTGAGAGGAAAAGCAGAGATGGACTTGCCCCAAGCCGAAGATCAGTAAATGGCTCCCAGAGAAGTCCCCCCGAAATACCAATCCCACTCATCGAAACGTCGAGCCGTTGTTGCGTTATCACCTCTCCTGCTGCTCCATTGGCATACCGCGCTGGATGACTAAAGCCTTCAACGAAGTTCACTGGACGGTTTTGTAGTGTTACGCCTCCAGTAAAGGAGATTGAAGGTGATCGAAGCAGAGGAATCTCGCCGAAGAGCTTTAAGGCCGTGATGCCTGAAATTTGATTGGTAAACTCACCGCAGCCGGGACTTCCATAGTAAATGTCGAGCGTAGTGTTGTGGGACGTAAGTCCGAACTGACCCGCAGCCCCGACTCTCCACTGAAGCTGCCTCTCTCCCAACAGAAGGGAGTCACTCTCTACCTCGGGAGCACTCCCCTGCCCAAGAAGAATAGCATGAGAGTTCAAAAAGCACAAAGCAAAAGCGACAATCAGGGGTAATCCCTGCTTGCAGAGAGAGGGGGAAAAATTGATCGACACGGAACTAAACATCCGACTCGCTTTGTACCCTCAGGGCATTTATCGTGCTTTTTTTTGATGCGGGAGGCGGAAAGAAATTTACGACATCTATAATCGGAAAAGCCGACGCGATATTGCGCCGGCTTTTCACTTCACTAAATATACTGAACCGGATTAGCGTGCGACCCAATTCAACTACTTTTTCCTTCCACTATTTTCTCTTGATGAGTCCACAGGAGCCTCTACCATCATCCCAGATGTTGTGACCCGATTCGGCCGCGTTGGTCTCGCCCCTCCCAGTTCATTCTCATTCCCTGAACCAACATCCGATTGTCCCTGAGCATTCCTTGTTGAAGAGATAGCATCAGTAACGTTTGAAGACTCACGAGAAGTTCTCGCACTTGGCGAATGTGTCCCCCTCACAACCTGCTGCCCCTCACTCTCTGCCGCCATCTGATTCACTTCAGTCTGAGACGTTGTCAACTCGATTGGTACTCGGCTTGTAGGCAGGGTTGACTCAACTTCTTCAATAGGAGGGGTTGTTAGACCACTCTCCAAATCGGCTTGAGTCGACTCATCTCCACCAGTGTAATATCCAGCCAGAAAACTACCAACGGAGAGGAGCATAATCATTGGCCCCGATACCCAGCGAGGAATTCTTCCCCAGAACGTAGAGGGGCTACCTTCTTCGGAGGCTACCACTTCGGTAGAGGAACTCGTATCCTTTGCTACAGCCTCACCCCCGTTGAAAGTGCTGGAAGCTGCTGCAATTATTGCAGCCTCCTTCATCACATTCACGCGGATGTTTGAAGGAACCCGAGACCTTGTCAACTCTTCGTGCAGAATTTTATCCAGCATTACGTGCGACTTCAGCCCAAGCCGCAATGAGTCGCTGGATGCAACTGAGAGGAGAAACTGACGCTCCTGGTCGGGCGACAACTCATTGTTGAAAAATGATGTGATTAAATCAGCCGTATTCATTGCCTTATCAATTATATCTGGTCGTTAATATTCTATCTCTTATACATCTATGATTGGTAGAACGTATCCCATGCTCTACGATCATTTGATTGTCTATGCTTTATTATCTATGCTTTCAAAGTCTGTTTCTTTGGGTTAGGAGCAAAGGTTTTTGCTCCCTACGGAGCCTTTATCCGAGCATGCTTACTCTTCCCTCTCTCCGCTCCCAATTGGATCTTCATCCTCTAACATCCCGAGCCAGTTTGCCAGCAATTTTCGTAGTGAATGCCGTGCACGGAAGGCTCGGGTTTTTGCAGCAGTCATTGAAACTCCCTGCATTTCAGCAATTTCGTCGAACGTATAGCCTAACATCGAGTGGAGAACGAAAGCTTCACGCTGCATTACTGGAACCCGCGTCAGCGCGCGGTTTACCAACTCCTTCAATTCACTGTATTGGCTATTGTCCTGCAACATCCACTCTCCGGCTGGATCGACCGCGTCAATCGAGACATTCCCTTGCCGCCGTTTGCGCCGCTCGATAAACTTCAGTCCGGTGTTTCGGGCTACGGTAAAGAGGAATGCCCGAAAATGTTCCACTTCTTTCCCCCTCCTCCGCATCCGAACAACCCGCATCCAAGTCTCCTGAAAGACCTCTTCAGCATCTTGCTGGGTGGAGAGAAGGTATTTGCAGTAGAGAAAGAGGGGTTTTTCGTAAGCCTCGTAAAGTTTGCCGAAGGCAAGCTCATCCCCCTGAAGAAATGCGGAAAAGAGATCTTCATCCCGTTCCTCAGCGGCGTACGTCTTCTTCTTTTTGGTATTGATATCCGATTCAGTCATGAATCTACTGCGTTTATCTTCGTCGACGATACGGGGGAAAAGACCCTTTTACGAAAGAGATGTTACCGAGAGGAGGCTATACGTTCGGTAAATGAGATAAATGAGCGAACCATCTTCTGTAATAGCTCTCCCCGCTCCTCCTCAACCAGATATCCCTCTTCATCGAACATTTTCCCTCCCCAAGGAAGAGCATACATATCAGGGTGAACGTAAACCCCTAATCCCTCAAGTGGTATCCGCAACTGCCAGAGACCCCGTATCCCTCCAATTTGTCCCGTAGAAGTTGAAATCAATAGAGCACTCTTCCCTCGCAGTGGCATCGGACGAACACGTGAAACCCAGTCGATAGCATTTTTGAGTGTGCCCGGAAGGGAGTAGTTGTATTCAGGAGAGGCAAGGATGAGACCATCGGCTTCCTCCAGATACTGAACAAACTTCTCTGTCTCAACCGGAAAGCCAATCTTCTGCTGAGCATCCCCATTATAGAGTGGGGGAGCAAGCTCTTGAAAGTGAACATGTTGAACTTCCGCCCCTTCCTCCTCGGCATATCGAGCTGCTACCGTAGCAAGTTTTCGATTCAGCGACTCCTCCCGAAGAGATGCCGCAAACACAAGAATCTTCACCATAACTCTCTTTCTGAAATTCTCAACTCAACTACGCTCCATTCCCCGGAACCAACCGTAAGAACTTACGCTTCCCAACCTTCAGCACAGCCTCTTTTGCAGGTTCAAAGACCGAATTCATATCAGATACTTTTTCCCCATCAAGTGAGACTCCTCCCCCCTGTATCAGACGGCGAGCTTCCCCTTTCGATGCCACGGCCTCGGCATCCACCATCAATTGTACTAAGCTTATTGCCTCCGGCACATACCACGGGTCGATATCGTCGGGAACATCTTTCTTGATAAAGATTCTGTCGAACTCTTCTTCGGCTTTCAAGGCTGTCTTTTCACTTGTGTAGCGTGTCACGAGTTCGCGGGCAAGTCGCCGCTTAAGATCACGTGGGTGCAGCTCGCCCGACTCCAATCCTCTCTTCAACTCTTCAACCTCTCCCTCAGGATAGAATGTGACCAACCGGAACCAGTCGAGCATCAATTCATCTGGTATTGAGAGGGTCTTCCCGTAGATATCGTTCGGGAAATCGTTGAGCGCAATGTAGTTGTCGAGCGACTTCGACATTTTCTCTTTGCCATCGGTTCCCACCAGAAGCGGGCAGGTAATTATCACCTGTGGCTCTTGGTTGTGGGCGCGCTGTAAGTCTCGTCCAACGAGCAAATTGAACTTCTGATCGGTTCCCCCCAACTCCACATCAGATCGAATTGCAACCGAGTCCATTGCCTGCACTAACGGGTAGAGAAGCTCGTGAAGCGAGATCGGAACTTCGGCAGCAAAGCGCTTGCTGAAATCATCCCGTTCGAGAATCTGAGAGACTGTGTATTTGCTCGCGAGACTAATCACCTCGGCAAAGTTCATCGAGGCAAGCCACTCACTGTTGTAGACAATCTTCAATAGTTTGGAGGAGAGAATCTTCGTTGCTTGGTCAAAGTAGGTCTGCCCATTTTGTCGGGTTTCGTCGAGCGTCAGCGCAGGGCGTGTCTTGGAACGTCCCGATGGATCGCCGATCATCGCCGTGAAATCACCGATAATGAGAATCGCTTGGTGTCCCAAGTCCTGAAAGTCTCGCATCTTCTGCAGCACAACGGCATGACCTACGTGTAGGTCAGGACGGGAGGGATCCGCCCCAAGTTTTACGTCGAGAGGTCGGTTGGTCTCAATTGACCGCTTCAGTTTCGCCTCAAGTTCTTCCTCAGGAAGAACCTCTTCAGTGCCGCGACGAATCAAGTCCATCTGTTCGTTCAGCGGCGGGAAGGTGTTTCTTTTCTCTTTCATTTCCTGAATGATATGTTGGATTTAAGGGAGGAAGTTAAGAAAAGTTTGAGGTGTCGGCTTCAGGTTTGAGCAATCTACTGCTTAGATGCTACACAGGTTTGTTGAGTTGGCGGTTCGCCCATACTGTTGCAGGGGAGTTGGCCGGAAGGGAGAAGATCACCACCAAGAGCAGGAAGGAACACCAAGTGAATGCCATTTCTATAGCAGTCTTCACGTAAGAGTGTGATGGAAGAGATTCTGTACGAAACGATATTGAATCGTGGTAGGCTCCAACATCCAACGCATAGACTCTCCCTCCTTCACCCTCTCACTCCTTTGCCCCAGTCACCACACCGCTGATGTAGAGAGGCTTGATCTGATCTGGTCCGACGGTGATGCCGCGACGGAACAAATCTCGTCCATACTCGGCAACGGCAACGGCAGTTAGTCGCTTGGTATCGTGGGCAATGTAGTCGGCATGTTTATCACCAATCAAGGTTGCACCGGGGCCGGCAGCGAAGACATTTTCGTCGAGCAGGTGCACCATTTCATCGACTGGTAGGTTATAGGGAGCAGTCAAGCGATTGAACTGAGGTGAAATCTCGTAAAGTGCAGCATAGACTCCTCCACGACGATCTGGAATCAGTGAGAGGACACGGTTACGCCCCCCCACCTCACCGATACTTCGGGCACTCCACGCAATTGAATCGAGCGTTGAAACTGGAGTGATCGGTATTCCCATGGCACTCGCGAAGCCGACGGCAAAGCTCATGCCGATACGGATTCCCGTATACGATCCAGGGCCAACTGACAGGGCAATCACACTTACTTCTGCGGGTGTGATGCTACACATATTCAGTGCTCCGCGGAAGAGCGAGGCGAGAAGTCGGTCGTGTGCTCGCGGCATTTCTGCACGCAATTCCACCAACAACTGATCGCCATCCAGAACGGCAACTGCACAGCTATCTCCGGTGGTTTCAATTGCGGCCAACATAGTTGAGATTACGAGAGGAGATCGGCTGCCCCCTCCAGTAGGCCAACTATCTGCACTTCAATCTTCCGACAGTTTTCTTCTCCTTCGAGTGCGGTAAATCGGACGTCAACTCGATTCATCGGGAGTATCTGTGTGCCATGCTCTGACCACTCGATCAACTTGATTGCCAATGGGTCGGCCAGTGTTTCTGGCAACCCAATCTCTTCAAGCTCATCTGTTGACTCTACGCGGTAGAGGTCAATGTGATAGATTATCACTCCTCTACTATCGCTACTTTTTCCGGCATATTGGTTGACGATTGTGAAGGTTGGGCTTGAGACAATTTCATCGACGCTCAGTCCTTCACAAACGCCCTTTATAAACTCTGTTTTGCCCGCCCCTAAGTCGCCGTACAGGGCAACGGTATCTCCCGACCGAAGGTCGGAAGCCATATCGAATCCGAGACGGAAAGTCTCTTCTTCGCACATACTGGTATAGATTCTCGGTTCCATAAGTACAGTGTTGATTTCTGACGTAGAACAGCGCAACCTCTTCCTCAATACCAATTGGAAGAAATTGCGCTGTCCTACAAAAGGTCTACCTCGCCTTCAACTCGGCAATCGGAAGGATCATCTCCTCCATCGATATTCCCCCATGCTGAAAGCTGTCACGATAGTGATTCAGGTAATAGTGATAGTCGGTCGGATAGACGAAATAGTAGTCTTCCTTTGCAATCACATACTCGATAGCTGGCCCCCGCTTCGGCAGCTTGAAGTCGGCTGGGTCTTTCACGTAAAACGCATGTTTCTCATCCACCTTCACGTTCCGGCCATACTTGTAGCGAAGGTTGGTAGAGGTCTCGCGATCTCCGAGTGCCTTCGATCCACGCAGACAGCGAACTGCTCCGTGGTCGGTAGTGAGAATAATCCGCGCGTTCGGTACTTCGGCTGCAAGTGTCCGCAACATCCCGTAGAGACTTGAGTGGGTAAACCAACTTTTCGTAAGAGACCGGTATGCTGACTCGTCCGGAGCAATCTCCTTTAGAATCGGATAGTCGCTCCGCGAGTGTGCCATCATATCGACCGCGTTGACTACAACAGCAATCATCTGCGATTGTGCGTAGTCCAGAATCTCCGATTCAATCTTCCGACCGAAGTCCGTATCAATGATTTTTACGTAGCGCACACCACTCCGCAGAGAAATTCGCCGCCGCTCTAAAAGCTTATCCAGCAATTCTTTTTCGTACTTGTTCTGCGAGTGGTCGTCATCTTTCCCATCTCCAGTCCAGAGATCGGGATAGTGTTTCTCAATCTCTGAGGGGAAGAGACCGGCAAAGATCGAGTTCCGCGCATAGGTTGTG
>JBFWSB010000032.1:0-20111 GCA_050248595.1 Kapaibacterium sp. (SeqCode)
AAGCGAGAGCATCGGGCGGGCGTGCGGGATTGTTGGGAACTCATTCGAGAGATCGCTCCCCACCCGTTGCGTAGGTGAGTCTATGGTTATTAATTCAGGATACTGGCGTTCAAGCTCCTGAAGTTCTTCCAACATCGCATCAAACTCACGATCACTAATCGCAGGATCGTTCAGCACATAGTAGCGATAGTTGTGTTCCTGAAGCTGCTCACGCAGCAAACGGGCACGTTCTGACAGACTCGACATAATCGACTAATCGTTCTTCCAGTAAAAGAGTTTGCAAAATGAGAGTACGAGTGGAAAGATACAGAGGTTGGGGGGAGTGGCAGACAACGCTTGCAGTCTTCAAGAAAGAATTGACATTGGATGCTAATCCACACGAAATACCTGCACAAAAATCAATAGGTTTGTTCACTTTTACTGTATAAAATGAACAGAATTCACAGATAAGCATCCGTCGATGACAGCTCTACTTCATTCTCTCATTCGCTTCTATTGCTCACATAGCCCCGTCGAATTCGGCAAAGGACGCCTGCAAAAAATTGGGCGTCACTTTCTTCGCGACAAAACCCTGCAGGTTCCGACTCGGCATGGTATTAAGGTAGAGATCACTCTGCCGGAAGATGCCGGATGGGAGATGTTATACTACCGGCGGACATTTGAAACAGGAACAACTGAGGCGTTCGCCCAACTTCTTCGACATGATGATGTGTTCATCGATATTGGAGCTAATATTGGTTGGTACTCACTAATTGCTTCGAAGCTCTCTCCAAATGGTATCATCCATGCTTTTGAACCAGTCCCATTCATCTTCAACAAGATGAAAAGGAATTGGGAGTTGAATGGCTTTCAGAATGAGATTCACTTCAACAATCTTGCTTTAGGTGAGGATGAGAATGGAGAGATAACGATCTACACATTTGAAGGTCTCTATCACGGCCACAGTTCTCTTTCAACTCTTAATCGAGATGACTACAAAGCGTCAACAGTACCGATGACAACTTTGGATCACTACATTGCGGAACATCAGGTTGACCGTGTGGATCTCATCAAAATGGACACTGAAGGAGCAGAACTTCAGGTACTTCACGGTGCAACAGCACTTTTAGAGAGTGACGCTCCTCCAATCTGGGTGATTGAATTAAACACAGAAACCAGTGAGAGCTTCGGACATACTCCGGCAGATGTTCTCGATTTTATTGCCGCTCGCAACGACTATCACTTCTACCGAGTAGAGCGTGGGTGGGGGGCAGTAAGCCGAATGTCTTCAACTCACGACTATCGCAATGGAGACAATGCAATCTGTATTCCACGAGTGCGCGATTACATTCGCCTGTAAAGGGAAGGGGCTTGAGTGATCAACTCAAGCCCCTTCCCTTTAACTCTGAAATCTCAGAGTGATTTCGAACTTATTTCTATTGAGCGATGTTAACAGAAGAGAGACCAAGATCGATATTCTCTTCTTCAATCCGCCTTAAATCATCTTCTCCATTACACTGCTCAACTCCATGAGGGACATTGAAGTCACGAGTGATTTGCCCACTACATCCCGGAGTTGCACCATAGTCAGATCCACGAATTGTCTTTCCATTCTTTCCACCATCCAACAAGACCTGTACCCCACGGAGAGAATCTCCATTCCCACTCACACGAACAGTACCACCACCACCGCCGCCACCTGTGCCAACATCTTTATGCTCGACGTCATTATAGCTATCCCCACCATTCCCACCTGAAACATCGATATTAATTCCTTCGCTAATGCGTTGCACCAAAAGAGCAACAGTGCCACCAGCACCACCACCACTTCCACCATCATATTTGGATCTCTTTGCATCCTCTCCACGAGAACGAATTGTATGTCCATTGCAAACTACTTGGGAAGCCCGAATCAGAATAATACCACCACCATTTCCACCATCACTGCTGGTACTGTTGTTTGTATGTCCCGCACCACCACCACCACCTAAGAACAGACGTTGAATACGTCCGGTATTATCCAGAGCATGTCCTCCCAAGCCCTGAGCAACTTTATAATCACCACTATATCTGGGATGTTGGTACGAGTACCCTCCATTTCCACCACAACCGCTGTTAGCACCACCACCACCACCGCCATTGTGGTTGCCACCACCACCACCACCATTTGCAGGAGCTCCTCGCCCTAACGTCCAAGCATCTAACCCAAAGTCATAGATGCTCTCTCCTTTCTCGGAATGCTTTTCTCTGTTGTTACTGACGTAGTCACCTTCATAGTTTGGCACAATGCTTACTTGCTCGTGTACCACACCACCTCGGAACCCAGACGCACTTGCATCTATATCGGCTGCCAAGGTAACCTTTCCAGAAGCTGATATGGCTACCACTCCCCCCTTTCTACCATTCCATGGCCGAGATGTTAAATCTCCACTTACAGTCACATCGTTGTATTCAGGAACGAGAACCAACTGCACATTTCCACTCAACATATAGGTATTCACCAAGTTGTTCTCTAACCAGATTGTGCTCCCGTCTACGTGCGAAACACGGTTGAATTCATATAATCCAGCACTTCCATAGTTTACAACTGTACCATATCGAGATGTGTTGGAATTTTCAATCCTTGCCCCTTGCATCTGAATCACGAGGACTAAATCACCCCGTTTCCATCCTTCTGTATCATCAACCACGAACCCACACTCAACCTTATCGAGAACGGCTGCATAGTGGTTGACAACTCCTGAAATTGAAGTTTGAGGTTCATAGCGATGTGTACAAGCGGAAAGACCCAACAGCAACAAAAGGAAGGGAAGAGCAAAGCGATAATAAGTAGACATGGTCATAATTGAAAGTGTATGATTAGGTAGATAAGGGTATCATATATAATTGATTTTCTATCATCAAGCAAGAGAGATGAGTGTTGTATCAAACAACCACCTACTCTACATTTTCCTTCAATCTCCTGTAGAAAATCATCAGTTTGTAGTAGAATTCCTGTTGACAGAGACACAACCAATGAACCGAATATCACAGGAAACTCTGTCTTTTGAAATACCAAGCAATTCTTGCCAAGATTAAGGTTAAGAAGTACTAACCCCAGACCCACGAACCGATGGGAGCAAGGACGATATAGAGAAGTACCATCAAACTTCAAAAGCTCTCACTTTGATCTTTCCTCACACACCTTCTCAAAATCCTATTTTGTCACTCTTAAATCGTTGCATAACTTGGGGGTTCGTTTTTTAAGAAGATCTTTAATTCAATATTCCAATACAGCTATGTTCTGGGTTATTCTGATTCTGGCACTGATTCTGTCAATTATGCTGATAGTCATGGTTCTCCTGCAACCAAGTAAAGGGGGAGGCATCACCGCTGCATTCGGTGGAATCGGCGGAACTATTGGCTCTACGTTCGGCCAACGCCGCACACTTGAAGCACTCGGGAAGTGGACAACCTACTTCGCAATCGGAATTGCGGTACTCTGTCTGATTGCCAACCTCTTCTTTCTCCCTGTAGGAAGTAGTGATGGGGGAAGCCGTGCAGTCACTACGGGTGGTATTGCCCCTTCTGTTACACCAGCTCCTGGAGCTACGCCAGCACCAACCGGAGAGACTGGTGCAGCTGGTGAATCTTCCAATTCTTCAACAGAGACTGCTCCAGAGTCACCACCTGCTGGGAACGACGAGAGCGGGAAATAAGAACTCCCACATACGATTTTCCGACTTCATATTCGGAAAAGGCTACATCCACAAATTGCTGGATGTAGCCTTTTTTTCTTTTACCAACCCTTCACACCTCTTGACTCATTACTTTTTTTGGTGTAGCTTGCGTGGTGTTCATGCGATGCCCGAAAGTTTCGGCCTCGCGTTCTTTCGACATCTATCATATATGATATGGAAGAGCTAACGCCACGACAGGAAAGTGTTCTCCGCTTTATCGAGAAATACTTCCGCCAACATCAACAACCCCCTACCGAGCGAGAAATCGCACGCCATTTCAGCATTAACCAGAGTGCAGCCCGCAAACACCTCAAAGCCTTAGAACGGAAAGGACGCCTTACAATGCGGCACGACGGACGAAGTCGCGGTATTCTCCTGAACTCCGTTGCCCCCTCAGTTCCAGTCCCTCTTGTTGGGTCAGTACAAGCCGGCACTCCTCTCTTAGCCGAGGAGAACATCGAAATGCACATGATGCTCGACCTGAATATGGTCGGCACCGAACAAACATTTTTGCTTCGGGTGAAAGGTGACTCAATGATTGAAGCCGGAATCTTTGAAGATGATCTCCTTTTGGTGCGCCGCGCTGAGTCGGCCCGAAGCGGAGAGATTGTGGTGGCACGCATCGGAGATGAGACTACAGTGAAACGATTCTACGATATAGCCGGACGGATATTCTTAGAACCGGCAAACAAGAACTACTCCCCAATCATGGTGGAAGAGCCAGAAGATTTTCGCCTTGAAGGACGAGTGGTAGCATTGATTCGCGACATGCGGAACTTAGAAGTAAAGAAACGGACGGTCAACGGCTTCGGCAGACCGTCGTAGCAAAACTACGCTCCTGATTCTCTTTTGAATTTTCCACTTTGAACTTTGAATTGATTTCTCGTGTGCGGAAGGTTTTCACTTGCCAGCGACTTGCAGGAATTCTTAGAGCAATTCAAGCTTGAATTGCCGAAGGAGCTTCTACATCCGCGACTCTATAACATCGCTCCAAGCCAGCCAGTGGTTGGCTTGGTAGCCGACCCTGAACCACGCATTGAAGTAATGGAGTGGGGATTTGTTCCGTCGTGGGCGAAAGATGATGGGAAGTTCAAGCCAGTTATCAACGCCCGGGGTGAGTCGGTGGCGGAGAAGCCATACTTCCGGGGAGCTTTTCGCAATTCCCGCTGCGCGATTCTTGCCGATGGATTTTACGAGTGGAAGAGAGAGGGGAATGAGAAGAGACCCCACTGGATTACACTTGAGGATGAGGGAATATTCGCAATGGCCGGAGTGCAAAGCCACAGACATTCTCCAGACGGTTCAGAGCACGTTACTTGCGCGATCATCACCACCACTCCAAACAAGTTGATGGAAGATATTCACAACCGGATGCCGGTGATTCTTCCAGCCGAAGAGATTGGTATCTGGCTTGATCGGGAGACACGGGCGCAAGATGCTGAGGGGATGATTATTCCCTACCCAGCAAAAAAGATGAAAGCGCGTGAGGTGAGCCAGTACGTGAACAATCCTCGGCATGACTCTGCGCAGTGTATCGCACCGGTTTGAGTAATGGGTGGTGTAGCCTGCGTGTGGCTGGAGTTTTCACTACCAAGGACACCAAGGTTAACTGTTGCTTTCGATGCGGATGCGGACGTTTTTGAATCCGGGAGTCCGGGATTGGTTGTCCACGAACGTTGGAACAAGGATGTTTGCTTCCGGATAGTACATCGCTGCAGAGCCGGGAGTGACATCGTAACGGGAAACACGGATGTTCTCCATCTGACCTGTTTCTGACACTACTGTCACTCGCTCCCCATCACGCAACCCAAGCCTCTCGATGTCAGCACTACTCATCATAATTACGTCGCGCGAAGATTGATTCCGATAACGGTCGTGCTCTTCGTAGACAACGGTGTTGAATTGTCCCTCTGACCGAATTGTCATCAACATCAACTCTCGATCTCCATAGTCGAAGTGTGGTGTCTTCACTGCAATGAAGCGCGCACGCCCATCCGGGAAGTTGAACCGTGGTTGGTGTCGCACTCGCCCTGCCACGTGAAACTCTTCTTTCGTCTGCCCAATTTTCCCAACACCTTCATACCCCGGCACAACTTGAGCCATCACCTGACGAACGTCGTTATGGTTCTTCAACGAAAGGAAATCCACTGGGCCATCTGGAAGTAGACGCCCGGCAATACTCGTCACAATGTCGGTCTCTGTTCGCAGCTTACCTTGCGGTCCACGCATCCCTCCTTCGGAAAGCCGCACGTAGCTGAACATGCTCTCCTGCGTTGTGGTTTGCAACTCTTCGTCTCGCGTGAAGGTTGGTAGAATGATAACCTCTCCTCCATCCGCTACCGGACGGGGAACCACGTGCCCCTGGTTCAATTTTGTACTAATGTGAACCGTAGTGCCAATTCGGGAGAGTGCCTCTTCAGCATAGTGGAGCGCAGGATTCGAGGCGTAGAAGTTCCCCCCCATCAAGAGAGCAAAGTCGACATCTCCTTTGTGGGCTGCGTGAATGCACTCCATCGAATCCATCCCTTTCCACGCAGGGACGTTCAGTTCGTACAACTCCTCCATCCGCTTCAGGAATCCATCTTTCAGTTCTGGTGTAAAACCAACAGATCCTATCCCCTGCACGTTCGAGTGACCACGAATTGGCATCAGGCCAGCCCCTTCTCTCCCAACCATCCCGCGAGCCAGTGCGAGGTTAGCAATCATTGCAACGTTGTCGCTCCCATGTTCGTGGTGGGTAATCCCCATCGCCCACATGAAGATGGCTCCCTTTGCCTCAGCATACATTCCGGCTGTTTCCTCGATCATTGCAAGTGAAACTCCAGAGAGGCGGGAGAGTTCTTCGAGAGACGCCTCGGCCATTTCTGTGCAGAGAGCCTCGAACCCATTCGTGTACTGGGCAATGTATTCTTCGTCGAGCTTTCCTCGATCCATCACGATCTTCAGAACTGCTTTCAGAAAGGCAATGTCGCCACCGATACTTGGTTGGATGTAGAGGTCGTTGATTTTCGAACCGAAGAGAAGCGAGCCAGGTTTCGAGGGGATATTGAACCGGTCGAGTCCAGTTTCGCGCATCGGGTTGACCACGACAACTTTGCCTCCCCGCTTCCGGAGTGCTGCAAGTTCTGTGATAATGCGGGGGTGGTTGCTGGCCGGATTTGCGCCGATCAACATCACGAAGTCGGCCTTGTGCAGATCATCCAACACAACCGTTGCAGTTCCACTTCCAACACTTGCCCCAAGCCCAACGCCACTCGCTTGATGGCAGTAGTAGGAGCAGTTGTGAACGTTGTTCGTTCCGTAAATGCGGGCAAGCAACTGAAGGAGAAATGCAGCCTCGTTGCTGCTGCGGCCTGATGAGTAGAAGAAAGAGCGGCGCGGATCGGTGCGGCGCATTGCCCCTACACTCTTATCCAGTGCTTCGTTCCAGTCGATTTGCCTGAAGTGTGTCTCGCCAGATCGCAGAGCAATCGGATAGGAGATACGCCCTAAGTTTTCCAGTTCGCGTGGCGTTAGCCGGGCAAGCTCATCAACGGAGTGTCGGTCAAAAAAATCTTCGGCAATTGGTGGCTGCATGTCGGCAGCCATTGCCTGCACGCTCTTCTTGCAGAACTCGGGAAAACTGCCAGCTTCGTTCCGCATCCCCCCATCCTGACCTCCCATACCATATGCGCAGGTCTTGCAGGAGTTCTTCGAAAACATCCTCCGCCAGAATTCTATCGGCCCGACTTTGAATGACTTTTCAAGACTGTACCAGATGGCAGCCCACCCTCCGCCAGAATTTACGCGTGACATCTCCCCATCCAGATTATTTATTTCTCGGCTTTACTTTCAACTCCACAGTAATCCAGACCGGGATAGCCTTTCCATTCTGCATCCCGGGTGTAAAGCTTGTCTTCTGCACTGCTTGCACTGCCGCATTTGCGAGTGCCACGTTTGTCTCGTCTGGAGCCAGAACTTGCTTCACCCCCCCCTTCTCGTCGATCATTACCCGCAACTTTACTTCAGTGACTTTGTCGACCGAGCCATTAAAGATGAAATTCTTCTCCAACTCTGCTTGGTCGAAAGATGGCTTCGTCACGCTTCCAACCGCTTCGACAGCTTCTTTCGGTGCTTCATCGGAAGGCTTCGATGCTAAACCATGCGACATCGAAAAGCTGACTGGAATCATCGTCCACATTGGGGCAGGTTCTCCTCCCTCAAGACCGGGAGTAAAGGGAGTTTTTTTAATTGCCTCTACTGCCGCCCCCGCAAGAATAGGATCAGCCTCTCCAACCACTTCGGCCTCCACAACCTTACCAGTCTCATCCACGCGCACCCGAACTGTGACAGTCCCCTGCAACGACGACACCTTTGCTTCATCTGGATAGACCAGATTTTGCTGGAATGCTGTTCGATCCATCTCCGGCAGCGTGGCATCCCCTACGTAAGCCCAAGCGTCTGCATTTTCTTGCCCCGTGTCGGATGAAGAACCGTCGTAGAGGGCTGTCCACTCATCTTCGGTTGTGAACTTCACCTCCATCATAATTGACATGCTAACCGGTGTTCCGGCCAACGTTGCCGGCTGAAACTGGAACTGCTTCACCCCCTCGGTTGCCGCAGCCGTGAAGATTGAGTCGTCACTCTTTCGAACCGTGGCACTCTCCACTGCACCGGTTGCCGCCACCATCACGTCGAGTTCTACAACGCCATTCTGTCCAGTTAGCAGAGCAATTTCTGGATAGTTAATTGTTGGACTGCTCGGCTTGATTGTTGGTGGCTTTGTCTCTCCGTCAATCAAGTATTGCATCCCTATCGAAACGGAACCGCGAGTGGCTCCCCCCCCTGAACTGGCACTCCTTTCTTCCGATGCCTGTGAGAAGGCAAGTGTACTGCAACAGAGGAATGTTGCGACAACAATGAGGAAACGATATCTATACATAATGCTCTATCTGAATAATTATGAGTGGTTAGCAAACGGAGGAATATAGTTCTGTTTGGTTGATTATTCCGCAAGCTTGAAGTTAATTGGAATGGTCAGGCTCATTTCAATTGGATAACCATTTTGTATCGCAGGAGTAAACGTTGTCTTTAACACTGCTGCGACTGCCGCATCGTTAAAAATCGAGTGTGAGCTTCTGACAACGGTAACCTTTAAAACAGTGCCCTTGTTGTCAATGATTGCATTCACATACACTGTTCCCTGAATACCTTTTTCCTCCGCTTCTTTTGGATAGACAAGATTGCCCAACAGCTCGGGTTGGCTAAACCTCGGCGGAATTGCATCCGCCACAAATGTCGGATACGTCTCCACTTTCTTCACTTCCTGCTTCACCTCTTCCACCTTCATATCTGGATTCCCCTCACCATCCAGCTTGAAGGTAAAGCGAAGCCGAATGGTTCCAATGATTGCTATCCCATTGCTGACTGCCGGGGTAAATTTTATCGAGTGAAGAGCTTTCAACACCGCCTCATCAAACAGGTTATTGGTACTCTCCACAATGCGCACGTGAAGTGCTCGCCCATCGGGATTAACTTCGGCACTCACCATCACCTCTCCCTCGATATTGCTCTCCTTCGCGAGCGCAGGGTAGGTAAGTTGAGTAGCCAGCTCCACAGCATCGTACTCCACTGGTGAGACGAGAATATCGGGGTTGCGCATTCCCTCCTCTTTACTGTAGAGGATATCGGGAGCAGCCATTGGCTCTTGAGGAGTCGCCACCTTCCGCTCTAACGTAAAGCGGACTTCAGCTATCACCCACATCTCCGCAGGCAACCCACCGATTTTTCCCGGTTGGAATGTTGTCTTCTTCAACCCTTCAACGGCAGCATTGAGCAATCGCGCATCACCCCCATCTTCCAACACCTGCGTCTGCTGAACAACACCCTTCGTATCGAAGAGAACTTTCAGGCGAACTGTTCCCTGCACACCCTCTTCTCGCACATTTTCTGGGTACTCGATCCCTCTGGTCCCCAGCACCTCAGCGGGAGGAAGAACTATAATATCGGACGTTGGCGGAGCCGACAACTTCAAGGTTAGGCTAATGACCGGTTTGGATTCAGGCTCGGAGCCGCTTTGGGCATAGCCAACGCTTACTCCCAAAAGCAACGCCGCAACCAGAAAGGGAATCTCTCTGCGCAGCTTTATCGTAGCAATGTTCATAGTGGTGTAGTGCTTTGTATGTATATGTTTACTCTTTTGATACAGTGATGATTTACTGACTGAAGCCTTCTTCCTGCTTGTCACAAGCAACTCTACACGATTCGTCAAGGTTCCAGTTTAAAACGAATTGGAATTATTATACTCATCTCAATAGGTTCACCGTTTATTATCGCCGGTGAAAACTCTGTTTGGCGAACAGCATTCAGTGCAGCTTCCTCAAAAATCTCAGTATCAGTTCCTTTACGGGGGATCACCTTTACCTGACGAAGATTCCCTTCCTTATCGATAGCAGCCCTAATATAGACAGTCCCCTCTATACCTTTTGCTTCCGCCTCAGGTGGATATTGTAGATAAGAAGCAAGCTGATTCATGTCGTAGCTGGGAGGGGTGGCCTGCGGGATAAAATCAGGAAAATCGTTGCTCTCTTCGCTCACCTTCGCGAAGGTTAAATCAGCACTCTGAAGTGTTCGACTCCCTTCCTCAGCCGCGAAACGAATCTCATCATCCTCGATGCGGAAATCAATCTCTGCAACAGCCCACATCTTTGCGTTCGCTCCATTGATCTTCCCGGGATTGAACCTCATCTTCTCCAAACCATTCACTGCTGCGTAGAGTAATCCCCTATCTACAGTACTGTCAATCGATTCGGTCTGCAAAATCTCTCCAGTCTCATCAAACAGAACTTTCAGGCAAACCAAGCCTTCGGTTCTCTCACGCAGAGCATCTGTCGGGTAGGTTATGTTCTGTGCAGGCTCAGGAGAGGGAAGAACAACCTTCTCTGCATCAGCATCTGTTTCAGCAGAGACAATCGAAATGTTGACCGAAGGCTGGGCAGACATTTGTTGAGATTGCCCGAGAAGGATAATGGCAAGCAAGCCAAAGAGAGAGATGATCCGTTGGTATTTGGTGATGCTCATTGGATAGAATAGATTGTTTTGCGCTATAATCTCTTGCGATAAGATTATAAGATATTGATAGCTATCTGTTATGACAATGCCGCATTATAGCTCTATGCTCTACGAGTGCGACTATAAATCTAAAAGATGCTATACATTCCTGTGAGGCTCTCCTTCTTATATCTGTGAACATCCCGCCCAATCCGCGTCATCCGCGTACTATCTCCACCTAATGACGATTGCTCGATGAAATCCTACACAGATTAGAGGGATGAACGCTGATCTATAGTCGTCACCATCTACTATGAAAGAGATCAGTTATCAGAAATTTTGAACCTCACTTGCACAACCAAGCTCATCGCTATTGGGGTATTGTTGAGCGTTGCTGGCTCGAACGAAGTATCCCAGACAGCATCAATAGCAGCCCGGTAAAACAAGGCATTCGTTGACCTTAGGATTTCAATATCCACAACCTTTCCATTCTGATCAATGCACAGTTTCAAGTAGACAGTTCCTTCAATCCCCTGTTCTCGAGCCAATTGCGGGTATTGGAGATTCTTAAACAAATCTTGTTCACTATATCTTGGAAGGATGGCTCCCTCCAAAGAAGCTGGACAGGCTATCGGCTTGATACGGCCTTCAGATTTCCCCCGCATATTTTCATCTGTACGTTCTGGTCGCGCCAAAACATCATCCCTCCCGTGCAAGAGCTTCTCGAGATTATCTTGCCCCTGATAAAAATCCTCCTTGAAGACACTGTCTTCTCTCCGGGACACATTCTCCTGGTTGATAGCAGTGGAGTCTTGTAGGTTCATCGCATCCTCCTGCCCACACCCATTCCCTCCAATTGCTATGGAAAGAGATAAGATGAGCAAGAAAGGCTGGTACTTGGTACTCTTCATTGGATATGAGATTGCGAATGATGAATGAATATATGACCTGAACGCTTATTGATCTATCGAAATACGACAGACTCTCGACCCCTTAACTCTCGACTTGTGTAGACTTACCCCTCACATTCCAACGCAAACCTAAACCCTACTGTGGCATACTCTATGAACTCTCCTCTCTACACACTCTATAAACTCATTCAACCCCTTGTTGCATTTCCCTAAACCTATCGTCACCATCCGGGGCGCAAAAGGCCTTACGGTTTTGTATCTTTGCAGCCAGACATGATTCGTTGTACCAGTCTTCAGCACCATAAACATCCGATAGTTATCAAGACGCTCTCTGTGGTAAAGAAAAGGGGACTTTGTATCCTCACGCTCATACTGTTTCCGCTCTCCCTTGTGGCACAGCCTCGCACCGAAGGGAATCGGTCGTTGCAGGAAGGAACTCGTGAGGCAACTGTTCTGATTGAACGAGGGGAATATCTGCTCGCCATCGAACATCTGAATCGACTGATTGACTCAGCCGCTCCGGGAGATAACTTTTCCTCTCCACTCTTCCTTCTCACCGAAGCGAATGCCGAGGTTGACCGGAACTACCCAGCACTCGACGCCGCCCGACGATTTCTTCTCCTCTACCCGAACGATCCCCGCGCTGGCGAGGTAATGTACCGACGTGGCATCACTGCTTGGCGAGAGAACAACCGAACCGAAGCCCGAAGCTCCTTTGCAGAAATCGTCCGGCTGAAAGGTGACCGCGAGGATGAAGCCTACTACTGGCTTGCCCGCATGGCGGCTGAAGAGGATAGTTTGGATCTGGCCGAAAAGTTGGCCGACCGTTCACTCGAAGGTAATCAACACGAGTTCACTGACGATGCCCTCTACCTCTCCGCTTGGATCAAGGAGGGACATGGAGAATATCAGGAGGCAGGAGAACTCTACCGTCGATTAGTCGAAGAGTTCCCGGAGAGTGATGTAGCACTCGACGCACAGTTGCGCCTCGGCGTTAACCAAGCACGTAGTGGATATCACGAGTCGGCTCTGACTCTCTTCTCCAGCCTAACCCCACGAACGGATCGTCAACGCGAAGAACTTCTCTTCTACGAAGCTGAATCGAACGCAGCACTCGGCAGAGATGAGAAGGCGATCAACCTCTACACGGAATTCCTCCGCACGTTCCCTCAAAGCGAGCGAATTCGTTCGGTGCGCTATGGTCTCGGGTGGTCAGAACTTCAATCTCGCCGCTATACGAATGCTATCGCAACGTTTCAGACCTTGACGAAGGGGAACGATTCGTTGGCGGCGGCTGCTCTCTACCAAATCGGCGCAATCCACGTCACCCGTGGAGATACCGCAGCAGCAATGGCCTCACTCCACGAACTTGTCTGGCGACTCCCCTACGAATCTTTCAGCGACAACGCCTACAACGTTCTCGGGCGCATCCACTACCGCCGTGGAAACTACGACTCTGCCCGTCGCTACTTGATGATTACCGCACGCCAGTTCCCCGAAAGTGATGTCCGTATCGAAGCATTCCACTTGTTGGGTGAGTCGTATGCCGCCCTTCGCCAGTTCGACAACGCACAGTATTCGTTCTCTCGCGTTGTGAAGCTTGGGGATAGTACCGACCCGTTAGTTAGCCACGCCCTCTACCGCGAAGGGGTGATGCTCTACTATGTCGGACGCTTCAACAGCGCAATCGACCGACTTCGGACATACGTTTCCCACTACCCAGATGGAGCAAATATCGACGAGGCAACCTTCTGGCTTGCCGAGGCACTCTACCAAGATGGCACGATCGACGAGGCAGAGAAGTTCTACAGCGAGGTGGTAGCCAATTGGCCGAAATCACGATACCGAGCCGAGGCAATGTATGGTGTTGCCTGGACGGAGTTTCGGCAGAAGAAGTTCCGTGAGTCGATTCCATCTTTCCAGAAATTTGTCGACACCTATCCAGATGACGATAACGTGGTGGAGGCGATCATCCGAATGGCTGACGCCTATCGTTTCCTGAGGGAGTACGACAAAGCAATTGCCACATACGAATCGGTTGGGGGGAAAGCTGGATCGGGAGCACGCGCAGAGGAGGCACGGGTAAGACTTGCCGAGGCATTTGTGGAGATGCGCGATTACGCTCGCGCCGTGGCCACATATAGCGACCTTGTGAAGCGATATCCGAAATCTAATCGCGTTGACGACTACGCCTATGCGATTGGGGCAACGTGGTATCGAGGAGGGAACGACTCCTTAACAATCATCGAACTGGAACGATTTCTGAGAGAGTATCCCGAGAGTGAATACCGTCCTAACGCATACTTCACATTGGGTGATGCGTGGTATAACTTGGGTGAATACGAGACAGCACTCGGCTGGTATCGCATGGTTCTCGACCAATATCCGAACAGTCCAGTTGTCGTCGACGCAATTGAAGGACTTCGCTACGCACTTGAGTCGATGGAGCGAGGGCCTGAGGCAGTGGAGATTATCAGCACCTTTGTCGAACAAAACCCGAGTCGACTTGCTGCTGACTCTATCACGTTCAAGAAAGGGGTAATCTGGTTCGACAATGGTGAATACGCGAAGGCCGACTCAATCTTCCGCAAATTGATTGCCGACTATCCTGAGAGTCCGCTGGTAGCCGATGCGTGGTATCAGGTTGGCAAAGGGATGGAGTATTCTGGAGATGTTCCAGAAGCGATTGCAACATACGAGAGAGTGGTTAGCACATACAGCTCAAGCAATGCCGCCCTCCTCTCCTTAATTGCTATGGCTGAACTTCGGATGTTTGAAGAGGACTACGAAAAAGCACGCCGTGATTTCCTTCTGTTTGCCCAACGCTTTGGTGAGTCAGAGTATATCAATCAAGCACGCTATGGAGCCGGGAAGGCAAGCCTTGTACTTGGCGACACCCTTACTGCAATCGAGCAGTTCCGGTTGATTATTGACTCCTTAGCTTCAGAAGATGGAACGGACCTCTTTGTTGATCGCAGCAGAATCTCACTATCGGAAATCTACTGGATTCAGGATAGCACCGATTTGGCTCTTGAAGTCCTTGCATCAGTAACCTCTCGGCGTCGGGACTACGCCGCTGCTGAAGCACTCCTGTTGCGAGGCAAGATTCTTAGGAGTGTCAACGATCTCTCTGGGGCACTGGCCGACTTACGCCGCCTAACCGAAGAGTTTACAGATTATCCTGAGTACACAGAGCCAGGATTACTTGAGCTTGGAAGCCTCTACGAAGAGTTAACCAACACAGCAGAGGCAATAACCACCTACCAACTGCTGATCGATACGACTGAGGATGAAACGCTGAGAAAAGAGGCCGAAGCCCGCATTGCTCAACTGAAACGTAGGCGGTAGGCTCCCCTAATGTGCAGAAGAATACATGTTGAACCAAGAGTGAAGAGTGTGAAGACAATACAGAAAACGATCCAGTACATAGCAACCGTTCTTGCCATTCCCCTGTTAATGCTGCTGATAACGCTGCCACTCAGCGCGCAGGATCGAGGAGAACCAGAAGAAGGCGTTGAAGAGTTCGTTTTCAAGGGTGAAAGTGGTCCCCCTCCCATTGTTCTCCCCCCCGCACGCAAAGGGGAAGTCTTCGACACAACACTCTACGCACTTCTACCGGGGGATACGCTCATCTTCGGTGAACGGATCACAAACCTACAGGGTGATGGGGGAAGACTCCCGGTGTATGGTGAGTTCGACGATCCTTTAGTGGTTAATGTGGAGGGGAGCATCGGGACGTACGTTTCGCCGCGAGGAGGGGTGAGCCTTGAGTATGCAGTTGATCGATGGAATGGACGCGGACTTCTCGACATTGGCTCAACCGCTGGACATGTCGAGGGAGCCGAAGCTTCAAGCCTTCTCTTTGACGGCCACCTTGAATATCAGATTCCGGGACAGCTCCCCTCTCCCGGCAAGGCACGGGCTGGCCTCGGCATCAGCTTTGGAAGCGATAGCTACAAGCTCTATGGGAACAGCGTCGCACCGTTCGACCGGACACGGTCGATCTTCGATCTCGATCTCGGCATGGCAAGCGAGACCGATGCGACATTCGACTATCAAGTCAACCTCTCCGTCGAATCAGTCTCCTTGAACGACGACACGTTGGGAGTTGCGAGCAAAGTCTCTGCGTTGACTCCTACCTTCGGTGCGCACTTCCGCTTAGGGAACGATTCACTGAACGTCAGCGCGGGAGTTCGCTATCAGTCTACATCACTCGACTACGACACAATCACGAGCAATCCAGATTTTGTTGAAGCATCCGGTATGGTAGAGTGGAGTCCTTCCCCCGGCCTCTTCGTTACGGCTGGCGGAATAATTGCCCACGGCGGGTTCTCCGACAGCGGCTCCTCAACTCTACTAATGCCCCGAGGTGCTATTCGATATGAAGTCAGTGAGAACCTTGCAATTTTCGGACGCTTTGCCCCGGAGCTTCGCGCACCATCCTATCGTTCCCGAATCATGCAAGCCTCTTACGTCAACCGAGAGATCACACTCCGCCCTGAAAAAGTCTTGATTCGAGGGGGAGGAGGAGTCCGGCTGACAGCAGGAAAATTTAATATAGAGGGGGAAGCATTTTTTGAGAAGAGTGAAAACAGGCCGGTAGTAACGCTTGTTGGGGAAGCGGGTGAGTTGCGCTGGAGTCACAGAGATTCCCGAACAGTTGGGGTGCGTGGAGGCTTGAACGCCACAGTCGGAGAGAAGATTGCCCTCTTCGGAGAATTGACGATAGCAAACTCGGTTGACGAAGTAACAGACGAGCAACTACCAATGCACTCAACAATCGAGGCAGAGGGGAGAGTCAATTTCTCTTTGACCGACGAAATCCACATCTTCGGCACACTCAACTTTGTCGGTGAGCAAAACATCACATCTGACTTCACTACGTTGCCTGCCGGAATTGAACGGACAATCGACCCACAGTTTCTGCTTGGCGGTGGTGCTGAGTATCGCCTCACCAACGATCCGAACGTGAGTCTCTTCGCCGAGGTCACAAACCTTCTGGCACAGAGTTACCAGTGGTGGCAAAACTATGAAGCACCGGGGCTGGAATTAAGAGTTGGAGCGAGAGCACGGTTTTGAGGAAGGCAAAAGTCAAAATTAAAAATTCAAAACCCGGAGTCTGTGTAAAGCGTGGTTTGCTGAAAACTGAGCACCACCTTCGTCCCTGTTTGCTGCTATCTGCCATCTTCTCTTTTTGAATTTTTAATTTTGCATTTTGAATTTTCAACTGACACTATGAATCTTATCAGCTTTTTCACGCAGGGTGGATGGATCATGTATCCAATCCTTCTCTGCTCTCTCATAGCCGTCTACATCATCATCGAACGGGTGATGGCTCTGCGGCGTGCTCAAGAGATGCCGGAAGGTTTTTCCCGCCAGCTTCGCGACTTCATTCGCGTAGGAGACATCAAGAGTGCTCTCCTCTACGCTTCACGTTACGACATTCCGATTGCGCGAGTCATTAACTCCGGATTGGTAAAAGTCCACCGTGGTTACCGCCGCGTACAGCAGGCAATGGAAGACCAAGGGCGAGCCGAGATGAACGTGTTAGAACGCTATATGGGGATCCTCGCAACTGTGGCGGGCGTTGCTCCACTTCTCGGCTTTCTCGGAACAGTAATCGGTATTGCGATTGCGTTCCAAGAGATTGCCGCACAGGGAGGACAAGTGAGTGCAGACGTGTTGGCCGACGGAATTTCGCAGGCACTCTACACAACCGTCTTTGGTCTGATTGTCGGTATCCCCGCCTTCGCCGGATATAACTATTTGAACGGGATGATCCGAGGGGTAGTGAGCAAACTGGAGAACCAAGCACGAGAAATCTTCGACGTAATTGAGGAAGAACTGCCAGCAGAAGGTCGCTCTAAAGCCTCGATCACAGCCGCCGAGCGGGAGTATCCAGATGGAGGAAAGACATTATGAAGTTTTCCGGCTCACAAGATTCGGGCTACCTCTCCGCCTTCAACTTCTCGTCGCTGACCGACATCGTGATGTTGCTGTTGATCTTTTTCTTGCTAACAAGCTCGTTTGTCACAACGAAAGGACTCGACGTTGTTCTCCCTGAGGCTTCGAACACGCAGCAGCATCAAGATTTACGGGTTGACGTGAGTGTGAAGGGGGATGGATCGATTGCCTTCAACGGAAAGGAGATAACCAAGGCAGAGCTACCGAGCCTGATCTCCACAGCAATTACCGCAGACACAACAGTAGCAACAGTTGTGGTTCTCCGGGCAGATCAATCGCTCAGCTACAGCACAGTTGTAGAGATGTTGGACATTATCAAAGGAGCCGGAGCAACCCGGTTCTTCTTAGCAACTGAGAAGAAGAAGTAAGATCTGATTTGTGCACTTGCTGCGTTGAAAATTTTTGAAGCGTTTGCTTAACGACCTGAGAGATGTGATATGAGCAAGAAACAACGTGAACTTGAGATACCGGAGACATCGTTCGATAGACAGAACAGACAGAACTCTCTGTTTGCCACGATTATATTCCACGCTGCACTTCTCCTCCCACTCTTCCTGATTACTTGCTCTCCAGGAACAGAACCTGATGAACTGACCTTGATTGAGTGGGGGGGTGGAGGCGACCCGAATGTGAACGCACCGGTTGGACCAACGCCGCAAGGTGAGGTAGATGGAGGGAAGAAGAGCACTTCCGAACAACAGGTGGAGGAGACCCAAACAGAGCCGACAGAAACAACTACGTCAAAGTCTCCTGACAAGATTTACGAACCGAAGGAGAAGACATCGAACGAACAATCTCAACAGACGGAGACAGAAAACTCCAGTTCTACCCCAACGTCAAACAACAGTGATACCGACGGACAAACTGACGCCGCGAAGGGGAAACCTGACGGAGAGGGAACAACCCCAACCGGTGGAAGTGGCAAAGGTTCGGCCAGCGGTTTTGGCCTCGGGGCTGGGAGAAGTTGGATCGTCTCTCCCCATTCAGTAATCCCGAAACGTCTTCCCGGTCAAGATGGAACGGTTACCCTCAGCTACGTTGTAAAGTCTGACGGCAGGGTGACCTCAATCAGCAAAGTCAGTGGGCCAACCTCTCTGTTCAACATAGTTAAAGGATATTTATCGAGAGCCAGAGCTAACGCAGCGGAACCGGGAAGCCCTGATATTCGTGGGACGGGAACAGTAACCTACAATTAGGTGTGGATGATCTGATAGAATAGATCTACTCACCTCATCTAAAAAGAAGAAACCGAAAGCCGAGTTTATCGACTTCCGGTTTTCATTTCTATAGCAAGATATCTTCGGAGAAGATTCTCGTTACGATGCCTGCCGTTCTACCATTCCGCCGAGCGTAATTACGTACTCGTTGGTTGTGGTGTCGAACGAGACTTTGTAGGTAGTTGGATAGAAACCATTCTTCTGATAGGCTTCTGGTAGCTTGATAAGCTCCTCAAGCGTTGGCTTCGTGTCGAGCCAAGCCTTGGTCATCATCGGCTCGATAAAGGTCAGATTTCCGTCCCACGATCCGAAGATCATCACCTCCGTAAAGTTCCCCGGAGTAATACTGGCATCCTTTGAGTCGATCCAGTGAACGCCCATTTGTGGAACCGCCGCAATTGGAGGAGGTGTAACGTAGTCGGCTGGAATGTACTTTGCGTCTGGAACGTTTTCTACCTTCTCTGTGAGAGCCGGATCAATCGCCAACCGTTCCGCTTCGGTCATCATGTAGAAGTGCATGTCGAAGTGAGGAACGTCAAAGATCATTGCTGGCTCGTGGCCATGTCCGTTCCAGTCCAGAGAGACGTGGTTGATAACGGTGGTTGATCCTTGCGAAGGGATGTTGAACCAGAGTGTGACCGGCGCTTCCTGATCTGGCAACCCTTGCAAGGCATCCTCAGTAATTCTGAGACCAACCTCGGTCGGATCGCCATCCTTATCCAACGTCACGAAGAGTTTGGCCGATCCATTGCCAAGGTCTTGCGAAGCCGTAGCAAATGTACCACTCTTGTCCTCTGGTGTTACTGGGTCTTCACTACACCCGGCAAATGTTAGTGTGGCAAGTAAAAGTGTTGCTGCTCCCCAACGATTCAGTAGTCTGAAACTCATACGATAGTGCCTCCGCATGTTATGATTTGGTAATAATGCGCCGCAAAGATAAGAGAACCTTGTTAAAAATGGACATTATTCCCACAAAACTACTCCCTCCTCCATTTATTGATCCCCCTATCATGCGAGTGAGGGGAGAATTACGTTCCCGTCTCTTTCGCTGGAACCGTTCTCAGGTATAGCCACATTCCGTGCATATCATCATCGGTCATCAAGGCAGTTGTCCCCCAAGGCATCGCCTCCGGGTTCAAGGCTCTCCCATCTTTGCTCTTCCCTAACCGCAGCGCGGTCGTAAATTCGGCTTCGGTCCAAGAGCCGAGACCCTCAGCGTGTGGAGTCAGGTTTGCTGCCGGTGGCCAATCAGGTGCGCCAGCAGATACCGGACCACCGGAGAAGTCTGGTCG